>NZ_JBILRO010000227.1:0-5659 GCF_044372605.1 Phenylobacterium sp.
GACGACGCGGGCGATCCTTGCGGGCTTCGCCTTCGACCGCCGCGTGATGGTGCAGGGCTATCACGGCACCGGAAAGTCCACCCACATCGAGCAGGTGGCCGCGCGCCTCAACTGGCCGCTGATCCGGGTGAACCTGGACAGCCATGTCAGCCGTATCGACCTGGTCGGCAAGGATGCCATCGTCCTGAAGGACGGCAAACAGATCACAGAATTCCGCGAGGGTATGCTGCCCTGGGCGATCCAGCGGCCCATCGCCCTGGTGTTCGACGAATACGACGCTGGCCGTCCGGACGTGATGTTCGTGATCCAGCGCGTGCTGGAGGCGCAGGGCAAGCTCACCCTGCTGGACCAGAACCGCGTGATCCAGCCCAACAAGTGGTTCCGGCTGTTCTCCACCACCAACACCATCGGTCTGGGCGATACGACAGGGCTTTATCACGGCACCCAGCAGATCAATCAGGGCCAGATGGACCGCTGGTCGATCGTGACCACCCTGAACTATCTGGCCCACGACGTGGAAGCCGAGATCGTGCTGTCCAAGTCGCCGAACTACCAGACAGCGGAAGGCAAGCGGACGATCAACGCCATGGTGCGGGTCGCCGACATGACCCGTAACGCCTTCATGAACGGCGACATCTCCACCGTCATGAGCCCGCGCACCGTGATCACCTGGGCCCAGAACGCCGAGATCTTCGGCGGCGACATTGGCCTGGCGTTCCGGATGACGTTCCTCAACAAGTGCGACGAGCTTGAGCGCGGCACCGTGGCCGAGTTTTACCAGCGCGCGTTCGGGACTGAACTGCCGGAAAGCACGGCGCGGGTGCGTGTGGCGTAGAGCCTGACGCCCGCTTGGGATCAGGAGTACCTGACTTCATCGGCGCCTTGTGTCGCGACGCCCCTCACCTCACCCAGCGCCCACGCCAGGTCCGTCAGGTATGTATCCGCCACCTGCAGATGGAACGGCGACAGCATCAGGTGCAGGCTCTTGGGCTCGGTGGCCAGGCTGGTGAACCAGCCTCGCTCGCGTAGTTTGGACCAGACGGCCACGCTGTCCGCCTCGGGATGGTTGAAGGCCAGGATGCCCAGCTTGGGTTGGCCCAGCACCTTGAAGCCCAGCGCCTCGGCGCCCGCAGCGATCTTCGCCCGCGCGGCCGTGACCTGGCCCTGCTTTTCACGATAGCCGGCCACGCCCAGAAAGTTCATCACCGCCCAGGCCGCCGAGATGGCGCCGCCCGGGCGCGTGCCGGCCAGGGTAGGGGTGATCATCCGCCCGCCCGGCCAATCCCTGAAGTCGAAGATCATGAATTTCTGCAGGGCCGCATCGCGAAAGAGGACGGTCGAGGCGCCCTTGGCGCAGTAGCCGTACTTGTGAAGGTCGGCGGACATGGACCGCACGCCGGGGACCTCGAAATCAAAGGGCGCGATGTCTTCGCCATTCATGCGGACGAAGGGGGCGATGTAGCCGCCGACGCAGGCGTCCACATGCAGCCACAGGCCGCGCGCCAGGGCCAGGTCCGAAAGCGCCTCGATCGGGTCGATCAGGCCATAGGGGAATGAAGGCGCCGAACCCACGATCATCATGGTCGAAGCATCGCACGCTGCCGCCATGGCCACCGGATCGGCAAGGAAGCCGATGATCGGCGTGCGGCGCACCTCGATCTCCATGACCGAGGCCGCCTTGTCGAACGCCGGGTGGGCCGATCTGGGCAGGACGATGTTGAGCGGTCCGGTGACGCCCTTTTCCTTACGCGCATAGTCCCGGGCCGCCTTCATTGCCATGGTGATGGAGTCCGTGCCGCCCGAGGTGATGGCGCCGGACGCGCCCTCCGGCCCATGCAGGAGCGACAGGCCAAAACTCACCACCTCGTCCTCCATGCGCTTGAGGCTGGGGAAGGCGGCCGGGCCCAGGCCGTTCTCGGACATGAAGAGGGCGTAGGCCTCCTTCTGCACCTGCTCGACTTCGGGGCCGGCGTTGAACACATAGACGGCTGTTTTTCCATCGCGCCAGGCGACGTCACCGGTCGCGTAGTCGGCCATGCGGGCCTTGAGGGTCGGCCAGTCGGTTCCGGCGTTGGGGAGCGTACTTGTCATGGGCGCATACTCACTCAGCGGGCGCCGCGCGCGAAGCCCCATTTCTTCGGATCAGAAACCATACCGCCGCCAGAGCCAGCGCGGCGAACACGACCCCGCCGGGCGCCGGGAACAGCGGCCAGGCCTCGGGCTTCTGCAGAACCACAAGACCGGAGAACGCCACAAAGGCCGTCAGCAGCACATTGGGCGCCGCGTGGCCCGCCGCGGCGCCAAGCCAGGACCCGCTCCGCTCGACAAACCGGGTCAGCAGTTCGCGGTAAATGAGGCAGGCGATCACGAAGACGACCAGCATCAACGGTGGCGCGGCCTCCAGATCCGGGAAGAGGCCGACCTTCAGGAATGTCGGGATCAGGTGCCAGGCGGCCCAGACAAGCCCCAGGATCAGCACGCCGATACGCCGGCCAAACGCCTTGAGCGCCAGGGCCAGTCCGCCGCCGGCCCAACCGAGTTCCTCGAGCACGCTGGTCAGCAACGTGGCTCCGATCAGGGTGGCCGCGTCCGGCATTGTCCGGACCTGGCCGCTGAATCCCGCAGCGCCGGCCAGCAACGCAACCGCCAGCGCCAGCCCCGCGATGGAAAGCGTGATCAAGCCCGCCAACCCGACTTCGCGCCACCGGATCGGGCCGTCCCGTTTGCCCAGACCCCAGTTAAGGACAAGGCCGGCCAGAGCCGGACTGAGGATCATCACCAGCTTGCCCAGATCCGCCATCCGGGGATCGTCCAGCGCCATCAGTCCGCCCGGCAGCGCCAGAACGATCAGGCAAAAGAGCAGGAACTTTACTTTCGCGGCCATCATCTTCCCCCTGGGGCGCTCTACGGCAAGGCGTAGGCTATCACGTAGTCGCCCCTGGCAGGGCGCAGTCGCGCGCCGCCGGCAGAGGCCACCACATACTGCTTGCCGGTCTTGGGCGACAGATAGCTCATCGGCGTGCCGCCCGCGCCCACCGGCAATCGTCCCTGCCACAGCAACTTGCCGGTGGAGAGGTCCACCTTGCCGTCCACGCCAAAGCCCGGACAGGGTACGCCTGTAGCGGCATCCAGCGCGATCAACTGGGCGTTGATCGTCGAGACCAGAATGCGACGACGGCACAGCGGGGCTGCCGACGCGACGGCGGCCTGGGCAAGGGCCGGCGATGCGAGGCAAGGCGCCGACTTGGCAACCACTGCCCTGGTGACGACCGGCGCGGCCGGAATGTCGGCAGACACGGCGACCCGCGGCTGGGTTCCATCCCGGTAGCCCACGCCACGACAGCGGTTCCAGAAACCCTTCTTCACCTTCGGGTCATGCCGCCAGATCTCCTTGCCGGTGTCCGCGTCTAGCGCGATCACCACGTTGCCGGGCGGACAGACATAGACGCGATCACCCACCTGCATCGGGGTGTTCATGTCCTCGGAGCTGCGGTGATCTGGTTCGCCGGTGCGGAAGGTCCAGGCCACCTTCAGTTCATCCACGTTCTCGCGGTTGATCTGGTCCGGAAGGTTTCGGGGATCGCAGCCCCCCTGCGAACGCAGCCCAGGCCCGCGTTGGCCAGCTGGCAGGCTTCTCGGTGGCCATATGCGTCTCCCGGATGTCGCGCCAGCTTAGCGCGCCGAACCAGTCCCATCATGAACGAGGCTAGACCTCTTTTCCTGACCTTGCGATGATCGTACCCGGAATTCGAAGAACAAGAGCGTTTGGGGAGACGACATGATCACCAGAACACTGGCCCTGGCCCTGGCCATCGGACTGACCGCCACGGCGGCTCTGGCCCAGCCGACCGCCTCCGTCCAGAACGACTACGCCAAGCCCGAGACCTGGCTCTGCAATCCGGGCAAGGCGGGGGACGCCTGCGCGGTCGACATGACGGCGACGGTGATCAAGGCCAATGGCGCGATGTCTGTCGAAGCCTTCAAGGCCGACCCCAAGGCGCCGGTGGATTGCTTCTACGTCTATCCGACGGTCTCGAACGACAAGGGCGTCGTCTCGGACATGATCGCAGGTCCCGAGGAGTTGAACGTCGTCCGCGCCCAGCTGGCGCGGCTGGGCTCGAAATGCCGGATCTTTGCGCCGCTCTATCGTCAGTTCACGCTAACCGCTTTGCGCGCGGCCAGCGCCGGAACGCCGATGCCGGGGTCAGCCGATCCGGCGGTTCGCCAGGTGGGGTACAACGACGTGCTCGACGCCTGGAACCACTACCTGACACACGACAACAAGGGGCGCGGCGTGGTGCTGGTAGGCCACTCCCAGGGCTCGGGCGTTCTGGCCCGGCTGATCGCCGCCGAGATCGACGGCAAACCCGTTCAGAAGCAGATCATCTCCGCGATGCTGCTGGGCACGAGCCTGGGCGTGGAAAAAGGCAAGGACACCGGAACCTTCAAGTCCATCCCGACGTGCAAGAGCGCCAGCCAGACCGGTTGCGTGATCGCCTACGCGACCTTCCGCGACACCGTGCCGCCGCCCGCCAACACCCGCTTCGGGCGCGTCGCAAACCCGGCCATGGAAGCTGTCTGCACAAACCCCGCGGCGCTGGGCGGCGGAAAAGGCGAGCTGAAGGCCTATCTGTCCAACACCGCAGCCGAGATCGCCGACTCCTCGGCCGCGCCGCCCGCTTGGGTGAAAGGCCAGCCAAACCCGAAGACGCCGTTCGTGGCCCTGCCCGGCCTCCTGACCGGCGAGTGCGTGTCAAAAGGCGGGTACAACTACCTCGAAGCCCATGTGAACGCCGATCCGGCCGACCCGCGCGCGGACACCATCGCCGGTGATGTGGTGGGGCCTGGCGGCCAGATCGCGGCCGACTGGGGCCTGCACCTGATCGACGCCAACATCGCCATGGGCAATCTGGTGGACCTGGTGGGTTCGCAGGGCAAGGCCTGGCTGGCGAAGCAGTAGGACCTTGCCCCCTCCCCCGCCGCCCAGGCGACAGGGGATGCCGACTACCCCCCCGAGAGCTTCCTGCCCGCAAACACGCCCAATACGACAAAGACCACGAATACGATAATAGCGACCAGGAACAGCAGCTTGGCGATGCCGGCGGCTGCGCCCGCGATGCCGCCGAAACCCAGCACGCCTGCGATGATGGCGATCACCGCGAAGATCAGAGCCCACTTCAACATTGTCGTTCTCCTTGAACAGGCGGCTTTCGCCCTTAGCCTGGAGAACCCCGCCGGAGCGTGAGTGTTCCCTGCTTCGTAATTCCCTGTTTCACGCGCCGCCCCGGGTGATCTATTGAACGACCTGCATGGCCAAGAATCCGGAAAGCCCCCTGGAACCCTTCAAGCGCGCGCTCGCTCACGCGGCGCGATCCCTGGCGGAGTCCGACGATCTGGAGATTGTCTTCTCCGGTGAAGGTCCGCTACTCACCGGCAATCGGGCGGTTCTGCCGCATCCGCCCCGCGACCTGACACCGGCCGACGCCGCGCGGATCCGGGGTCTGGCCGACCAGATGGCGCTGCGTGTCGCCCACCACGATCCCGTCGCCCACGCCAGGAGCCGCCCGCAAACGGGCGCCGGGCAGCCGATCTACGACGGGCTGGAACAGGTTCGCATCGAGGCCATCGGCGCCAACGCCATGGGTGGGGTGAAACAGAA
>NZ_JBILRO010000036.1:0-20624 GCF_044372605.1 Phenylobacterium sp.
TCGCCGAGCGTGCAGAAGCCATTCTCATGGCCGAGGCTGCGGCCACGGGCTACACCGGCTCGCACCTGGAGGCTCAGGGGCGGGGGCTTCGCGTGGGTCTGGAGCAGTACGGCTTCCGCGCCGGTGCTGACGCACAGATCGTGGCGATCCGTTTTGGCAATGACCGCGGCGCGGCCAGGGCTATGCGCCGGGCTGATCTCGAATGCATGACCGAAGCTATCTACTACGAGGCCCGTGGCGAAAGCGCCCGGGGTCAGGCAGCGGTGGCCCAGGTGGTCATGAACCGCGTCAGCCATCCAGCCTATCCGAAGACGGTCTGCGGCGTCGTCTTCCAGGGTGCCGGCCGATCAGGCTGCCAGTTCAGCTTTACCTGCGATGGCTCGATGAAGCGCCTGCGTGATACCGAGGCCTGGGAGCGGTCCCGCAGCGTGGCGCGGCGCACCCTGGCCGGCGCATCCGGCGCGGACATCGGGCGCGCAACCCATTTCCACACCACGGCGGTCTCGCCGTTCTGGGCGCCGTCCATGTTGCGGGTGGCCCAGGTCGGCACCCATGTTTTCTACAAGCTGTCCCCCTACCGTGTTCAGGTCGCGGCGCGTGACGTAACCAAATCCGAGAACGTCGTTCTGATCTCTGGCGCTGCCGGGCTGCCCGCGGACCTGAACGTGGCGCCTGATCTGGTCGAAAACGCTATCGAAGCTTCCCTTCGGCCGACGTCGGACATGCTGACCAAGCCTGCCCCGGTCTCAGCCCCTGCGCCCAAGCCGACGGAGGCCGCAGCGCTTTCGGCGCCGCAGTCGGCGACCGTCTCGACCTCCTGAGGCTTGGTTCGCCTGGGCGGCTGAAGGCGCTGGCCGGAAAGATCTAGCCTCGCGCTGATCGGCGCAGCGCCTGAGGGGGCAGGCCGAAGGCGCGCAAGAAGGCGCGGCGCATGCGTTCGGGGTCGCCGAACCCGACAGCCTCGGCAATGCGGTCGATCGGGTCGAAACCGTTCTCGACCGCCGCGCGCGCCGCTTCCAGCCGCAGCCGTTCCACCGCCTTGGCCGGGGTCGTGCTGGTCTCGACCACAAAGGCGCGGGCGAAGTTGCGCGGGCTCATCGCCGCCTGGTCGGCCAGTTGCTCCACAGTGAGCGGCAATGCCAGATTGGCGCGGGCCCAGTCCATCAGCGGGCCGAAGCGTCCCGTCCGCCCGCCCAGATCGATGAGCGCAGAGAACTGCGACTGGCCGCCGGGCCGACGCTGATGAACCACCAGCGCCTGAGCGACCATGCGGGCCACCTCCACGCCCAGGTCGTCCTCCACCAGCGCCAGGGCCAGATCGATGCCGGCGGTGATTCCTGCCGAGGTCCAGACGTCCCCATCCCGGATGAAAATGCGATCGGCGTCGAGTTTCACCCTGGGATAGCGGCGGGCGAAGTCGTCGGTCCGGCTCCAGTGCGTGGTGGCGCGACGTCCGTCCAGAAGGCCGGCTTCGGCCAGCAGATAGGCGCCGGAACAGACGCTGGTGGGGCGCTGCACCTCGACGGCGCGCAGCCATCGGACGATGCCCTGCAGACTCTCGACATCTCGCGTGCCGTCTCCACCCGAGACCATCACCGTGTGGAGGGGGCCCTGGCTGAGCGGTCGGGCGGCGAGGCAGACGCCTGAGGAGCTGGGGATCTGGCCACTTTCGACCGCTTCGACCGTCAGATCGTAGCTTCCGGGCCGCAAGCGTTCCGCGATCTCGAATACGGCGATGGGTCCCGCGACGTCCAGCAACTGGAAGTTCGGAAAGATCACCAGGGCGAGGCGGCGGCTCATGGCAGAAAATGTGGGAATAACGTCATTTCAGCCAAACCATGCGCCGTCTAGATCCTGTCCGTCAACTCTCAGGAGACCTTGGATGTCCAGATTCCAGATCGTCTTTGCGCTGTATCCCGGCGTGACCCATCTCGATTTCACAGGACCTCACCAGGTGCTGGTCCGCACCCCGAACGCCGACGTGGTCGTCGCCTCGATGGGGGGACAGGACATTGACGCCGAAGGCCTGCGGTTCTCGAACCTGGCCGACCTCGCCAAGCTGGAGCGCTGCGATCTGCTGTGCGTGCCGGGAGGGTTCGGCACCACTGACGCCATGCTTGATCCCGCCTTCATGGCCGAGATCGCTCGCCTCGGCGCGGGAGCGACCTATCTGACATCGGTGTGCACCGGGTCACTGATCCTGGGCGCGGCGGGGTTCCTGAAGGGCAAACGGGCCACGTCGCACTGGGCCTGGCGCGACCAACTGTCCGAGTTCGGCGCGATCGTTTCCGACGAACGCGTGGTTCGCGACGGCAATGTCTTCACCGGCGGCGGCGTGACGGCCGGGATCGACTTCGCCCTGACCATGCTGGCCGAACTGGCGGGGCAGGACTATGCCGAGGCGGTGCAGCTTGGTCTGGAGTATGCGCCGGCGCCGCCGTTCAACTCCGGACGCCCGGAGCTGGCCCGTCCGGAGGTTCTGGCGCAAATCAAGGCGCGCATGGCGGAAATGGCCGACGCGCGAACGGCGGCGGCCAAGGCGGCGGCTGCGACGAGCTAGGCGCTGTCGCCTAGTTGCCCACCGCATCCAGCCCGATGTCGAGCACTCTGGCCGAGTGGGTCAGGGCGCCGACGCTGATCACGTCGACGCCGGTTTCAGCGATTGCGCGGACGGTATCCAGGGTGACCCCGCCAGACGCCTCCAGCACCACCCGGCCCGCCGTGATCTTCACCGCCTCGGCCATGTCCTCGAGCGTGAAGTTGTCGAGCATGATGACGTCAGGATCGTGGCCCAATGCTTCCTGGAGCTGGAGCAGACTGTCCACCTCGACCTCGACCTTGACCAGGTGACCGGCGAAGGCCTTGGCGCGGCGCACGGCCTCACCCACCGAACCGCAGGCGACCACGTGGTTGTCCTTGATGAGGATGGCGTCATCCAGGCCGAAGCGATGGTTGGTCCCGCCGCCGCAGCGCACGGCGTACTTTTCCAGCGCCCGCAGGCCAGGCGTGGTCTTGCGGGTGTCGGTGATCCGGGCCTGGGTGCCTTTCACGGCGTGTACGAAGTCCTGGGTCAGGGTTGCGATGCCGCAGAGGCGGCCCAGCAGGTTAAGGCCTGTGCGCTCCGCCGACAGGATCGCCCGGGCGGCGCCGTTGACATGGGCCAGGGCGGTTCCCGCGCTGATGGTCTGGCCTTCGGTCGCCATCGGGGTGAATGTGGCCGTCGGATCCAGCTCGGCGATGGCCAGCCGCACGCACGACAGGCCCGCCACCACGCCGCCGCGCCGGGCGTTGAACACCGCCGTCAAGCGCGCATCGGCCGGGATGCAGGCCATGGCCGTGATGTCGCCGGCGCGCCCCAGATCCTCGGCCAGGGCGGCGCGGACGATGGGGGCGACCAGCAGGTCGGGCAGGGGCTCGATCATTCGGCGGCGAACTTCAGATTGGGGTGGGTGACCTGATCCAGCGTCACGAATGTGCGTTCTGCCGTCGCGTGTTCCGGGAAGTCGGTGCGGTAGTGGCCGCCCCGGCTCTCGTGACGTGCAAGGGCGCAGGCCGCCACGAGGCGTGCGGCGACCAGCGGGGCGCTGCGACCGCCGGCGATCTCCAGCTGGTCGATCAGGTCCAGCAAGCGCTGGAGCCCGGCTGCATCGCGAATGACTCCGGCGTCGCGGCTCATCGCCTGGCGCAGGGTCTGCAGGTCGCCCGGCGCCAGGTCGGCCGCCATGACGGGCGCTGTAGCTCCCGTGACCGGCGCCTCGGCGGCGGCGGCGCGTCCAGCCCTGGCCCCGAACACCGCAGCTTCCAGCAATGAGTTCGACGCCAGTCGATTGGCGCCGTGCACGCCGGTTGAGGCGCACTCGCCGGCGGCATAGAGGCCGGGCAAAGAGGTGCGACCGTCGCTGTCTGTGGCGATCCCGCCCATATGGTAGTGGCAAGCGGGCGCCACCGGGATCAGCTGGGTGCGGGGGTCAATGCCGCCGCCCAGGCAGGCGGCGAAGACAGCCGGGAATTCGTCGGGGAAGTGCGCACCCACAGCGGCGCGGGCGTCCAGGAAAGCGCCCCGGCCCGCCTCGCGCTCGGCGTGGATGGCGCGGGCTACCACATCGCGCGGCGCCATCTCGGCATCGACGTGATAGGCCGCCATGAAGCGTTCCCCGTCGCCATTGACCAGGGTGGCGCCTTCGCCGCGCAAGGCCTCGGTGGCCAGCGGCGCGGGATCACGGCCGATATCAATCGCGGTGGGGTGGAACTGGACGAACTCGGGATCAGCAATCACCGCCCCCGCCATGGCCGCCAGCCCAAGACCCTCGCCCTGAAGCTCGGCCGGGGTGGTGGTGACCGCATAGAGCCCGCCGATCCCGCCGGTCGCCAGGATCACCGACCGGGCGGTGATCTCGACGCTGCGGCCCTTGATCTGGGCGACGACGCCCCGGATGCGCCCGTCGGCGGCCTGCAGCAGGCCGGTGAGGTGGGCGCCCGTCCTGACCTCGATATGCTGCGCGGCCAGCACGGCCACGACCACAGCATCCATGATCGCGCGCCCGGCCTGATCGCCTTTGACGCGGGCCACGCGGGCGCGGCTGTGCGCGGCTTCCAGGCTCTGGGCGAAGCCGCCATCGGCGGTGCGGTCAAACGGCGCGCCAAGGGCGGCGAGATGGCGGACCGCGGCGGGGCCATCCTCGGCCAGCAGGCGGGCGACGTCGGCGACGACCAGACCGGCGCCGGCCGCCACGGTGTCTGCCGCGTGCAGGGCCGGCGCGTCATCGGCGCCGAGCGCTGCAGCCACGCCGCCTTGCGCCCAGGCGGACGAGCAACCGTGGCTCAAGGGGGCGTCAGTAAGGACCAGAACCTGGGCCGGTGCGGCGTTCAGGGCCGCGCTCAGGCCCGCGAGGCCCGCGCCGACCACCACAACGCCATCATGGCGCAAGCGCTCCATCAGATCAGTTCCACGTCGACGTGGTGGCGCGCCTTGACCAGATCGTAGCGCGCGGGCACCGCCGGCGGCGGCAGGTCGATCATCCGCTGGACCGCCAGCCGCGCGCGATCGGCGATGGCCGGATCGACCGTCACCTCATAGCGATCGTGGACCAGGGTCTCGTAGATGTTTTCCAGGGTGATCCGCTTCATGTGCGGGCACAGGTTGCAGGGGCCGATGAACTGGGTCTCCGGCGAGTCGGCGGCCACATTGCTGGCCATCGAGCATTCGGTGATCATCACCACCCGCTTGGGGCGGCGTTTGGCGACATAGTCGGTCATGGCGGCGGTGGAGCCGGTGAAGTCCGACGCCTCGATCACGTCGGTGGGGCATTCCGGGTGCGCCAGGATCTCGGCGTCGGGGTAAGCTGCGCGCAGCTCCAGGATGTCGGCGGCGTTGAAACGCTCGTGCACCTCGCAGCGGCCCTGCCAGGCGATGATCTTGATGTCTGTCTGGCGGGCGACGTTGCGGGCCAGGAACTCGTCCGGGATCAGGATCACCCGGTCGACGCCCCAGAGGCGCGCGGCCTCTTCCACCACCTGAACGGCGTTGGCGCTGGTGCAGCAGATGTCGGTCTCGGCCTTCACCTCGGCGCTGGTGTTGACGTAGGTCACCACCGGCAGGCCCGGATAGCGCTGCTTGATCAGCCGCACATCGGCGCCGGTGATCGAGCTGGCCAGCGAACAGCCGGCGCGCAGATCGGGAATCAGGACGCGTTTTTCGGGCGACAGGATCTTGGAGGTCTCGGCCATGAAGTGGACGCCGGCCTGGATGATCACCGCAGCGTCGGAACGCGCGGCCTCCTTGGCCAGTCCCAGGCTGTCGCCCACATAATCGCCGACGCCGTGGAAGATCTCGGGCGTCATGTAGTTGTGCGCCAGGATGACGGCGTTCTTCGCCTGCTTCAGCCGGTTGATCTCGGCGATCAGCGGCGCCTGCCGGCGCCATTCCATCGGCGTGACGTGCTGCTTGACCTTCTCCCACAGCGGGGCGGTCGAGGTTTCGACCTCGGGGGTGAACGCGAACTGAAATCCGTCGGCGGCCATTGTAACCCTTCTTATGCTCAAAATGAGCATTACTGGGGCCTGTAAAAGGCGTCGAGGCCGTTGGAACCTTGACACCGGTGGTTATGCTCATTTCGAGCAAAACCCAATATAGACCTATCGACGGTCAGCGCAAGCCGATTTTCCGGAAAACCGCAGGGGATTGCGGACGCGGGCGCGCAGCTGGGGAAAAGTAGCGGCCCGCGCGCCTTCGCGGTCAAGTTGCAAAGAATGTCGTGCCGGCTAGAGTGGGGGCCGGGGAGAGGGGTATCTGAATGGACACGCTCACTGAGAGCGCGGGCGCACACCCGGGCTTCTGGCGCCGATTGGGCGCCTTCGTCATCGATACGACGATCCTCGGCATTGTCGGGGCACTCATCGGATTTGCGGCCTTCGATCTACTGGCGGGCCTGGGAGAATGGGCGCGACTGCTGGGCCTCGGCTTGGCCACGGTCTACTTCGGGGCCTTCGGGAGCAAGATGCTCGGTGGAAGCACACCCGCCCAGCGGCTGCTGAAGCTGCGGGTTGTGAGCCTAGAGGGTGGACAGATCTCGCTGGGGCGTTCCCTCGTTCGGGGCCTAGTCCTTGTAGCCCCTATGGCCTGCAACGGAATTGAACTTACGCTGACGCCCGCCAACCTCGTGGTTGTCGCGTTTGCGGGTGTGACGCTCTTTGGCCTCGGCCTGGCGCAGCTCTACCTTTTGATATTCAATCGACCAACCCGGCGATTGGCGCATGACCTCCTGACCGGGACGGTCGTAGTTCGCTCAGACCGCACCGCCGCGCCCGGTACGTCGGGCGGGACAACCCATGTCCGAGTGGCGATCGGCATCGTAGTGGGCGTTGCGGTCATCACGACGGGCCTGACTGCGTACACGCTCACGCAATTGCCGCGTCCATTGGCCGAGATGATGTCGGCGCTGGGCGCTGTTAACGCTCTTCCCGAGGTCCAGAGCAGTACCATCGCGGACAGCTCGACCGTCATGATTACCACCCGAAGCGGGCGGACTGTTTCCCGAAATCTTGTCCTCAACGCGCGGCTGAAGGCCTGGCCCGCCGACCCCAAGGCTGAGGCCCGCAAACTGGGCAAGGCGTTGGTGGCGCGCCACCCACCGGCTCCGGACCAGAATGTCGTGGTGAATATTCGATACGGGTTCAATATGGGCATCGCCAGCAGCTGGCGCAGCTACAGCGAAACATTCTCAGACTTAACCCACTAGTTCTCGCTGCATGGCGGTCGCGGCCACATGGACGCGTTCGCGAAAGTTCGCGTGGTTTCGCGGTTGAAATCTTATGGTGACAACACACGTACGACGTTGAAGGCCACCGGAACCCCCTGTCTGCCGCATCCCTCAGCGGCCAGGATGTGTCCGGCCTCGGTTTCAACGGTGACGGAACGACGATCCGGAAGTAGCTTGACCGTATGGGTTGTAGCCGGGGGGCAGTTTGAGCGCGTTCGAATTCTTCTTCACCCTTTACGGCCTGGTGATGGGGCTGTCGGTGGTCGAGATCGTGTCGGGGTTCGCGCGTCTCGCCCACGACCGGCGGCACGTCATGGTCGGGCTGCTGACGCCGACGCTGGCCGTCTTCATGCTTCTCGACCTCGCGCGGTTCTGGGTCAGCGCCTATGACCGGTTGCAGAGCTACGACCTGTCCTATGCCGTGCTGGTCATCTCCATCGCCATATCGTGCATCTACTACGTCGCCGCCTCGGTCGTCTTTCCGAGGGATTTCAAGGCTGAGCCGGATTTCGACGCGGTTTTCATGCGGCATCGGCGACTGGTTATGGGCGCGATGATCGTCACCGGCGTGCTGGCCTTCGATATGCTGCCGTTGTTCAGCGAGGCCGGTCGGGTCGCAGTCCTCGCCAAGTGGACGGACCCCGCTCAGTTATGGTCGCCAGTGCTGTTCATCCTGGCGGCGCTGGCCGTGATGGTGGCCAAAGATCGTCGCCTGATCCTCGTGCTGCTCGTCCTGCTGATTCTTCCAAATCTGCGCGACTTCGTCACCTCCCTGCCCGGCATGACGGCATGAGCGCGTTCGAGTTCTTCTTCACCCTCTACGGGCTGGTTTTGGGCCTGTCGGTGGTGGAGGTCGTGGCGGGGATCTCGCGTCTCGTCCATGATTCCAAAGGCGTCCGGATCGGCGTGCTGACACCCCTGCTAGCCCTTGTGCTGCTCACGGATCTGTGCGGTTTCTGGATGGCGGCCTACAGATTCTTCAGTGATCGTCCGCTGGACTATGTCGTCATCGTCCTCAGCCTCGGTGCGGCGTCCCTCTATTACATCGCCGCCTCGGTCGTATTCCCGCGGGACCTGTCGCGCGAGCCCGATCTCGATGCGGTCTATATGCGCCACCGCCGACTGGTCATGATCGGCATTGCGGTGGCCGGGCTGGTTATGTTCGAGGCGATCCCCGCCATGACGGCTGCGGGCCGCGCCGAACGCCTCGCATTCTGGCTTGACCTGTCGCAAAGCTGGCAACCTTTGGTTTTCTTCGCCTGCGTCGCGGCCATTTCGCTGACCCGGAACAAGCCTTCCAATATCGGCCTGCTGCTGCTCATGATGGCCGTCAATGTCCTCTCTTTCCTGAGATGGGCGGCACTTTGAGCGATTTCGAGTTCTTCTTCAGCTTCTACGGGCTGATCCTCGGCCTCTCGGTGGCCGAGATCGCCTCCGGTATCGCCCGCACGGTCCACGAGCGTGGAGAGGTCAAGGTGGGTTGGCTGACCCCCATGCTCGCCGTCTTCATAGCGCTTGACGTAGCCGGCTTCTGGGCTGTGGCCTGGCAGGACTGGCGGCGCATTGACTTCGGCTTCGGCATTCTGGTGGTCGGCATGGTGATGGCCATGACCTACTATGTCGCCGCCTCGGTCGTGTTCCCGCGCGACTTCTCGGGCTGGGCCTCGCTGGACGAGCATTTCTGGGCCCGGCGACGGCTCGTGTTCGGGATCATCCTGTCGATCAACCTGATCGCCGCGACAGGCACCGTGTGGGCCTGGCAGGCCGCCGACCGCGCCTACCCCTTTCCCATGAACTGGATCAGCTGGAGCTATTTCGTCCTGGTGGTTCTGGCCTGCGTCGTCCCGAGGGGGCGTTGGATGTATTTGATCCTTGGACTTCTGATCCTCTATTTCCTGAACTGGCTGCCGCAGTTCAACCCGCTGGTGGCGGCGGTCGAGGCTAAGCTGAGAGCGCCTTAGAGTATTTCTTCACTCGCTAATGCCGAGTTCTGGACCTGTCGGCATCTCAATCGTGGGGCATCGCCCGGCTGGCTTATGTCCGCTTCGGGTCGATTCTAACCGTTGGGTTCGGGCCAACAAGCGGACGTTGGTCGCGAACGGGGATGACTACCGCGCAGGTGGAACCAGCATCCCATGCGCGCGCAGCACCTGCTGCAGTTGATCGTGAGGCATGGCCGAGACGGTCCAATAGTCGGCGCCGGTCATCGTCCGCGCCGCCACCATGGCATTGACGACCGCCTCTTCCACGCTCTGCACCGTCGCTTCCAGCAGAGGGTTCGTGGCCTCGCTGGTCAGCCGGGAGATGGCGGCTGGCTTGCTTGGATCCGCTTCCCAGTTGCCGTCGTCGGCATCGGGATTGGCGGTGGAGAAGGCGATGAAGATGTCGCCCGAGCCGTTGGCCTCGTAAGCGCCCAGCCGGCCCAGCCCGACCGCGCCCCGGCGCGCCAGGCGCTTCAGCTGATCCGGCGTCAGCGGAGCGTCGGTCGCAATGACGATGATGATGGAGCCGCGATGCTCCCGGTCGGGTGCGTCGGCGATGGCCAGCAGCTTCGGATCGCAGAGCTGCGCCGTCTGCCCGAAGATCGACTGCGGCGGCGAGGTCAGCTTGGTCACGCAGTGCGGCTGCAGTTTCATCTCGCGCGCCACCGGAATACCCGCAATCCTGAGGCCATGGGCCGAGCCGTAGTTGCACTGCACGAGCACGCCCACCGTATAGCCGCCGGCCTGTGCGGACAGCCGGCGTGATGCCGTTCCCGTGCCGCCCTTGAAGCCGTTGCAGACCATACCCACGCCGCCGCCGACGTTACCCTCGGCGACGAGGCCTGGGCGGGCGCCGTCCAGGGCGTCGAGAGCGTCCTTCGTGGTGACGTGGTGGCCACCCATGTCGTGCAGTGGCACATCGGCCGTCTCACCCACAACGGGGTACCAGAAGAAGGCGTCACGGCGGCGCTCGGTGAGCCACTTGAACGCCGCATCCCGCACCACGCCCACGCTGCCTGTGCCGGTGATCAGGATCGGCGTTTCGAGAACACCGCTTTCGTCCACCCAGTGCGTGCCGGTCATGTCGCCGTTGCCGTTACCCGCGAAGTATCCGGCGAACACTGACCGCGCATCGGTCTTGCCGCGCGGAAGGATGGCGGTGACGCCGGTCCGGACCGGCCCCTTGCCTCGCAACAGAAGGCCGTCGCCCGTGACCAGGGATTTGAACCCCACTTCTACCCCTGCGACATCCGTGATCGCATTGAGGGGCCCAGGGGCGCCATCGAACGGTACACCGAGATCGCGAGCCCGGGGCTCCGCCGCCAGCGACGGACTCGCAAATGTGCACATGATGACCAGCGCAAGAATCCGTCCGTACATGCTCACCCCCAATGACGGAGAGAAGCTAGACGCCGCGTGGGGAGCACGCAATCGGCTGGACATCGTTGTAGCGCCAGGAGCGGTCGTTGGCCTCGGCCCCGAAAGCGGCCTCTCCCAACGGCCGCAATGGGTCGACAGCAGCCGAAGGCTCGGCGCCCGGAAGCGCGCATTCCGGTTGCGCGTCAGACAGCCCACGTTTCGGTGACACTTTACTTAACCCCCAAAAAGCGGCGCGTTGGGGGTTAAGTAAAGTGTCACCGGAACACCGACGGGCGCTTGAACCGGTATCCACTTCAAGCTGTCGTTCTCTAGGGGGCCGAGATCTCGAACCAGAGGTCGAAGCGATCCAGGAGCGCCAGCAGGCTGACCAGCGCGCCCGCGCCCGGGCCCTCCAGCGCAACCTCGTCGGGGGTCTTCGCGCCGTGCACCAGATCGACCAGAAGGTCCCGGGTCAGCTCGACCTGCGGCCCGCCCTCTCCGGGCCGGTGGTGCAGGACCGCGTTCTCGACGCAGACTGCGAAACGCTCCCCGGTGTCGGTGAAGACCGCCGTGAACGCGATCTCCGTCGCCCCGGTCTTCTCCCCGTTCAGCCGCACCGACAGCGAATCCAGCACGTTGTCGGTGGGCATGGTGCGCAGCTGGCCGGCCGAGGCCTGGCGGGGCGTGGCGCTGGGCGGCCTGGGATTGCGCAGCTCCTGGGCGCCAGTCAGGTAGAAGTCGCGCCAGGGCCCGGACTCCGCCTGATAGCCCATCTGCTCGAAGGCGTCGGCCTGCAGGGCCCGGGCTTCCAGGTTGGCCGGATCGGCGAACACCAGATGGCCGACCAGCTCGGCGACCCAGCGGTAGTCGCCCGCCGTGAACGCCTCGCGCGCCTGCGCCAGCAACCGCTCTGCCCCGCCCATGACCGCCACATAGCGCCGGCCCGCCGCCTCGGGCGGGTGCTTGTGCAGGTTGGCCGGATTGCCGTCGAACCAGCCTAGGTAGCGCTGGTAGACCGCCTTGGCGTTGTGGCTGAGCGTTCCGTAGTAGCTGCGGGTATGCCACTCGGCTTCCAGGGTCGGCGGCAGCCGCAGCACCTCGGCGATCTCGGTGGCGTTGAGCCCGTGGTTGGCCATCCGCAGCGTCTGGTCGTGGATGTATTTGTAGAGGTCGCGTTGCTGGGTGAGGAACCGCCGGACCGGACCGGCGTCCCAGCGTGGCCAATGGTGGCTGGCGAACATCACCCTGGTATCCGCACCGAACAGCGCCAGCGCCTCGTCGATGTAGAAACTCCAGGCCTTGGCGTCGCGAACCTGGGCCCCGCGCGGCGTGTACAGATTGTGCAGGTGGCAGGTGCAGTTCTCCGCCATGCACAGCGCGCCGAACTTCGGAAAGAAGAAGTTCATCTCGGCCGGCGCCTCGGTGTCCGGGGTCACCTGGAAGCGGATCTCGATCCCGTCGACCGTCAGGGTCTGGCCGGTGTGGGTGATGGACTCGGTGGGCGCCACCAGGGCGACACGGCCAGTGGACGTGCCCTTGCCGAGGCCGGAGTCCACGTGGCCCTGCGGATCCTTGGGCAGCAGGCCGCCGTACATGTGCGTCGCCCGTCGGCTCATCACATTGCCGGCCAGGACGTTCTCGGCGACGGCCGCCTGCAGGAAGCCCTCGGGGGCGATGATCCGCAGGCCCGCGGCGATCTCCTCCGGCGAGGCCACGCCCAGGATGCCGCCGTAGTGGTCCACGTGGCTGTGGGTGTAGATCACCGCGCTGACCGGCCGGTCGCCCTTCTCGTCGCGCAGCAGCTTCAGCGCCGCCGCCGCAGGCTGGGCCGAGGTCAGCGGATCGATGACAATCCAGCCGGTCTCGCCTTCGATGAAGGTGATGTTGGAGATGTCGAAGCCGCGCACCTGGTAGACGCCGGGCGTCACCTCGAACAGGCCATGATGGGCGTTTAGCCGCGCCTGCCGCCAGAGGCTGGGGTTCACTGTGTCGGGCCGCTCGCCCTCCAGAAAGGCGAAGGGACGTTGGCTCCAGGCGCCGGGCACGTCAGCGTCGGGGATCGAGCCGACGAAGCCGCGCTTTGCCAGCACGAAGTCGCCGCCGTCATCGGCGGGCAGAGCCGCCGCCATGGCTGCATGCGCCGCCCGCGTAGCCTCGGTGGCGGTCTTCCGTGTCAGGTCCATGTCGCTGTCTCCCCCGGCATCGTCTTCCAGCGCCTATTCCGGACTGCCACCATAAAACAGCGACTTTGGATCGACAGGCAGGCCCTTCAAATAGCGGTCCAGCAGGACCTTGGGAACTGACAGGTTAACTTCGCCGAACCAAAGAGGCCCTCCCCGACCCATTGATCACGCAGCGGCGGTCGCAGCGTTCCACGACCGATGAGCCTCAGCCAGGAACTGGCGAAGGGCCGGTCTGCGGATCAGGTGGGGCTGCAGATCGAAGACTTTGCAGGCGGCGGTGACCGTAGGATTACGTCCGCTCAGGGTCGATTGTCCCCGTTGGCGTCGCGCCGGACAGCGGACCTTCAAGTGCCCCGCCCCCAAAGCAGACCCGCTCAATTTCGCCTGGGTGGGGTAGCCGACGTTGGCTTAGCGGCCCATGTCGGACGCTCCCGTTCCACGCGCTGACGAATAGGCGTCTTCCACGCCCAAGGCGCATTCTGCGAGCCCAAACTCATCAGTTCGTTCGAATGCGCCTTGCACCGTCTGTCCCATTTTTCTGAACGATGAGTCACAAATTCGTAGACTTATTCTAGGATCCATGGCGTCGTCTGTGCACACTTCGCAGAAAGTGGTCAGGAGGGAAGAAATGAAACGCTCGCTCATGGCTTCGGCGGCGCTGCTGCTCGCGTGGCCGGTCACGCCGGCCTTCGCCGAACAGGGATCGAAGGATGCCGCCGTCGCGACGGCTGAGGAGGTCACGCTCGGCGACGTCGTCGTCACCGCGCGTAAAGTGCAGGAGCGTCTCCGCGACGTGCCCGTCGCCGCCACGGTCCTGGACGCCCAGACGCTGGACAACCGCGCCGCGCCGCTGGAGATGGGCAGCATCATCAACTCGTCGCCGGGCGCCCGCTTCAACGACCTGGGCACGACCGCCACCTCCGAGATCTCGATGCGCGGCTCGGGCACATTCCGCGCCTCGAACGCGGACTCGCCGATCGGGCTCTACGCCAACGGCGTCTACGTGCAGGGCGGCCTGCAGTTCGCGCGCAATTTCACGCGTCTAGACCAGTTCGACCTCGGGCGCGCCGAGGTGCTGCGTGGCACCCAAGGCGCCCTCTACGGGCGCAACTCCGTCTACGGCGCGGTGAATCTCGTGCCGCAACAGCCGCTGTTCGAGAACACGGGCCGGCTGTTGCTCGACTACGGTCCCGATGTGGACAAGAAGAACCTCACTGGGATCGTGAACCTCAACCTGAGCGATACGCTGGCGTTCCGCATCGGCGGGGAAGTCATCGACCAGGACGAGGGGCACTTCCGCCAGGCGATCGGCGGTTACGCAGACGAGCGGCACGGTTGGCTGGGGAGGCTGCAGGGACGCTACGCCCAAGGGCCAGTGGACGTGACCCTAACCTACCAGGCCGAGGACATGCGCCTGCCCTTCCAGAACATGCATTACGACATCGTGCCGGGCACCCCGGGCGCCGTGGCCAATGGGTTCACGGGGGCCACGGCCTACTCGACGCCGCGTTTCCGCCTACCCTGGAACAGGAAGGCCCGGTCCTATGAGGAGGTCAGCCAGGGAACGATCGACGCTACGATCCAGATGCCGATCGGTGAGCTGAGCTCGGTTACGTCCTACCGGTATCGTCAGCGCGCCGGGATCTTTGACACGGACTACATCGACGAAGAGACGCTCGCGAGGCTGCGAGCGCAGACCCCGACCGCCTTTACCGTCCTCAACGGATCGACGACACGGTATCTAGAAGACAAGACTTGGACCTACTACCAGGAAGTCCACCTGGCGGGAGAGCCGATCGGCAACTTCCGCTGGCTGATCGGCGCCGATTTCCTCCGGCAGGACACCAAGTACCGGATCATCCAGGATCAGCCGACGGGTCCGACCCACCCCATAACCGGCGCGCCGCTGAGCCAGGCGTTCCGCCGCACCAACACGGCGCCATTCGAGACCAACCAGAAGCTCTACGTCCAGTCGAAGGCCGTCTACTTCACGGCCGGTTACAACATCACAGAGGTGTGGAACGTCGACTTTGAGGGGCGCTATACTGATGACTACAAGCGCTATTCATTGATCGATTTCATCGGCGCACCGCGGCCGAACGGCACCCCCGGTAACAACATCTTCGGCCTGGGCACGGCCACACAGGTTCGGAGTCCCTTCTCAGTCCGGACGTTCGAGAAGACGAACTTCTCGTACAATCTCACGACGAACTACAAGTTCGCAGAGAACTGGATGGGCTACCTGAAGTACGGGACGGCCTATCGCGCCGGGGGCTTCAATTCCAGCCGCGACCCGGTCAACGTCAGGGTGCCCAACCCGGTGCTGCCAATCTACGGGCCCGAGTCCATGAAGACGTTCGAAGCGGGCGTTAAGGGCAACGTCGCGCCGAACGTCTATACGACACTGACCGCCTACCGCAACAAGGGCAAGGACACGCTGGTCCAGACGACCAACGGATGCACGGTCGCACTCTGCGGCGCAGCGGCTGCGCCGTTCGCGGTAAATGCAGGCGAAGCCGACTCCTGGGGCGTCGAGGCCGAGGCGAGCACGCGGTTCGAGCTGTTCGGCGGACGGGTCAATCTCTCCGCCTCGGCGTCGCGGCAAGAGGGCGAGTACAAGAAGAGCGCCTATGCCGGCCGCACAATCCCGCAGACGCCCGACTGGGTCGCCAACGGCAACCTAAACTACACGCGCGACATCACGGATAGCCTCACGGGCCTGCTCAACATCAACTATCGCGAGCAATGGGGCGGAGTCCAAGACGTGGAAGTGCCGCAGAAGCCGCTGGACGACTTCAGCCAGGTCGACGTGCGCGCGGCCATCCGGACCGGCGACATCGAATTTGCCGTCTACGCCAACAACATCTTCAACACAGTGTACCGCCTGCGCGACGACACCGACGTGACCTATCGCCTGTCGAGCCCCCGCAGCTACGGCGTCCAGCTCAAGTACTCCTGGTGAGGTTCCCGATGCGTCCTTTTTCACGTCGCGACCTGCTGTGCGTGGGCGCGGCCCTGCCCCTCTCGGCCGCTCTGGCGAGCCGCGCGGCGGCACAGGGCGAGTGGGCCGAGGTCGGGCCCCTTGAGGTGTCGTCCATCGACATGGTGCTGCGTGACGATGCGCGGCCCCGCCAGATTCCAACGCGCGCCTACTTCCCGAGCAAGCCCGGCCGCTACCCAGTCATAATCTTCAGTCACGGGTTCGGCGGCTCGCTCCTGACCTTCCCAAACACGGGCCGCATCTGGGCCAGCCACGGCTACGTCGTGCTGCATCCCACCCATGCGGACTCGCGCGACAATCTCGACCCCGCGATCCCCGCGTCCGAAGCGGCGACCATGCGCGCGTACCTCACCGCAGCAGGTTCGCCCCAGCCAGACGTGCGCGCGGCGTTCGTGAAGGTCCTCGACAATCCGTTCTTCATCGACAGCCGCCTGCGCGACGTCGGCTTTCTGGTCTCCGCCATGAAGGAGGGGAGGACGCTCGACCGCGCGGTCCTCGAGCGGGCGGATCCCTCGCGTATGGGGATGAGCGGCCATTCCTTCGGCGCCTACACGACCCTAGTCGTGGCCGGCGCGACTCTCTCGCCACCGGTGAAGGCCCAGACGCCGTCGGGCTTTGCGGGATTCATGTCGTTGAGCGGCCAGGGCCCCGGCCGCATGGCGTTTCACGAGGACAGCTTCGACGGCATCACGAAGCCGATGATGGTGGTCACGGGCACGCGCGACACCGGCGCCGCCGGCGAAACGCCCGCTTGGCGCCTGCGGCCCTACGACCTCAGTCCTCCCGGCGAGAAGTACGCGGTCCTGGTTGACGGCTTCGCGCACCGTGATTTCGATCCCCCGTCCGGCGATCCGCGCGGCGCGGCGCTGCGCCTGTTGCAGCTCCAATTCTGGGCTGACACGCTGCGGGGCGACGAGGCCGCCCACGCCGCACTGGTCCGGAAAGCCGACGCCTCCAAGTCCACCGACCTGGTCTGGCTGCGGCGCCGCTGACGCCATGGGGCGCTATCCCTTGGGGGCCATTCGCGCTACGAATGTGGCCGAGCAATCTTGCCGGTCCGCGCGGTTCGGCGGACGAGGGAGTGGTGACGATTTGGCGGCATCCAGACCGGAGACAAGGCCGCGCGGTCGCCCTTCTCTACGTGACCACCGGGTGGAGCGGGCGCTGGACGTAGCGGCCCACATCCTTAACGCCGACGGCTTGACCAACGCCTCTCTTGACGGCGTCGCCGCAGCCCTGGGCATCACAAAGAGCGCGCTCTACTACTACTTCAGAAGCAAGGAAGATCTTGTCTACAGGAGTTACTTGCGAGCCTGCCAGGTTGCGATGCGGGCCATTCACCAGGCGGCGGCCACCGGCGGTTCCGGCCGTGCGCGCCTTGAGGCCTACGTCCGCGAGCGGCTCTCAGTCGATGCCCCGCCGGTGGCCTATGTCGGCGAGATCGACTTCCTGGCGCCGGCCCACCGCAACGAGATCGTCGCCCTGGAGCTGCGTCATGATCACGCCCTACGGGAGTTCTTGAGCGAGGGCGTCGCCGACGGCAGCCTTGCGATGCCCGACGTCGCGATCGTGAACGCTTCGATCATCGGGGCGATGAACTGGATCTTCGTCTGGTTGCGGCCGGACGAGGGGGCTATGACCAAGGACGTCATAGGCGAGGCCTACCTCGACATCTTCCTGCACGGACTTGCGCCACGGAATCTGCCCGCCGTGACCGACTGGCCCTCCCCGGTGCATCTGCTGGAGCCGCCGCAAGCTGCCGCCTTCGACCGCATCGAACAGACGGCGCGGCGACGCGAAGCTTTGGTGCGCAGCGGGTCCGAGTTCTTCAACCGCAACGGCTTCGACAACTGCACCCTTGAGGACGTCGTCGACGGGCTTGGGATATCCAAGAGCGCCCTCTACCACTACGTCGCTAGCAAGGAGGCGCTGCTGCACGCCGCCTACGACAGGTCGCTGGCGAAGACCGAGGTCGTCATGACCACGATCGACGACGAGTCCGGCGATGGCCTGGCAAAGATCATGCGCACCATCGCCTCGGCCGTGGATTTGCACGTCGGGCCTGCTGGACCCATCGCCAACTACACGCGCCTGAAGTCGCTGACGCCCCAGCATGGCCGCGAGGTGCGCGCGCGAAGCGAGCGGCTGGAGGCGATCCTCTCCGGCTTCTTCGACTTGGGCGTCTTCGACGGCACCGTGCGGCCCCTCGACACCCACCTCGCCCGCCTCGCCCTGCTAGGCGCGATCAACTCATTGGCCAAGTGGTACGTCCCACGCGGTCCCGTCCGGCCCCACGCCGTCACCGCAAACCTCGTCCACCTCTTCATAAACGGGCTCGTCCCGCGTCCGGCGCCGTGAGGGTATTGTCCCCCTGATATGCGCTGGCGCAGAACATTTATTTCAATCGATGGTCACCAGATTATCCAGAATATGAACGAAAAAAGTGGGAGATCGAACGCGATGGATCGACGGATGTTGCTGAGTGGCGCGGGCTCAGCCGGCGCGTTAGGAATCCTCTCGCCGAGCCTCACGGCTGCGGCGGCGAACTATGGGTTGGTAAGACCCGGCGAAGAGACGTGGAGCGAGTCCCTCATGCTCCTCCACTTTGACCCCGAGTTGCGGAACGGCATCAGCGTTCGCGTCTCGCGCTATCCCGACATGAACGCGACCTGGGTCTGGTGCCACGTGCTCTTTGACGGTCGAATGTATGCTTTCACCGAACGCCGCCTGCCCTGCAGCCAGGCCCGCAACGAAGGAACGGCCGCGCGCGCCGATTACGAAAGTTCTGCTGCAAGCGTCGCCTTCGCGCGTCGCGGGCCCGTGATCGGCCTCGAGGACATCCGCTTGGACGCGCGCGTTCGCAGCCGGCAGAGCTCTGCGGGCCAGGACGGCCCAGGCGATACGCCCGTTACGATTAGTGCAATCTTCCGGCCGCAGACCTTGAAGGCCAACCTGCCGCCCGGACGCTCGGAATGGACGGGTCACGTCGAGATCGATCTCACAGTAGCCGGCAGCAGCCGCCGCCTGACCGGCGTCGCCAAAGCGCACGAGCAGACCCAGACGGCGCCCCGCTTCGACGTCCCGTTCACCTACGCAATGATGTGGAGTCCGACGGCGTCGTTCATTGCCAATTCGTCCCCTAAGAAACGCTATGGCGACTTCGAGGCGGACGGCGTGGCGCGCGGCGTGACCGACTTCCGGCCGGCGGCCCCAGCCGGCGCCCGGCAGTTCTCCGCCACCCTGGAGGATGGCGAGGTCGTGAGGGGGCTTGCCACCCGCGTCGCGGCGTACGACGTCCCAGTCTACGACCGAATGTGGAATGGCAACATCGTCCGCGTCGAACTGCACGGCCGCACTCTCGTCGGAATGCTCAACGACTGGCGGCCTGAGGCCCAGGTATTCGCAGCGGCCTGATGCAATGGGCCCGCAGTCGGACTGGTAGGTTGGAACGTACAGGTTAACTCGGCCCAGCCACAGAACTCGCTTTCCCGCCAGGCCGATTACGCGGCTGCGGTGGTAGCGTCCCACGACCGATGAGCCGCGGCCCGGAACTGGCGAAGGGTCGGTAGGCGTCTCAGGTTAGGTTAAAGAATGAAAGTGTTGTGGATCGGGCCGTTGCTGGAAAGGAACCGCTGGTCCCTTGACCCGACACAATCCCCAAATCTGATGTCGCCAACCGCCGCTTTGGGTCGACAGCAGCCGAAGGCTCGGCACCCGGAAGCGCGCATTCCGGTTGCGCGTCAGTCAGCGGAACCTCCCGGCGTCCGTTGACGGGGGCCTGATATCCGTCGACGCTTGACGAGATATGGCGACGGCAGACCTATCCCTCGCCGCCGATGAACGCTTCAGTCTACCCCTGAAGCCAACACAGGCTCACGCCCCCGCCAGCATCCCCCGCGCCGCCTTCAGCAGAAACCCGGACCGCGTGAACCCCTGCGCCTCGGCATAGGCGTCGATTTCGCGGAGCGCGTCTTCGGGCAGCGTGATGTTGACCCGCACGGTCTTGGCCGGGCCGTCCGCCAGGGCGACCAGGATCGCCACGCCGTCGCGATTGTCGGGGTCTGACATCACGGATTCGAGGCTGGAGGGTTCCGGCAGGGCTTCGCCGTCCTCGGTGAGGCCATCGACATGGAAGGCCAGAGCTTCCTCGGCCATGCCGCGTGCCGCGTCGAGGTCGGCGCCGACAGTGACGCAGCCCGGAAAGTCGGGGAATGAGACCCCGTAGTCGCTGTCGGCTTCCTTGTGGATCAGGGCGATATACTGGCGCATCTGGGTCACTTCAGTTTCAGGCGACTTGATGACATCACGTCTCTCCACGTGTGTAGTTATACACATCATCGAGAATCTCGGCAAGGTTTGGGCCCCGCCCGCCACGCCAGCGCTTGCACGAAACTTGTGGGGCAAGGGTCATAATCGCCACCCTTTGCGCCTATATGCGACGCCGGACACCGTATGAGCCCCATGACCCTCACCCGCCGACATTTGCGAACGCCTGACGCCAGGGCCGGGATTGTCCTGGTGCTGGCCGTGCTGGGCGTCGCCGGCTGCGCGCCATCGGATCAGCAGCAGCTGGCGCAGGACAAGGCGCGGTTTGTCTCGCAGCAGGTCTCGGGGCACGGCCGCCTGACGCTGACGTCGAACATGGACCCGGCGATGCGGGCGCTGGCGCTGCGGTTCGATCCGGGGCAGCGGCGGCCGGATCTGTGGGCGCGGCCGCCGGGCTGGGGGCGGCTCGACCTGGACGAGGTGCCGAACCTGGGGCTGGACGAGGCGGCGAGCGATGCGGCGGTCGCCCAGGAGATCAATGCGCTCAGGCCTTTCTCGCGGCTGCCGATCCGGC
>NZ_JBILRO010000228.1:0-5637 GCF_044372605.1 Phenylobacterium sp.
GGCCGCTCACGGCTACGGGCCGGACCCCGGTCGCGGCCACCGCTACGGGGCGAACGCGGCTCGTCCTTGATGCTGGACCAGTCGATGCCTTCCAGCGTGATCTCGACGGGCGCGGTGTTGATCAGCTTAAGCACCTTGTCGAGGTTGCGGCTGTCTGCCGGGGTCACGATGGTGAACGCCTGACCCGTCTTGCCGGCGCGGCCTGTGCGGCCGATCCGGTGCACATAGTCGTCGGCGTGGTGCGGGACGTCATAGTTGAAGACGTGGCTGACGTCTGGAATGTCGAGCCCACGGGCGGCGACGTCCGAAGCGCAGAGCAGGCGCAGCGAGCCGTTGCGGAAGCTTTCCAGCGTCTTCATGCGGGTCTGCTGGTCCAGGTCCCCGTGAATCGGGGCGGCGTCCAGGCCGTGCTTCTTCAGCGACTTGGCCACCACATCGACCTCGGCCTTGCGGTTGCAGAAGACGATGCCGTTCTTCACGTCGGCGCGGGCGATCAGCTCACGCAGCGCTGTGCGTTTGGCCTTGGGGTCGGCAGTAGGGATGCGCACCAGGTTCTGGGTGATGGTTTCGGCGGTTGTGGCTGGACGCGAGGCTTCTATGCGGACTGGATCGCGCAGGAACTGCTTGGTCAGGCGTGTGATCTCGGGCGGCATGGTGGCCGAGAAGAACAGGGTCTGCTTCTTGGCGGGCGTCAGCTTGAAGATGCGCTCCAGGTCGGGGATGAACCCCATGTCCAGCATCCGGTCGGCCTCATCGACCACCATGATCTGCACGCCGGTCATCAGGAGCTTGCCGCGTTCGAAATGGTCCAGCAGGCGGCCAGGCGTGGCGATCAGCACATCGACGCCCCGGTCCAGCTTCAGCTCCTGGTCCTTGAACGAGACCCCGCCGATCAGCAGGGCCCAGGAGAGCTTCTGGTCCTTGGCGTACTTCTCGAAGGACATCGAGACCTGATCGGCCAGCTCGCGGGTGGGGGCGATGACGAGAGCGCGGGGCATGCGCGCCTTCGCGCGGCCGGCGGCCAGGCGGTCTATCATCGGAAGGGTGAAGGCGGCGGTCTTGCCGGTGCCGGTCTGGGCGATGCCCAGAACGTCGAGGCCCTGAAGGGCCATGGGGATCGCTTCGGCCTGGATTGGCGTTGCGGTGGTGTAGCCGGTCGCGGCGACAGCGGCGAGGGTCGCGGGCGAGAGGCCCAGGTCTGAGAATTCGGTCATCGTCTAACGATTAAGCGGTGTCTCGCCCCTGAAGCCGCCGAAGGGCGGACAGGCGCGGCGCGACCGCGGCTGCGCCAGCGAACGTCGCCGCGCGGCGGGAACATACGGCGCAGGGGCCGCAAGTCAATGGAAGGGGTTGAAATGGAAGTGGTCCCGATGTCGTTACGCTTGGCGAGTTGGGCGCTGCTGATCGGATTTACCAATGCCGTCCAGGCCGGAGGGTTTTCCAATATGGAACACACAGCGCAGTGCAGCCCTGGTCCATTCGATGGCGACGCGATACGAGGCGGCCTGTCTGGTCCTCGTTCTGGCCTCGCCGCTGAACTGACGCCTGCGCCACTGGACTGACGCTCCGGCAAGGGGCGTGACCTACCGGCTCCGTACGTGCGCGGACAACAGCGCGGCGGCACCCAGGGAGGACTTGCACCATGTCAGACAGCCTGTTCAGCGACTTGCTCATCATCGATTGCGCCAGCTTCATCGCGGGGCCGGCTGCGGCGACCGTGTTGGGTGATTATGGCGCGCGGGTGATCAAGATCGAGCCGCCGGTCGTAGGCGACGCCTATCGCAACCTGTTCCGGCTTCGTGGCACGCCAGACGAGGTGGACTACTTCTGGACGCTGGAGTCGCGCAACAAGGAGAGCCTGGCGCTGGATCTTCGCAGGCCTGAGGCGCAGGCGGCGCTGCACGCGCTGGTGAAACGCGCCGATGTGTTCATCACCAATTCGCCGTTTCCGGCACGGGAGCGGATGGGACTGAGGGCGGAGGACCTGATGCCTCTGAACCCCCGGCTGATCTATGCCTCGCTGTCGCCCTATGGTGAGCAGGGGCCGGAGCGGGACCGGACCGGATTTGACGCCACCGCCTGGTGGGCGCGCTCGGGGCTGATGGACATGGTGCGCGCCGGCCCGACGACGGAGCCCGCCATTTCGATGCCGGGGATGGGCGACCACCCGACCGCGATGGCCATGTACGGGGCGATCGTGACGGCGCTCTACAAGCGCCAGATCACCGGGACGGGATCCGAGGTCACCACTTCGCTACTGGCCAACGGACTTTGGGCCAACGGATGCCAGGTGCAGGCGGCGCTTTGCGGCTATGAGCTGATGACGCGGCCCCCGCGCGGGGCGCGAGGGGTGCTGAACGAGATGTTCCGCGCCGCCGATGACCGCTATTTCATCCTCACCAGCACCAATCCGTTCCGCGACTGGCCGCTGCTGGCCAGGGCTGTGGGGCACGCCGAGTGGCTGGAGGATCCGCTATTTGCAACGCCCGAGGCGCGGATGACGAACGGTCCCGAGCTGGTGGCCCGGTTCGATGCACTGTTCGCCGGTGCGCCCTTCGAACACTGGTCTCAGGTGTTGACCGACGGCGACGTGACGTTTGGCGTGGTATCGCAGATCTATGATCACCTGACCGACGACCAGATCGAGGCCAACGGCCTGTTTCCCGAGATCGAGGGCAGCTATGGGCTGCGCACCGTCGATAGCCCTTTCCAGATGACCGGCGAGACGAAGGTCGCCCCGCACATGGCGCCGGGGATTGGCGAGCATTCCCGCGCCCTGCTGGAGGAATTCGGATGCTCCGCCGAGGAGATCGAAGCGGCGCTGGCGGGGTAGGGGTTGGCTCAGGCTGCGGCGGCTAGGGGCTGCTGATCCGCGCCGGCAAGGAAACGCCGGATCACGGGGAAGGTCTCTGCCGGGCGGGACACCATGAACAGATGTCCGCCTGGCACGGTCTCCAGTTGGGCATTGGGGATCAGTCGCGCCAGGAACCTGCCGTTGACCAGTGGCACAATGCGATCGCTCTCGCCCATCAGGATCAGCGTCGGGGTCTTCAGGAAGGGCAGGAAGAACGCGCTGGTCCAGCCGGCCATGGCCGCCAGTTGATAGAGATAACCCCGCTGTGACGGCGGCCGCAGCCTGCCGATATGAGCGTCGGAGTTCATCTCCTCACCATAGAGGGCTTCGAAGTTCTGTCGCATGAACTCTGGGTCAATGTAGCGGCGCGGATTGGCCATCTTGGCCAGGACCTTGGGATCGCCGGGCGCCATGAACACGCCCGCCGCCGTCGCCGCCAGGATGAGCTTGCCGATGCGGTCCGGGTGCTGAAAGGCGAACTGCTGGGCCATGCCGCCCCCCCACGACACGCCCATCACATCGACCTTGCCGGTATAGCCCAGCTTGTCCAGCAGCCGGGTGGTGCGCAGCGCCATGGTCCAGGGGCGGTAGGGAAATCTGGGGCTCGGTGAGCCACCAATGCCTGGCATGTCGAAAGTGATGATGTCCTGATCCGGCATCCATTCGGCCAGGGACGCCATGATCTCGATATTGGCACCGATGCCGTTGAAAAACAGGATCGGGCGACCCTTGGCATTGCCCTTTGTGGACCTGGCTTTCCATACGGCGACGCGCAGGCTGCGACCGGCGATCTTCATGATCTCCATCCGCGGCTCGTGGGCGGATCCGGGGGCGTCCTGGGCGTTGCCGGAAGCTTTCACAGGGTGGCCTTTCAATCGAATACGTATTCGCCGGGCGCGGCCGCGCCAGGCGGGTTCTTCTTGGAGCCCAGGCCCTTGGGCGCCGACTTCAACTCGCCGGAACGGGCCTGCAACCACTGCGCCCAGAAGGGCCACCAGGAACCTGCATGTTCCGAGGCGTCGTTGCCGAGCCAGTCGTCGATGCTGGCCGGCGGGCGCTTGTCGCTTTTGAAGTACTTGGCCTTGGGGTTTCCAGGCGGGTTCAGCAGCGACTGGATGTGGCCAGCCTGGGATAGAATAAACTCCACGTTCGGTGAGCCGATCAACTGGGTCGTGCGGTAGCAGGCCTTCCAGGGCGTGATGTGGTCTGTCACGCCGGCGACCACGAAACAGTCCTGGGTGACCTTGGTCAGGTCGACCTTGTGGCCGGCCAGCTCGGTAACCCCAGGCGTGGCGAAGGGTTGCGTCTCGTAGACCCGCAGATAGTCAGAATGCAGGGTCGCCGTCAGATTGGTGGAGTCGTTGTTCCAGAACAGCACGTCGAAGGCGGGCGGGTCCTCGCCGTGCAGGTAGTTGTTGATCACATAGTTCCAGACCAGATCATTTGGCCTCAGCCAGGCGAAAGTCCGTGACAGCGAGGAGCCTTCCAGCACACCGGCCTTTGCTGATCGCCGTCGCGCCATCTCTATGCCATGGGCCGACACCAGGGCGCCGGTCTCGCTGTCGTCGGGCTGGGGATCCAGCACACAGACCATCAGGGTCGCTGCGCCAATGCGGGGATCGCCTGCTGCAGCCAGCTTGCTGAGCAGTGTGGCCGCCGTGATTCCGCCGGAACAGGCACCGGAGATGTTCACAGTCTTCGACCTGGTGATCTGGCAGATCACATCGATCGCTTCGATCAGGGCGTCGACATAGTCGGCCAGGCCCCAGTCGCGGTGTTCGGCCGTCGGATTGCGCCAGCTGACCATGAAGGGCTGGATGCCGCTGCCGGTCAGGAAGCGGATGATGCTCTTTTCCGGCGACAGGTCGTTCACATAGGCCTTGTTGATCTGCGGAGGGATGATCAGCAGCGGCACGCCGTGTACCTGTTCGGTGGTCGGCGCGTACTGGATCAGCTCCATCATCTCGGTGCGATGAACCACGGCGCCCCGCGCGGTGGCGATATTCTCGCCGATCTTGAACGGGCGCTTGTCCACCTGGCTGACGATGCCGTCGTTCTGGGTGATGTCCTCGTAGGCGTTCTTCAGGCCCTTGATCAGCGAGCCGCCGCCGGTCTCGAACGCCTTCTTCAGCGCCGAGGGATTTCCGATCAGGCTGTTGGTGGGCGAGACGGAATCCAGGATCATGTTGGTGACGAAACTGGCGCGCGCGCGCTCACTGTCATCAAAATCCAGATCGTCCATCCAGTGGCCAACCCCCTGACGGACCGCCAGATAGTACTGCATGCCGGCGCGATAGAAGGGGTTGCTACGGAAGGCGGGGTCCAGAAATCGCTTGTCCTTGGGGTCAGGGGCCAGCTCGGACTTGTTCTGGACGATCTTGACCACTTCACCGCTGAAGTTTTTCAGGTGTTTGAGGGACTTGACCGGCCGGCCGGCGGTTTCGCGCAGCAAAACGCCCACAGCGCCCATCAGGTCTTCGCGCGCGAGCCCGATGATGGGATTCATGGCCACTGTGTTTTCAGCAGCCCCGCCGCCGAGATCGATCTTCGGTTTCGCCATCTTAGCCCTGCGTTGTTCCAATCTTGTCGGTGTGAACGGTTTTATCCGTTCGCCTTATGCGCCTATACTTAGCGCTTCTTATTCGCTGTCAATTGAGGGCGACGCATCGCCATCGGATGGTCGCCCCTGAGCACGAAGTCCCGCATTCTCGAAAAGGCGCTCGAACTCTTCAACGAAGAGGGTGTCGCAGCGCTCTCGGCCGTCGATATCGCGAACGCGCTCG
>NZ_JBILRO010000230.1:0-5616 GCF_044372605.1 Phenylobacterium sp.
CTGGCTGAGCACGGTGAGCGGGATGGTGCAGACGCAGAAGTCGGCCTTGGTGGTGGTGGTCCCACCCTTGACGATGTCGGTGTAGGTGACGCTGACACCGGACTTGTCCTGCATCAGCCTGGTGACCTTGGCGTTGTAGGTGATCAGGCGGTCGACCTGCTTCGCGAACCCCTTGCCGATCATGTCCATGCCGCCCACCGGCTGGAACATGGTGGTCTGGAACTCGTCGTTCATGAAGAACGACATGTTGTTGGCGATACCGGACTTCACCACCTGATCCAGCGGAAACAGATCGGAGGGCTTTGGCGCGCCGTTGACGCCGCCGCCGGGGGGCAGGTCGAAGCCCCGGTGGCTGGAGGAGCGCAGGTTCCTGGCGTACTTCATGTCCTCGTCGAGCATGCCCCAGCTGCGCAGCGCCTCCTTGAAGCGGTCGACGTCTTCCGGCGAGAGTTTGGTGTCGAGGGATTTCTGGTCGATGGCCTTGGACAGCAGCTCAGCCACATTGCCCTCGAAGTCGGCGGCAAGGGACCGGAAGCGCTGGGGCTGGCCGCCGAAAGCATCGATGTTGTGGACATAGGCGTTGTGATTGAACTGGATGAAGGGCTCCAGCTTCACGCCGAATTTCTTGCAGTAGTGCAGCAGGGTGTTGTGGTGGTGCGGGATCCGCCAGGGTCCGGGATTGAAGAAGTTGCCCTTGGCGAAATTCACGGTCTGGGTGGCGCCGCCCATTTCCGTGAACTTGTCGCCGGCGCGCAGCGACCAGTTCCGCCCGCCGGGTCGGTCCTGATACTCGAGAATCCGGACGCTATAGCCGGCCTTTTCCAGTTCGTAGGCCGCCAGCATTCCGGCCAGGCCCGCGCCCAGCACGACCACCGAGGCCCCCTTGCGCGCGCCGGTCAGGTTGGGCGGGCCAAGGAAACGGCTTTCGGCCGCGTGACCAAAGGTGGTCATCATCTGGTACATGGCCGCTGTGCCGCCCATCAGGCCGATGGCGTGAAGAAGCTGCCGGCGCGTCGGCGTCTGGCGACCCGATTCCATGAAATGAACCCCCTGCTCAATCGTGACTGGAGGCAGGAGGACCAGAGCCCGGGCCCTGGCGGGAGGGTCTGGCGGCCTCGCGGCGGCACAAACCGATACGTTGGGCGAAAACGGGCGGAGCGTGTCTAAAGGCTAGGCAAAGCTTGGCCAGACCTGGGTTCGCACGGCGTCGAACCCCAAGGTCGGATCGTACGCAGCATCCTTGCCATCATGCCATCACGGGCCTATCTCTCGTCCATGCCCGCGCCCCAACTCTCAGTCCGTTCCGCCCGCGCCCGCGACCTGGCGCATCAACTCTCGGCGCGGGAGCAGCGACCCATTCATGCGATCGTTGAGGATGCGCTCAACGAATATGCGAGCAAGCGGCAGCAGCCGGAGTCTCCGCAGGCCTTCTTGCGGCGCTTGCAGGCAATTGGGGCGGACGTGCTCCGCGATGCAGATATTGACGCGCTCCAGGCGTCTGTCGACGAGAACCGGACGCCGCATCACGGCATTGATTTGTGATCCTGCTCGATACCAATGTGATTTCGGAGTTGATGCGGGAGAACCCCGACCCTGACGTGGCACGATGGTTTTCCCTGAATGACGGGGACGCTGCGTTACCCGCCATCGCGGTTGCGGAACTCGCCTTTGGCATTGCGAAATTGCCGGAAGGCGCGCGCCGCAATGCGCTTGGCCAGCGGCTGGTCGAATGGCGGCTGCGTTTCGCGGATCGAAGCCCCGGGTTCACGTCCAACACCGCGATGCTGTACGGCGAGATCATGGCCAACGCGCGCCGCGGCGGCCACAACATGGCCATTCCCGACGCCCAGATCGCCGCGATTGCGCTGGAACATGACTGTGCCCTTGCGAGCCGGAATGGCAGAGATTTCGCGACCACGTCGGTCGCGCTTATCAATCCCTGGCACGCGGCGTGAGCGCGCCCGACATCTTCCTGTTCGAAGACGGCGCCTAGCGATGCGATTGCGACGGGCCAGCCGCAGCCGCCATGGCCGCATCGACCTCACGCTTGTATCCCTCCAGCGCGGCGCAGCTCGACGTGCAGGCCGCAACCCTGGCCGTGAGCCAGATCAGTTGTTCCTGGGCCTTGGGGTCGTTCAGGCGAGCCATCGCCACGCCCAGGCCGCCGCGGGACTCCGGATCGCCGGGGGTGATGCGGATCGCGCCGGTGTAGCTGCGGCGTGCGCCACTCCAGTCCTGTAGCCCGATCTGGGCGGCGCCCAGCAGCTTCCACGACTCGATGCGTTTGGGATCGGCGCGAACGACGCTGGAGGCGAAGCGGCGGGCAGTCTTGTAGTCTCGCGCCTGAAGGGCCTGGGTGGCGCGGTCGATGCTGTACTGGGTGGTCTCGCGGTGGTTGGCCAGCAGGGCGTCACCGCCGGCCTGGAGATTTTCCATTTCGGATTGCTGGGCGTAGGCCGGGGCGGCGGCCATCATGGCCATCAGGATCAACGTTGCTGCCATGCGTGACATTGAACGTCTCCCGAAGCCGCTACTGTGACGCCCCACGCGCCTCGATACGCACAATGTTCACCAGTATGTCGCCCTGCACCAGATGCAGCAGGTCGTATCGATCAAGGGTGGGGTCGATGTGGCCGGGTGCGAAGGCGATGCGCTCGCCACGCACGAGGGGCTGGCCGTCGGGTCGCATCAGCAGGCCGTGTTCGTCGCCGAAGAAGTGAAACTTTGATCGCGCGACCTTTGGGGTCAGGGGCTCGGGCAAAGGACCGTCTGTGGAAAAGGCCTTCAGGCCGCCGTCGACAGTGACCCACTTTGGATGATTGTCTGTGATCACGGTGGTGGCGATGCTCAGGCTCTGTTCGAAAGCGCCGTCGGGGTCAGAGCTGAGCGCCTCGCGATAGTCGCGGTCCATGAAGGCGAAGGAGCCGGGCTGGACCTCGGTGAGTACGGCCTGGGCGGCGTCGGCGGCGAAACTGCCGGTGCCACCGCCGGTGACGACGTCGAGCGCGGCGCCGGTGGCGCGGATGGCGGCCAGGATGGTCTTCAGACGGGCCATGCCCTCAGCGATGGCGGCGGCGCGCTCATTGGCGCCCTTCAAGTGTTGCCACTGGCCGCCATAGCACTGGACGCCGATGAGCCGCAGGTTTGGCTGGGCGGCGATGGCGCGCGCGACCGAGGCGGCCTGTTCGGCGTCGTGGACCCCGGTTCGGCCGAGGCCTGGATCGACGTCGATCAGCACCTGGATCGGGGACGTCGCGGCGGCGGCCAGCTCGGCGACGCCACCGACGTGATCCAACACGATGCGAAAGTCCGGCAGGATCGCCGCGAGATGGGCGGCACGCCTGGCGGACAGCGCGCCGGCGACAGGCGAGGTGACCAGAATGGCGCCGACGCCGGCGGCCGCCATGGCCTCGGCCTCGCCCAGCTTGGCGCAACAGATACCGACCGCACCTGCGGCGATCTGGCGGTGGGCCAGGGTGGCGCATTTGTGCGACTTGGAGTGCGGCCTGAGCGCCAGACCGGCGGCCGCAGCGCGCCCGACCATTTTCGCGACATTGCGGTCGAAGGCGTCAAGGTCGAGAACGGCGGCGGGGGTAGGGATCTGGTCGCGAGAGCCCGGCTGGCCGATCAGGGCCAGGGCCGCGGCGACGTGGGGTTTCTCGGCGAGCGGGCCGAGGGTGGGGTGATTCATAGCCCATTCCCTCCGCGTTCTATTCATTCCCCCATGAACCCCGGCAGCCAGCCTTCATGTTTGGCCCGCAGGTCTTCCAGATCAACGGCGGTGATGAAGCCCGATGCTCCCGAGAGGGAAACCTCATCGCCGCCGGCCTGACCGACGATGGCATAGGCGACCCCGGCGGCCTCGGCGGCGGCGTCCAGCGCCTCCAGCGCATCGTGGCCGAGGGCGACGAGATAGCGCGCCTGGTCCTCGCCGAAGAAGGCGGCGTGGTCGGCGATGTCGCCCTGGACGTTGAGCGCCAGGCCCACATTGGACGCCAGGGCCATTTCGGCCGCGGCGGCGACCAGGCCGCCGTCGGAGAGATCGTGGACCGTGCGCAGGTCGCCGGACAGGATCAGTGCGCGGATCATGTCGCCGGTGCGACGCTCAAGAGCCAGGTCAACGGGGGGCGGCGCGCCATCCTCGCGGCCCAGCACTTCGCGCAGATACATGGATGCGCCCAGCTCGCCGGTCGTGGCGCCCACGAGCACCAGCACGTCGCCTGCCTGCATCGAGGCGAAGTCGGCGCGGCGGGCATAGTCGGGCAGGATGCCGACGCCGCCGACCGTGGGCGTAGGCGGGATCGCGGCACCATTGGTCTCGTTATAGAGGCTGACGTTGCCGCTCACGACGGGGAAGTCCAGCACGCGGCAAGCCTCGGCCATGCCGTCGATGGCGCGGACGATCTGGCCCATGATCTCGGGGCGTTCGGGATTGCCGAAGTTGAGGTTGTCGGTGATGGCGATGGGATCGGCGCCGACGGCTGTCAGGTTGCGCCAGGCCTCGGCGACGGCCTGCTTGCCGCCCTCATAGGGGTCATTCTGAACATAGCGCGGGGTGACGTCCGAGGTCATGGCCAGCGCCTTGCGGCCGCCATGCACGCGCACGATACCGGCGTCGGCGCCGGTGGCGGAGTCTTCCAGGGTGTCGGCCATCACGTGGCGGTCGTACTGCTCCCAGAGCCAGCGCTTTGAGGCCATGTCGGGCGCGCTCATCAAGGTCAGGATCGCGGCTTTCCAGTCCTCGGGGGCGGGGACATCGTCCGGCGTCAGGCGCGGCTGCAGCGTCGGTGCGACCCAGGGACGGTCGTAGAGTGGGGCGTCTTCCGCCAGCGGCGCCAGCGGGATGTCGCAGACGATCTCGCCCTTGTGCTTCAGCACGATGTGGCCGGTATCGGTGGTCCAGCCGATCACGGCGGCGTCCAGACCCCACTTTTCGAAGATCGCATGGCCGTCATGCTCGCGGCCAGGCTTGAGCACCGCCAACATACGCTCCTGGCTCTCCGACAGCATCATCTCATAGGCGCTCATGCCCTCCTCGCGCTGGGGCACCATGTCGAGATCGAGCTCGATGCCGACCTGGCCCTTGCCGGCCATTTCCACGGAGGAGGAGGTCAGACCGGCCGCGCCCATGTCCTGGATGGCGGCGACCGCGCCGGACGCCATCAGCTCCAGTGTGGCCTCGATCAGCAGCTTCTCGGCGAAGGGGTCGCCAACCTGGACGGTGGGGCGCTTTTCATCGGAGGCGTCGTCGAACTCCTGGCTGGCCATGGTGGCGCCGTGAATGCCGTCGCGGCCGGTCTTGGATCCGAAATAGACCACGGCGAGGCCCGCGGCGGGGGCGGCGGAGTAGAAGATCTTGTCCGCGTCGGCCAGGCCCACGCACATGGCGTTGACCAGGATGTTGCCGTCATAGCCGCGGTGAAAATTGGTCTCGCCGGCCACGGTGGGCACGCCCACGCAGTTGCCGTAGCCGCCGATGCCGGAGACCACGCCGGACACGAGGCGTTTGGTCTTGGGGTGGCTGGGATCGCCGAAGCGCAGGGCGTTAAGCAGCGCGATTGGGCGGGCGCCCATGGTGAAGACGTCGCGCATGATGCCGCCGACGCCAGTGGCCGC
>NZ_JBILRO010000039.1:0-19422 GCF_044372605.1 Phenylobacterium sp.
CGCATCTGGCCGGCTGGCGACCGCTGGCGCGAGGGTGAGGAGCTGGCTGGGTTTGAACTGGGGCTGCACGTGTGACGAGTCCGGATGGACTCGGAACGTGCGCTATGTCGATTTATATCCCATTGATATTATTGATGAATATTCCGGAAATAAACAAGGTTTAAACGCGATTCACAACGCTTGCTAGTATGCAAAGCCCAGGACGCCGTATAGTCCTTCGCCCCGGTGGTCACCGGCCAGTCTGACCCGGTACTGAAGCGCCAGATCAATGTAGGAACGCGGCGCCCGATAGGCGTCCTCCCGGGTCCAGAGCCGCAGCCATACACCGGGGCCAGCGCTCAGCGTCGCCTCGCGGGACAAACCGCTATCGTAGGCCAAGGTGGCGCCTGCAAACGGCGCCACGATCAGGTTCCCGCCGCCCGGCTGGAAAGCCCGCCCGTAGCGAACGTCGGCGAGGGCGAAGGTATTGTTGGCCCCAACCAGGTGCGCCACATCGACATAGACCTGGGTGAGGGTGGAGGTGGTGCGGTCCCGGCGCAGGTCGACCCCTTCCGTCCAGGACCAGGCGGCGCGGATCATCCCGTCGTTCAGCGCCCTCGACCCCAGAGCCACAAGTCCGCTGGCTTCCAGCACCAGATTCTGGCTGGCGAGCGGCTTGTAGCGTCCACCAATCCAGCCCTGCAGGGTCTCTGATCCCGTGGGATCCCCCCTGCGGGAATCGAGCGACTGGAACGCCCGGACAAAGACCTCGAGCATTCGACCATCATTGTAGCCCAACGGTCGGTAATAGATCTCGCCGCCCACCTGGACGTTCCCCGACCCGGCCCCGGGGATCCGGCCGGAACGCGCGCCAGCATCGTCGTAGAAGACCGAGGCATAGGCCCCTGCCCGCCGGTCTAGATCAGCCAGTTCGCGCCGCACCCCGTAAAGGGTCTGGCTCCCGAGACTGGCGGCTTCTCCCCCGTCGACCGCGCGGCGCAGATAGCGGATCGCTGCGCCCTCGTCGCCCGCGCGGCGCGCGCTGTAGGCGGCGTTCAGCGCCAGCTCGCCAGATACCGGCTGCAGGGCGTCGGCCCGCGCAAAGAAGCGCTGCGCCAAGCGGTCGTCGCCGAACTTAGCGGTGATGTAGGCAAGGTTGGCGGCGTCATCCCGGGTGAGGGTCTCGTCGTCCGCCAGCTCGCGGGCGGCGGCAAGGGTCTCGGAACTGCGCGCCAGGCTCGACAGCGCATAAACCCGCCCCCGAAGCATGGCCGACCGGGCGTCGGGCGACGGAACGTCCGAGGCCGCCGCCGCCGCGCCATAGGCCCTTGCCGCATCCTCCCGGCGGTTGGCGGCGTCCAGCGCATAGGCCAGGCGTGACTGGACCGCATAGCTGGTGTCGAACTGCAGGGGCTCAAGCGCCGCCACCCTGGCCGCAGCATTTCCCGGCGCGCCCAGCGCATCGGCCAACGCGAGCCGGACCCCGCGAAGCTGGGCATTGGACAATCCTCCCGCCTCGACCGCCGCCGCAAAGGCCCGCGCCGCCGCGACCGGATCGCGGGCGGCATAGCCGGCGTTGGCCAGGTCCAGCCCCGCCGTCTGGGCCGACGCTGCCGACGCCAGCAATGAGAGGGCAAGACATCCGCCTGCTATCCAGGACTTCATGACGAGCCCCGCGCGATCCGGTCCTGCTCGGCGATGGCGGCCGCGATCGCATCTGCGCTCACCACGCCCAGACGCAGCAGATGTTCGCCAATCCTGCCGTCACGGTCTGGACGATAGCTGTCGAGCGCAGCATCCACGGCTTCGGCGCTGACCGCACCCTGACGGACCAGCAGATCTCCCAAGAGTGGCGGCGTTGTCTCTCGCGGCGAATAGGGGGCGCCCCGCAGCGTCCGGAGCGCGGCCATGATCTCGCCTTCCCGGGCGATCCGCTCATAGGGCGCATAGCCGGTTTCGACCTCAATCAGCCGCCGCTGCGCCACGCTCAAGGGTCTTGCGACCGCAAGGATCGGCCCACCGTCCGGACCACGCCCGATGGGCGCCGCCCGCATCCGGATCCAGAGCGAGAGCGACCCCAGGTCAAGGTGATTGGCCAGCACCTCGGGCGATATGCTGGCGCGCGGCAATTCGGCCTGGGTGGAGATCGCCTCGGCCAGGGTCTCGTCGTCGAGCCAGCCCGAGGCCATCATGATCTGGCCCAACGGCTGATTTGTCCTGGCCTGGGTGTCGAGGGCCGCCGTGAGCTGGACAGGCGTGATGGCGTCCCAGGTAGCCAGGATGTCACCGAGTCGACGACGATCCGGGGCCAGCATCGCGCCGGCGGGAAACTCGTGAGCCGTCTTGTCCCAGGCGATTGGAACCCTGGAGATCAGGTGTCCGGTATAGATCCGCACCGCGCGGAGTGTAGCTGCGAAACTGACGAGCGTTCCGGCCACCATGCGCGGCGCCGAGACCATCGCCTGCTGCCACCCATAGATCCGGTTCACGAAGTACATCCGTTGGGCGATACGAAGCACAAGGGCGACTGTATTGAAACCAAACACCGTCGCCACAAGAGTCTGCCACGCCTCGGGGAACGCCAGCAGGTCCCAGCCCAGAATGATCGTCGCGCCAAGGTAGTTCAGCAACAGCAGATAGGCCGCGACGACCAGAGGCGCCGACAACAGGGCCTTGCGATCCCGGACAAGGAAGTAGTTGGTCCGGAGCGATTTTGACCACCCCAGTTGCGCCCAGCCCTGCAGCGTGATGCCGATCATCCAGCGCGCCTTCTGGCGGAAGGACGTCCGGAAAGTGTTGGGGAAGTACTCGCGCACACACAAGGGCATGCGCACGGTGACGTAGCCGTCCTTATCGGCGTTCCGGCCCGGTCGGTAGAACCGGTAGTCCACGTCATACCGGGCCATGATGGCCCGCAGGCCCTTGGCGGCGAGGCGTTCGCCCACGTCATAGTCTTCCGTAAGCGTACTGGTGTTGAACGGCTGCCCCTTGCCGTTGCGCAGGACCGTGATCGCACGGTGGGAAAAGCAGGTCCCGACACCTGCCGAGGGCACCGTTCCTGCAAAGGACTCGCGCACCACCAGGTCCTTGGCGTGCCACTCGGCGAATTCGTCCATATAGGTGCCGGCGATCAACTCGCGCAGGCCCCGCTCGAGCGCCACTACGGGCAGCTGGATCATGTCCTTGCGCGGCAAGAGATAGTTGAAGAACTTCAGCTCCAGCGGATGTAGCACGTCCTCACAGTCGTGCAGGACGACGCCGGCGTACTCCCGGCCCGTGGCCAGCTCCTCTTGCCGGATGGCCTCCAGGATGTGGTTCAGGCAATCGGCCTTGGAGGTCGGCCCGGGATAGGTCGTCTGCACCCGGACAACCCGCTTGTGACGACGTCGGGCGCGTTCGACCTCGGCGATGGTGTCCGCATCATTGGGGTAGGTCCCGACAAATATCTTGTAGTCCCGATAGTCGAGAACACTGACCGCGTTCTCGATCATTGCGGAGATCACCGCCTCCTCCTGCCAGGCCGGGATCATGATGGCGAGCGGCTGCTCGGCGCGCTCATGCAATGCGGACACCGGCAGCGGCGTGTGGCGAGGTCGAACGACCAGCGAGCGGTAGATCTCCCGCACCCAGTACCAGCCGTCGACCAGCAGATCATCGATAGAGAATATCGCGATCAGCACGCCCACGACGACCGTGGCGATCTGCAGGGCCAGGATATAGGCCTCGATCATGATCTAGCCTGGCTGCCGTTCGCGGCGCATCGCCGTCACGCGCGTCGACGACTGGCCGTCGCCCCCGCATCGTCCACGAGACGGGGTGCGTTGGCGGGTCGCCATGCCTCAACAGACTGGCCAGCGAGCACGCGCACGATCCGAGCGGCCGCCGCGCCATCGCCAAACAACTGCCGGCGGCTCGCCTGCGCCCTGTAGGCCTCGGCGTCATCCAGCAGATGGTTCACCGCCGACACGATCAGATCAGGATCAGAGCCGACCAGGCGCGCAACTCCTGCCGCGGCGGCTTCCTGCCGCTCGGTGACATCGCGCGTTACGATCACCGGCTTTCCGAGCGCCGGGGCTTCCTCCTGGACACCGCCGGAATCGGTAAGGATCAGATCGGAAAGCTGCATGAGCCGAATGAAGGCGAGATAGTCGAGCGGCGGGATCAGGAGGATGTTGGCTTGTCCGCTCAGCGCCTCCCGCACCGGGCGCTCGGCGTCCGGATTTGGATGCAGCACATAGACGACCTGGAGGTCGTCGCGCTTGGCCAAACGCAGCAGGGCAGCGCAAACCCCGCGCACGCCCTCGCCCATGTTCTCACGCCGGTGGCCCGTCACCAGCAGCATGCGACGGGCAGGATCCAGCGACGGCAAGCCGGCATCGACGCTGCGCTGAAGTGCGTCATCGTTGGTCAGCATGGCGGCGCAGGCCTGCAACGCATCAATGACGGTGTTTCCGGTGACCACGACGCGTCCGGGTGCGGCTTCCAGCAGCAGGTTCTCACGCGCCTGGAGCGTCGGCGCAAAAAGCAGCTCACTGAAGGCGTCGACCACACGCCGGTTCATTTCCTCGGGCCAGGGGCTTTTGAGATTGTGAGTCCGCAGGCCGGCCTCCACATGAGCGACCGGAACACCGCGCCCAAACGCCGCCATGGCCCCGCTCATCGCACTGGTCGTGTCCCCTTGAACAACCACCCAGTCCGGCTGGACCTGGGCCAGCACGGCGTCGACCCCGGCCACGACCCCTGCGGTCAGTTCATTGAGATTCTGCCCGGCCCGCATCAAGCCAAGGTCGAAATCCTGGTGGATGCCGAACAGCCGCAGCACTGGCGCCACGAGGTCCCGGTGCTGCCCGGTGACGCAAACCACGGACTCAATATCGGGCCGGCCCGCCAGGGCCAGTATGACCGGTGCCAGCTTTATGGCCTCCGGTCGCGTCCCAATAATCGTCAGTACCTTCAACGACGTGCGCCCTTAGCGAATGGCTCGCCCCTGGCGGCGCTCCCTAATCGAGTATCCGAAACAGTCGCACAGTTTTGGTCAGTTAATCATGAACGGGCGCTGCCCTTCGACTGTTCGCGCTATCTAGCAAGACTGGACGCCGACACCAGTGGATTTTCAACCCGAAGCCGATTGAAGTACAATCACTTATGAGTTGCGAAAGCGTCCCACTGCGAGCGGCGCGAGAGCGGCGGCCACGCCTGCGGCGTTGGATACGAGGTCCTTCCACTGGAAGGTTCCTGAGACCAGAGCGAAGATCTGAGCCACCTCGAAACCGGCGCCGAGACCCAGAAAAGTCCCACCGATCAACCAGGGGTTAATCCGCGGAAAAGAGACAATCGCCAGCAAGGTCATCAGGTAGCCGTAGACCACATGCTCCACGACGTCAGGTGCCGGTGCGAACCGCGATGCGTCGTGCATCGGATTCAGGGCTCCCGAGACGACGACGGCCAAAACGGCGACAAGGGCGGCGCGGCCGGCCCAGAGGATGACGGTCTGCATAGGCCTCAAATAGGGCGTCCCGGCACCGGCGCCACCTTGTCGACGGATCGCAACCAGGCCAACACGTCGGCATTGAGCTCCATGGGGTAGGTGTGGCTCAGATCGTCGACTTCGCGATAGGAGACCCTGGCGCCGGCCCGCTCCAACCCTTGATAGGCCGACCTTGCCATCGACACCGGGAACATCCAGTCGAGCGCGCCGTGCGTCAGATAGACCGGCAGGCCGGTGATCCTGGCGGGATCCGCCATCTGGGCCAGCATGGGGTGGAAGGCCGAAGAGGTGAGCGCAAGGTGCGTGAACGGCGAGCCTGGCTCGAGGCCACTGACGGCTGCAAAGGTGCCTCCGTCGCTCATTCCGGCCAGCAACAGCCGCTCCGGATCCACGTCCCAGCGCTGCCGCACATCTCCGAGAATTCGGGCCAGGTTAGGCGTATCCAGATCGTCGCCGCTGATCGCCCAGGTCCGGCCCATCGACGTCGGCGCCACCAGGATCGCGCCGTAAGTCCGCGCATCCCGGAGCCAGCTCCAGAGAAACGACCGGCCATGGCCACTGCCGCCATGTAGTGCCATCACCAGGGGCGTCAGAACATCGGGGTCGTAATCCTCCGGTACATAGACCGAGTACCCCCCCCTGGCGGCGGCATCGTTGTCGACGTGATGCACCCCCGTAGTGGGACCCGGGCTCGCCAGGCGGGCCAGTCGGTCAACGTCATCGCGCCGGGGAGGGTCAAGAAACAGGCGGCTGACGTGTGGGAGGTGCTCCGCCAATGGATAGAGCGCCTCGAGCGCGCGCGGTCGGTGGCGTAAAGCGCGGAAAACGGGGCCGATATCGTCAGCTCGATCAACGGCGGCGCGGAGCTCGGCGAAAGCCTGGATCGTCGCCTCGCTCGCGGTCCGAAGTGCGACACCAAGGTCTGCCAGACCTGGCGTCCAACGCTCCAGTCGCGGGAGCAGGGCGATAAGGGCCCGGTCCGGCTGCCCACAGGCGTCCAGGACGGCCGACAGGTCAGGCGGGTGCAAATACCGGCTGACAAACCCCAACGCCTCAACCGCCTGAAGCAGCGTCGGCAACATCAGCCTCAGATCCTCGAGTTCATCCGGTTCCATACCTGCGCCCCGTACTGCACCGGAAATGCATTGAAAACATGCCGACTCCGGCAGTAATCGATTCACCAGATGCTGCTATTGGTGAGTTGTCCAGACGGACAACCCTGCGGTCTGCGGGGGTTCACCCAGGCACAGGTCCACATGGCCATGTCAAACCTCTATCGCCGACTGGCGCCGCTCATTCTGACCATCGCCATGGGCGCGCTGGCGCTGGGCTTTGCGACAGTCACCCTCGTCGCCTGACCGACACACCACGGTCTGCCGCCCGGTCCCGACGCCGAGCACATACCGAATTTTCTGGGCCACAGAGGGTTTGTCGTTTACAGAAGATTAAGGAATTCAGGGCGCTCGCGGAAATCTTCTGGCCCCCAAACCTCCCCCCGAAAGGTTGCTGGGTTTATGGCCGTCGTTGAGCGTTGCGTGTTTACCGTGATCCGTCATGAGGGCGTGTGGGCCGTCGAAAGCGCCGGGGAGTTTTTCGGCCACTCCGTTGACAAGGAAGTCGCCAAAGCCGCCGCCAACAAGCGCGCCCGCGTCGTCCAGGAGGGCGGCAGACCCTGCCAGGTCCGCGTCAGCGGCGAGACAGGCTTCTACGCCGTCTGAGTCCGGCTCTATCGCTTCTTTCCGAGTTCGGCTGCGATGTCCTTGGTCAGGCGACCGACCTTCCGGTGTGCGGCGGCTAGCTGATCACGGGTCACGCCCCAGCGTTTCATCCAGTACTCGACCGCCTTGCGCTCGGTCAGGTCGAGGCGTTCCTTGTCGATGAACCCGCGTTTGTCCTTCAGACCCGCCATCAAGACCCCTTCAATACTGCGACTGACCCGCCGCTGGAAACCCGTTGTACGGGAATGCGTTTGCCAGCATAGGCGCAAGATGCGATGATGAGAGCGTCAATCGTTCCAAGGTTCGCGCGCTCTCCACGTTCTTTCTCCGGATTGAGCCCCGAGCCCAAACGATCCTCTTCAACACATTGATCTCGCGGGCGCGTCGTTCGCGTGACCTCATCTCCCGAAAAGGGGACTGACTATGGCTAGCGGCGTCGTGAAGTGGTTCAACGCCACCAAAGGCTTCGGTTTCATCCAGCCGGATCAAGGCGGTCCGGACGTGTTCGTGCATATCTCCGCTGTGGAACGCGCCGGTCTCGGCGCGCTCAGCGAGGGCCAGAAGGTTTCCTACGAGCTGGAGCGAGACCAGCGCAGCGGCAAGACGTCGGCTGGTCAGTTGCAGGCCGGCTAAGACCCACTTGGCGGGCACGCGCCCGCTGGACTATCAACGGGTCGGCTCAGCGCCGGCCCGTTTTGGTTGGCGCCAGCCGGTCGCCGCCTGAATTGAGAAAGGACTGAACTGCATGGCGAAGGAAGAACTCGTCGAGTTCGACGGCCTGATCACCGAGCTCCTTCCGGAGGGCCGCTTCCGTGTGCGGCTCGAGAACGATCACGAGATCCTGGCCTACACGGCCGGCAAGATGAAGAAGAACCGCATCCGCTCGATGGTCGGCGACAAGGTCACGGTCGAGATGACGCCCTACGACATGGACCGGGGCCGGATCACCTTCCGTCACCGCGACGCCACGCCCCGCGTCGGCGGCGGCCCGGGCGGCGGCCAACGACCGGTCTATCGCAAGCGATAGCGCGGCTGCCCCACAGGCGACGGCCCCATAAACGACACGACGATTGACGCAGCCTCTCTCCTCCCCCGTCGGGGGAGGGGGACCGCGCGTAGCGGGGTGGAGTAACCATGTTCAGGTGGTGGCGTTCAAGCTCGCCCTATCCGCTTGATCTCCCATTGAAGGTCTATGCCCGCCTTGGCCAGCACATCGGCGCGCACCGCCTCGCCCAGGCCTTCAAGGTCTGCGGCGGTGGCAGGTCCGGTGTTGATCATGAAGTTGGAATGCAGGGGCGAGAACATCGCCCCGCCAAAGAGTTTGCCCCGCCAGCCGGCCTCATCCACCAACTTCCAGGATGACTGGTCAGGAGGATTCTTGAACGTGGACCCGCCGGTCTTTTCCCGGATCGGCTGGGTTGTCTCCCGGCGCGCGGTGATCTCATCCATGCGGGCCTGCACTGCAGCAGGATCATCGGGTCGCCCCTGAAAGGTCGCCTCGACCCAGATGATGTCCGCTGGCGCCGCGCTGTGCCGATAGGTGTAGCCGAAATCCGCCAGGGCAAGGTCCCGCCGCACGCCGGCACGATCGTAGCCCCAGGCGGAGACCAGAACATCCTTCGTCTCGGCCCCATAGCAGCCGGCGTTCATCGTGAGCGCGCCCCCGATTGTGCCAGGGATGCCCGCGTAGAACTCAAGGCCTGCCAGACCTGCCTTTGACGCAGCCCGCGCAACCGCTGCGTCCAGCGCAGCAGAGCCGGCGATGATGTGGTTTGCCTCTACCTGGATCCCGGCGAACGCGCGCCCGGCCAGTCGGATGACAACACCCGCCACGCCGCCATCGCGGATGATCACATTGGAACCAACCCCCAGCACCGTGACAGGCACGTCCTGCGGCAGGTCCCGCAGAAACCCGGCCAGATCATCGGCGTCCGCCGGCAGGAACAGGACTTCCGCCGCCCCACCGACCCTGAACCAGGTGAACGGTCCCAGCGGCTCATCGCGCAGCAGCTTGCCGCGCACCTTCGGCAAGGCGTCCAGCCAGTCGCTCACGTCGCCAGCGCGTCCAGTTCGCCGGGCAAGGCATAGGCCCAGCTGGTGATGTCGCCTGCGCCCAGCAGCACCACGAGGTCGCCGGCCGTGGTTTCCTGTCGCACCATGGTCGCCAGATCCGCCGGCGCCCCCAGCGCCAGCACGCGACGGTGGCCGTAACGACGCAGGCCCTCGACAAGGCTGTCGCGACTGACGCCTTCGAGCGGGGCCTCGCCGGCGGCATAGACGTCAGCCACGATCACCGTGTCGGCGTCGGCGAAGCAGGCGCAAAACTCGTCGAACAGGTCCTTCAGGCGCGAGTAGCGGTGCGGCTGGACCACCGCCACCACCTTGCCGGATGCGACGGCTCGAGCCGCCTTCAGCACCGAGAAGATTTCAACGGGATGGTGGGCGTAATCGTCAACCACGCGGACGCCGCCCGCCACACCCGTTGTGGTGAAACGCCGCTTCACTCCGCCGAATTCGGTCAACCCCTTTCGGATCGCCGCCTCGTCCAGACCCAGTTCCCGGGCCACCGCCACAGCCGCCAGCGAGTTCAGCACATTATGGTGCCCCGCCATCGGCAGGTGCAGATCGGCATAGCGAAGCGCATCGCCCTCGCGGGGCCGGATCACGACGTCGAACCGGGCGCCATCTGGCCCCATTGTGATGGCTTCTGCGCGCACTTCGGCCTGTGGATTGACGCCGTAGGTGACCAGTCGGCGGTTCTCCACCCGGGCGGCCATGGCCAGAACTTCGGGATGGTCGGTACAGATCGCGGCAAATCCATAGAAGGGGATGTTCTCCACGAAATCGCGAAACGCCTTCTTCACGGCGTCGAAGTCGCCATAGTGGTCCAGGTGCTCGGGATCGATGTTAGTGACCACGGCGCACGTCGACTTCAGCTTCAGGAACGTGCCGTCGCTTTCGTCGGCCTCCACGACGATCCAGTCGCCGGTCCCGACCTTGGCGTTGGTGCCGTAAGCGTTGATGATGCCGCCATTGACGACGGTCGGGTCCAGCTCGCCCGCATCCAGCAGGCTGGCGATAATCGAGGTCGTGGTGGTCTTGCCGTGCGTGCCGCCCACCGCGATGGAGAACTGTAGTCGCATCAGTTCGGCCAGCATCTCGGCCCGGCGGACCAGCGGCAGTCGCCGGTCGCGGGCGGCCACCATCTCTGGATTGTCGTGCTTTACCGCGGTCGAATAGACGATGGCGTAGGCACCCTCCACATTGGCCGGATCCTGGCCGATGAAGATCTTAGCGCCCAGCTTCTCCAGCCGTTCGGTATTGGCGCTGGCCTTGGCGTCGGAGCCCTGAACTGTGTAGCCGGTGCGCATCATGATCTCGGCAATGCCGCTCATGCCGATGCCCCCGATGCCAATGAAGTGCACGGGGCCGATTTCGAAGGGGACGGGGCGACGAGTCATCTCGATGTGCTAGCCCATTCGAGCTAGCCACGGAATATCAGAACGCAAGCAGGCCGGCAGGTGGTTCAGACAGCGATCCGGCGACGCTCAGCTATCCGCCGTCGCCTCAACGACGTCAGCCAGGCGTTCGGCTGCGTCCGGGATCGCCACAGAGCGCGCCGCTGCCGCCATTCGCGCCAACCGCTCGGGGTTCTCCAGTAGCTTCATCATCGCCCCGGATAGCGAGGCTACGGTGAGTTGGCTCTCCCGCGCGATTTCGGCGCCGCCCGCCTCCGCAAGCAGTCGCGCGTTCTGGCCCTGGTCATCATCCAGCGCTATCGCCAGCGGCACGAGGATTGAAGGCCGGCCCGCCACCGCAAACTCACACACTGTCCCGGCGCCCGCCCGGCCGATCACCAGATGAGCCTCCTTCAGACGTCCAGCCATGTCCCGGAAGAAGGGCGAGATCTCGGCGTCGACCAGCGCATCCCGATAGATCCGGCGCGCGGTGTCCATGGATTCTTTCCGGGTCTGCTGCTGGACTATCAGCCTGGCGCGAAGGGCCTCGGGAAGCGCCTTCACCGCTTCGGGCACGAGTTCCGACAACAGCCGCGCGCCCTGACTGCCGCCGGTGACCAGAAGTCGCAATGGCCCGTCGGGCTCGGGCGGCACATAGGCGACATCGGCCAGAGCCCGGATGGGCGGACGCACAGGATTTCCCACCACCTTGGCCCGAGCCGCGACCTTGGCCGGAGCCTTCATCAGTGTCGGAAATGCGCAGGCCACCGTCTTTACCCAGGGCGCCAGCATGCGGTTGGCGCGGCCCATGACGGCGTTCTGCTCATGGATCACCGTGGGGCGGCGGTCCAGGATCGCGGCAACCAGGGCCGGCGCTGACGGGTAGCCGCCGAAGCCTACCACCACACTTGGGTTGATCTGGTGGAACAGGGCCCGGGCCTGCAGGGCGCCACGCATGACCGCGAACCCGGCGCGCGCCATGCCGACGGGGTCGCCGGGTCGGAACGTCGCCGCGGAAAGGCCGATCTGTCGCTCTGCCGGGAAGTCCTGGGCCAGGCCCGCCACGCGCTCATCCGACGCCAGCACAATACCCCACCCCCGGGCGATCAACGCCTCGGCCAGCGCCTGGGCTGGAAAGAGATGGCCTCCGGTGCCTCCCGCAGCGACGACGGCGATCCTGCGCATGATGCCTTGCCCCTAGCTGTAGGTCCCGGCCTTGGACAGGCCGTCATTGTGGCTGTAGGCGCCAGGGCGGCGGCGCGTCAGGGCAAGGGCAAGCCCCAGCGTCAGTCCCATCGCAATCATCGAGGATCCCCCGTAGGAAATGAAAGGCAGCGTCATGCCCTTGGTCGGGATCATGTTGAGGTTGACCGCAAGGTTGATGGCCGCCTGCTGACCGACCAGAACGAAGAGCCCGGCGGCCGCCACCTGCTGGAACGGGTCATTGAGCTTCATGGCGCGCTGCAAGCCGCGGATCACCACGAAGCCGAACAGAGCAATGACCGCCAGCAAGAACACCAGCCCGAACTCCTCGGCGCCCACCGAGGCGGCGAAGTCCGTATGCAGGTCCGGCACGTGTCGCTTCATGACACCCTCTCCCGGCCCACGACCAAACAGCCCGCCCGCAGCCTGCGCCACCCCGGCAGCGTCCACCTGATGAGTGTCCGCCTTCTCTGGCGAAAAGAACCGATCTACCCGGCTGGCCACGTGCGGGAACAGGAAATAGGTCGATGACAGGCCGGCCAGCGCCGCGACGGCCAGCAGGATCACCCACGACATCGGAACACCCGCCATCCAGAAAACCGCTCCGAACGCGATGGTGACCAGCACTGTCTGGCCAACATCGGGCTGGATCAAAAGCAAGCCGACCGAAACGGCGAACAGGGCAAAGGCGATGGAGACGCCCGGAACCCCATTACCCTTCTGCCCCTCGGAAAACATCCAGGCGACCAGGATGATCAACGCCGGTTTCATGTACTCGGAGGGCTGAAAAGTGAAGCCGGCGAACTCGATCCAGCGGTTGGCGCCCTTGGCCTCGTGGCCGATGAATGGCAACGCGATCATGATGGCGATCGCCGCCACCCAGATGAAGAAGGCCGCACGCCGGACTCCCTTTACGTCGAGCATGGATACGCCGACCAGCACAAATGCCGCGACGCAGGCGAAGACACACTGGCGGACCGCGAAGTGAAACGGGTCGCCGATGCTCATCCGCGCCGCAGCCGCCGGGCTGGCAGCAAACGAGACCACGACACCGATACAGATCAGAACGGCGACCATCCCCAGCATCCAGCGGTCGACGGTCCACCACCAGACCCCCAGCACAGAACGGTCGGATCGTGGAAAGGCGTGTGCGTTGCCGGCGGTCGTCATGCGGCGTTTCCTGTCGAATGCGTGGCAGCGAGCGTCTGAACGGCGGCCCGGAACGCATCACCGCGGGCTTCGAAGTCGGCGAACTGGTCGAAGGAGGCACACGCCGGAGACAGCAGTACGATCGCCTCGCGCCCGGAGGCCCTGGCGTCCTGGAATGCAGCCTGAACGGCGGTGGCGAGATCGCCGCACCTGACCGCCTCGGCCTTTCCCTCAAGGGTCCCGGCGAATGCCTCACTTGCCTCGCCGATCAGGTAAGCGCGAACGACGCGGGGAAACAGATCCGCCAGATCCTCGATACCGCCGGACTTCGGCTGACCTCCGGCGATCCAGTAGACCTTGGGATAGCTCGACAGCGCCTGGCGCGCGGCGTCGGCGTTCGTGGCCTTGCTGTCGTTCACGAACCGGACCTTGCCCAGGATCGTGACTGTCTCCATGCGATGGGCCAGTCCGGGGAACGACATCAGGGCCCGGCGGGCCTGGCCCGCGTCGATCCCGATCCCCCGGACGGCGGCGTAGGCGGCGGCGGCGTTTTGCCAGTTGTGGCGACCGGGCAGTGAGCGGGCCCGCTTCAGATCACAGACCTCCGTCGTGCGTTCGCCGGTGGCGTCGTAGAGCAGCCCATCAAGGGCGTAGACTCCGCGCCCGATGGTTTTGCTGGCCGAGATTGCGACAGTCGTCCGGCGATTGGCGGCGGTGATTTCCGTGCAGATCTGACTGCACCATTCGTCGTCGACTCCGATGACCGCCGTGTCACCCTTGCCCTGGTTCAGCAGGATCCGGCGCTTTGCGGCCACATAGTTGGCCATGGTCCCGTGGCGTTCCAGATGGTCGGGCGAGATGTTCAGGATGATCGAGACGTCCGCTTTCAGGCTGGTGGTCAGGTCCAGCTGGTAGGACGAGAGTTCCAGCACATAGACCGCACCGCCATGCATGTCGTCGAGGCTCAGCACGCCCTGACCGATATTGCCGCCCACCCGCACATCTCGCCCGGCCTCGGCGCAGATGTGGCCGATGAGGGCCGTGGTCGTGGACTTTCCATTGGTGCCGGTGATGGCGATGATCCTGGGCCGCCTGTGTTCCGGTGAGGCATTGACCGTGCGGGCGAAGAGCTCGATGTCGCCCAGGATCTCCACGCCCGCGGCCTTGGCCTTCGCCACCGTCCAGTGCGGTTCCGGGTGTGTGAGGGGTACGCCAGGCGACAGCATCAGGGCGTCATAGCCGGCCCAGGCGGACCGGGAGATGTCGGTCAGTTCAAAGCCTTCGGCGACCGCCGCGTCGCGTGAGGCCGGCTTGTCGTCCCAAAGCGCTACCCTGGCCCCGCCAGCGATCAGCGCGCGCGCGGCCGCCAGACCCGTGCGGGCCAGGCCGAAGACGGCGACGGTCTTTCCGGCAAAGGCGGTGACGGGGATCATGGAGTTGCGGCCAGGCCCCCTACCTGAGTTTCAGGGTGGCGAGGCCGATCAGCGCCAGCATGATCGAGACGATCCAGAACCGGACCACGATCGTCGACTCTGACCAGCCCAGTTTCTCGAAGTGATGATGGATCGGCGCCATCAGGAATATCCGGCGTCCGGTGCGCTTGAACCAGGCCACCTGGATCACGACGGAAAGGAGCTCGGCGACAAACAGGCCCCCTATGATCGCCAGCACCACCTCATGTCGGGTCGCCACGGCGATGGTTCCGACCGCGCCCCCCAGGGCCAGGGAGCCGGTGTCGCCCATGTAGATCTTGGCGGGCGGCGCATTGTACCAGAGGAAGCCCAGACCCGAGCCGATCAAGGCGCCGCAGAACACGGCCAGTTCGCCCACGCCCGGGACGAAGTGAAGCTGCAGATAGTTTGCGAAGATGAAATTGCCGACCAGATAGGCGATCAATCCGTAGGCGGCGGCCGCGATCATCACCGGCACAGTGGCCAGGCCGTCGAGCCCGTCAGTAAAGTTCACCGCATTGGCCGCACCGACAATCACGAACGCGCCGAAGAACAGATAGAACCAGCCCATATCCAGAAACAGCTGTTTGAAGACCGGGAACGTCACCGAGGTCAGCAGTTCCGGACTTTCCGGAGGCTTGGCGGCGAACAGGATGATCAGGGCGACCGCCGCGACCGCGATCAGGGTCTCAAGACCAAGCCGCGCCCGGCTGGAAATCCCCGCCGTGGTCTGTTTGGTCACCTTGGCGTAGTCGTCAAGGAACCCGACAATTCCATAGCCGCCGGTGACCATCAGCACGGCCCAGATGTAGACATTGCTGAGATCGGCCCAGAGCAGAGTGCCGGTGAAGAGCCCCGCCAGGATCATCACCCCGCCCATGGTGGGCGTGCCGGTCTTCTCGATTACATGCCGCTGGATGCCCTCCGCGCGCATTGGCTGACCCTTGCCCTGCTTGACCTTCATCCAGCGGATGAAGCGCGAGCCAAGAGCCACCACCACCAGCTGGGCCGTAAAGATCGCAAGGCCAGTCCGGAAAGTCTGATACTTCAGCAGGTTGAGGATCGGCACATAGCCCGAGGCGGCATACTGTTCGTACAGCCAGTAAAACATCAGCGCGCCTCCTCAAGTCCGGCCCGGGGGTCGCCGATCGCGATCAGGGCCTGGGCCAACAGCCCGGCCTTCGATCCGTTCGACCCCTTCACCATCACAACGTCGCCGGCCTGAACGACCTGTGCGAGCCGCGGTACGAGGTCCGAGGCCGTCTCCGCGTAGCCGCCCCGTCGAGTCGGCGGAAGGGCGTCCCGGAGCGATTTCATCAGAGGTCCGGCGCAGAACACGAGATCAATTGATGCAGCTTCGATCTGCGAGGCCAGACCTGCATGAAACGCGGTCGCCTCAGGGCCCAGTTCAAGCATGTCGGTCAGCGCCACGATCCGGCGACCAGCCCACTTTCGCGCGCCCAGGGTGGCGATGGCGGATGCCATTGAAATCGGATTGGCGTTGTAGCTCTCGTCGATGAGGGTAAAGGCGCCCCCGGCGCAGGCCACTGTCCGCTCGGCCCCGCGCCCGTCAAGCGGCTCGAACGCCCCCAGCGCAGACTGCCCCGTAGCGGCCTCGACACCCAGAGCCTCCAGCATCAGCAGAACCGCCATGCTGTTCAGGCCCCAGTGACCGCCGGTCTGCAGGATCGGGAACGCCGTCGCCTTGCCGCCAAGCCGCGCCGTGACGATGGCCCGCGCCCCCTCGACCTCAAAACCCGTCAGCTGTGCGTCGCAGGTGGAGCCCGTGCCGAAGGTACGCACCACGGCGCCCGCCTGATCGGCGGCGGCCTTGAGGAGCTCGAACCATTCGTTGTCAGCGTTGAGGATCGCCACGCCGCCGGGTTCTAGGCCTTCAAAGATCTCCGCCTTGGCGCGGGCCACGCCCAGGACACCGTCGGCGAAGTTCTCGGTATGGACGGGCCCCACCGTCGTAACCATGGCCGCATGCGGCCGGACCATGCGGGTCAGCGGGCGGATCTCGTCGGCGTGGTTCATGCCGATCTCGAAGACGGCGCGCTCCGTATCGCGCGGCATCCGTGCCAGGGTCAGCGGAACACCGATGTGGTTGTTGTAGGACTTCACCGAGCTGTGCGCCCGTCCGGCAAGTCGCAACCCTGCCATCACCGCCTGGGTGATGCTGGTCTTGCCCACCGAGCCGGTCACGGCGCCCCGCCGCGCCTGGGCGGCCCGATCGCGGGCGGCAACGCCCAGGGCTTCCAGCGCTGTGAGTGTATCGGACACTCCGACGCAAGGTCCGGCCCAATCCTGTGTCACCAGGGCGCCGGCCGCGCCGCGCGCCCGGGCGGCCTCCAGAAACGTGTGGCCGTCGCGCGCGCCAGCCAGCGCCACAAACAGGTCGCCAGCCTCGAGACTGCGGGTGTCAATCGAGACACCGGTGGCCGAAAACCCGCCGCGCTCAACACCACCCGTCGCCCTGGCAATCTCGGCCGAGGTCCACAGCGGGTCAGCCATGGACGAGCTCCAGTGCCCGGGCCGTCTCGGCCACGTCGTCGAAGGGATGCACGACGTCGCCCACCGTCTGGCCCTGCTCGTGCCCCTTGCCGGCCACCACCAGGATGTCGCCGTCCTGCATCAGCGCGACAGCGGCCCGGATTGCCTTGCGCCGGTCGCCGACCTCGGACATGCCCGCGCCGCCCGCCAGCACCTCTGCACGGATCGCTGCCGGAACCTCGGAGCGCGGATTGTCGTCGGTGACGATCGCCACATCGGCCAGGGTAGACGCGATGGCCCCCATCAACGGGCGCTTGGTCCGGTCCCGATCTCCCCCCGCCCCGAACACCACGATCAGCTTGCCGCGAGTGTGCGGACGCAGGGCGCGCAGCACCGTCTCCAGCCCGTCCGGCGTATGGGCGTAGTCCACATAGGCCTCGCCGCCGCGCGCGCTGGCGCCGACCCGCTGGAGTCGACCGGGCGCGCCATCGATGTTCTCCAACGCAGTGAAGGCCTCGTCGTAGCTCAGGCCCGCCGCCCGACACAGGCCAACGGCGACCAGGGCGTTGGAGGCCTGAAACGCGCCGACCAGCGGCAGGTGCACATCATGAGCCCGCCCCTCGGCGCGGATCGACAAACGCTGACCATCAGGCAGAGGCGTCCGTCCCAACAGTTTCAGCGCCTGACCGGTCTCGCCGACGCTCATCACGCGCTGGCCCGAGACCACAGAGGCGGCGGCAAAGAATGGAAAGGCCTCAGCATCCGCATTCAGCACCGCCGTCGCACCACGCGGCATCAGTTGTTCGAACAGCCGGAGCTTGGCGGAGCGATAGCCTTCCATGGTCCCGTGATAGTCGAGATGGTCCTGGGTCAGGTTGAGAAAGCCGGCGGCCGACAGCCGCACGCCGTCCAGCCGGCGTTGGTCGATACCGTGAGAGGATGCCTCCATGACAAAGTGCGTCACGCCAAGCTGGGTTATCCGCATCAGAAGCTCGGCCACATCACCGGCGTCGGGGGTGGTGAGGCCAGGAGGCGTGATCTGATCGGTTACGCCGCCGGGACGCGAGACCGTAACGCCCAGAGTGCCCATGCTGGCGGAAACGTGCCCGGCGTGGGCGAACATCTGGCGGCAGAAGGTGGCTACCGAGGTCTTTCCGTTGGTGCCGGTCACCGCGACGCATGTCTGCGGCTGGCGACCCCAGAAGTTGGCCGCAGCCAGCGCGTAGCCCCTTCGCGGGTCACGACAGACGATGGTCGGGACCGCCAGATTGAGATCCTGATCAGCGAGCACCGCCGCGGCGCCCGCTTCGACTGCTTTGGCGGCAAAGGTGGCGCCATCCGCCCGCGAGCCGGGAAGCGCGGCGAACAGGTAGCCGGGTTTCACCTTGCGGCTGTCAGCCGTCACGCCCGTGATCTCGGGGTCGACGCCGACGTGACGTTTGATGAGCGATGTCAGGCGCTGGATCACTGAGCGTCGCCTGCGCTTGCGGCGACCGGCGCCTCGACAGGTATGGCCTGGCCGACATCATTGCGGCGCTGGACGCCCAGGAACGGGGCGATCCGCTCGATGATCCTCCCGGTCGCCGGTGCCGCCACCCAGCCACCCGTCGAGTAGCCCGCACTCTTGGCCGTCCCGTTCGGCTCATCCAGCAGGACCAGCACAAAGTAGCGTTTCGTGTCGACCCCGCCGGTGGTCGGGAACACCGCCGCAAACGAAGAGACCTGCCGGTTCTGATTGTAGGCCCGGATCGCGGGGTCATATTTCTCCCCCGTGCCGGTTTTGCCGCCCACCGACAGACCCGGTACGTTGGCGGACTTGCCGCTGCCGCCGGTGACGTTGGCGCGCATGATCGACAGCATCTGCAGCGAGGTCCGCTCCGACATCACGCGGGAGCTCTCTATCTTTGCGCCCGGCTCGACCTTGCGGATCGTCATGGGGACCAGCCTGCCGCCATTCAGCACCGCGCCATAGGCGCGTGACAGCGCTAGCGGACTGACGTTGATGCCGTGGCCAAAGGAAGTGGACGCCACCGCGTCGTCGTTCCAGACCTTCGGCGTCAACGGTCGGGCGCTTTCGATCAACTCCACCTTGGCCGGCGTGGTCAGACCCAGGCCGTTGAAATACTCGCCCATCCGAGATGGCCCCACGGCCTCGGCCAGTTTCGCCGTGCCGATGTTGGACGAGTGCTGGAATACCTCGACCAGGTTCAGGACGGCGCGGGCGGCGTGGTAGTCATGGATGGTCCGGTAGCCCAGCTTATAGGGGAACCGCGCGTCAAACGTGGTCTCAGGTGTGGCGACGCCGCTGTCCAGACCGATGGCCACCGTGAACGCCTTGAAGGTCGAACCCATCTCGAACACCGAGGCAGCCGCGCGGTTGGTGCGGGAGTAGTCACTGGATTTGCCGGGCTTGTTCGGATCGAACACCGGCCAACTGCTCATCCCCAGGATCTCGCCGGTCTGGATGTCCGTGACGATGCCGA
>NZ_JBILRO010000044.1:0-17254 GCF_044372605.1 Phenylobacterium sp.
ATGCCGACCGCGCTCTTGGGCGTGAACTCAGCCACGGCCTTGTAGATCTCGTCCTCCAGCGCCCCCTGAACGCGCAGATCGATGGAGAGCGGCACGGTTCCGCCGTTCATGGCGGCGGAGCGGATCTCCAGGTCGAAGGCGGCCTCGGCCCCGGCAAGACCCTCGCCACCCGAATCCGAGAACCCGATAATGTGTGCGGCGGTTGTGCCAAGCGGATAGACGCGGTGTTGCTCAGGCTCGAAACTGACACCAGGCAATCCCAGTCCATGGATGCGATTGCGGTCGCTGGGGTTCAGTGCGCCGACCAGAAACACCCGTCGGTTGCCGCGCAGGGCTCGCTCCAGCCGCTCGGCGTCAAGGCCCGGCAGGACGCCCATGAGACCGCGACGCGTCTCGGCCTGATCCCAGATTTCGCGCGGATCGATGTAGAGGCCATAGTGTAGCAGGTTGGCCGCCAGCATCTTGCCGTGGCGGTCCACCAGATCGGCCCTGGACGCGCCCAGCGAGGGAGAGATGCCCGCGTTTCGAGCCGCGTCGGAGAACATCACCGCCCGCGTCGCGCCCACAGCCAGGGTGATGAAGAACAGCGAGAACAGCGCCAGCACGAAGAATATGCGCAGGCGGGTGTCATCCTCGACGCGACCTGACGCACGGGCCCGCTCGAAGGCATGCTCAAGACCCCAGATGCGCTCGATCAGCCAGCGCGGCAGACCGGTCCGGCCGAACGTCTGGGAGATGAAGCTCATCGCGCCGCCTCGGCCATTTGCGACGGCAAGGCCTCCGGCGGCGGTGGCGGCGGCACGCCCGGGACCACACCCTCGCCATCCACCATGGACGCGACATCGGACACCGCCGTGGCGCTGGGCGCAGCGCCGGCGCGGGCCAGTTCCACCAGTTGATCGGGATGGGCTTCGCGGATCGCCGGAACCGGCGCCATCTTCAGATAGCCTACCGCCAGCCGCTCGATCCGCCCCGGCTGCTCGAGGTGGGCCACCTCGGCCTGGAGCAGCCGGATACGCGCCTGTTCCGCGACGATTTGACGTTCAACCCTGGCGATTTCGGCCCGTTCGCGACCCGCCAGCGTCTTGGCCAGGTAGACGCCCAGAATGATGACCACCAGCAGGCCAAGACCGACCAGATCGACCAGGCGAAAACCCCGGATCCGGCGGGTGAAGACATTCATGCCGCCGCCCTCCAGACCGGCGCGTCGGTACGGACGGCGGCGCGGAGCTTTGCCGAGCGGGCGCGGGGGTTGGCGCGGGCCTCGGCGTCGGACGACGCCTGGGCGCCGTTGAAGATCAGACGGAAGCTGGGCGCCGCATCCTGGACCACCGGCGGTGCATAGCGCGAGCCACCGGGCATGCGTCCGGACCGCGTCGACAGAAAGCTCTTTACGATACGATCCTCGAGCGAGTGAAAGGTCACCACACAGAGGCGGCCGCCCGTCTTCAGGGTTCGCTCGGCGGCCACCAGGCCTGCCTCGAGCTCGGCAAGCTCTTCGTTCACCGCAATCCGCAACCCCTGAAAGGTGCGGGTGGCCGGATGGATCTTGGCGCCGCGGCGGCCACCCAGCGCCCGCTCGACAAAGTCGGCGAGTTCGAGCGTGCGACTGAAGGGCTGCTCCTCCCGCCGACGCACGATCGCGCGCGCCACGCGTCGGCTTTCCCGCTCCTCGCCATAGACGAAGATGATCCGGGCCAGATCTTCCTGCTGCGCGTTGTTCACGAGGTCTGCCGCCGTCGGCCCGTCGCCACCCATCCGCATATCCAGCGGCCCGTCCTGCATGAACGAGAACCCGCGTTCGGCCTGATCGATCTGCATGGAGGACACGCCCAGGTCCAGCGCGACGCCGTCCACGCTCGCCTCACCCAGTTCGTCATCCATCCGGGAGAACACGCCTTCCACCAACCGGAAGCGGTCAGCGGAAAGTCCCTCGGCAAAACGGCGGACGGTGGGATCACGGTCGAAGGCCACAACCTTGGCGCCGGTTTCGAGAATGGCCCGCGAATAGCCGCCGGCGCCGAAGGTGCCATCCACGACCGTATCGCCAGGGCCGACATCAAGATTGCGGATCACTTCGTCCAGCAGAACCGGGATGTGCGACACCGTCACGCAGCACCACCCAGTCGCGCCGCGCGCTGCTGGGCGCGAAGATCGGCAAGGCCGGCCCGGGCCATGTCGCGCTGGACGGCGCGATGGGCGTTGAATGCGCCCCGCTCCCAGATCTGGAACCGGTCGCCGAGCCCGACGACGCTCACCCAGTCGGTCAGGCCAAAGGCCTTGCACATCAGGTCTGGCAGGGTGATGCGGCCAGCGGTGTCGAAGGACAGCTGCACCATGCCGCCTAGCACCGACGTTTCCAGTGCCGAGCGCACCGGATCACCGAACGGAAGCTCCTCGATCACACCGTGATAGCGGTCGAAAAGCGCCTTTCCGCCACCTTCAAGGCAGTCGGCCTCGATGGAGGGAAAGCAGAAAACGCCGTCAAACGGGCCAGAGACGGCGGCGCGAAACTCCTGCGGCACAACGATGCGCCGCTTCAGGTCCAGTTGTTTCTCGAACGTCGAGAGAAACATCTTGGCCAACGCTCCCCTGCCATCGCCACCGGATCTGGACGCGCACCGACGCGCCACTTTGGCTAGCGAATGACGATTGGGTTAACATGGGATCAAATGGGTTTCAATGACACTTGCTGACGAAATGAGGCAAAAACAAAGAACTCGCGCGACACAATGGTTAATGAACAGCAGTTATCCACAGAACATACTCAGAACATGTTAACCATTGTGGGAAAGTATAGTGGTCAGGCTGCGGACGCGTTGCCGAAGTGGCAGCGGCACCCCTCACGGATGAAGGAAGAGTGGATCAGACGGCCTGTAAGCCGGGTTCTGTGCCGCCCCCTTGCGGAGACGCGGCGATCATTCCTCTGGACCGGCCCTTGCGGGACGGTTCTCGCGACCTACCCGGAGCCCTCAGGCCGGCGACGGCCCTACCGGATTTCTCCGGCGCGGGATCCCTATTCGGTCTTGCTCCTGGCGGGGCTTGCCATGCGGCCCCTGTCACCAGGGACCCGGTGCGCTCTTACCGCACCCTTTCACCCTTACCGCGCCGTAGCCCCGAGGGGCGAAGGCGGGCGGTCTGCTCTCTGTGGCGCTATCCCTGGGGTCACCCCCGGTGGGCGTTACCCACCGCCATGTCGTCGTGGAGCCCGGACTTTCCTCGACCCCCTTGCGGGGACCGCGACCGCCCGGCCGTCTGATCCGCGCGGACCATGGTCGCTGCGGGCGCCCGGGTCAACGCCCCATGCCCTCAGGCCTCCTTGCCCAGCATCAACCCGGCCACAGGATGATCGCCAAGGCCGGCCGCGGCCCCGGCTCGATCCATAACCCCTTTGTTTTGGCTCAGTTTGAACGTCCCCTCCAGCCGTTCGATGCTGAGGCGACCTCCCAGAATGGCCGCCTGCATTCGTTCGAAAGTACCGGAACTCATCTTGGTCCGGGTCCACGGCGGCTTGGGCAGAAGCCGCGCCTCCTCCTGCGCCGACAGATCGTCAAGCAGCGCGACCAGGCCAGTCTCATCCAGAGCCGTGACGCTGCCCTCGGCCTCGACCGAGACATAGTTCCAGGTCGGCACCTGGTCGACGCTCTCATACCAATCGGGACTGATGTAGGCGTCCGGTCCCAGTCCCAGCAAAACCCCCCGAAACCCGCCGGCCAGCGCCGGGGCGAGTGCGTTGCTCCGCGACAGGTGAAAGTCCAGCGCCAGACCCTCGGGCAAGGTCCGGATCACCACCGGAGCCTGGGCGATCAGCGGCCGCCCCTGAGGCGCCGCCGCCAGCGTCATGAACGGATGGGCTTCGATCCAGGCCAGCAGTCTCTGTTCGTCCTTGACGGCGAACGCCGGGGCCGGATGCATCAGGTTGAGATCCTCAGAAGGGCAATGAGCCGCGCGCGGGTATCCCCATCCGCAATCCCATCCACCTTTTCTGGCCGCCAATGCCGCTGGAAAGCGCGCACCGCGACCGTCGTGGCCACATCAAACCGCCCCGACGGCGGCAGGTCAAAGCCCAGTCTGGTCAAACCGGCCTGCAAGGCAAACACCGCCGCTCCCTCTTCACCCTCGCCGATCGGCGCACCGGGCGCCGGCGGCCACTCGGCCCAGAGCCCATGTCCCGCCTCAGCCAGGCGTTTCCAGGGGAACAGTTCACCAGGATCATCCTTGCGGTCGGGCGCCACATCGGAGTGGCCTACGATGTCGCGATCCTCGATATCCCAGCGGGTGCGGATGTCGGCAACCAGGGCGATGACACTCTCGATCTGGGCGTCCGGAAATTGGCGGTAGCCCCACTCATGCCCAGGATTGACGATCTCGATACCGATGGACTCGCCGTTCACGTTGCGCCGGCCACGCCAGTAAGACACCCCTGCATGCCAGGCCCGGCGCTCTTCGGCCACCAGCCGGAACACCCGACCGTCCTCCTCGACCAGATAGTGTGCCGAGACCTTCGCCTCCGGATCGCACAACCGCTCCAGCGCCTCCGGCCCGGTCTTCATGCCGGTGTAGTGCAGCACCAGCAGGCTGGGCGGCGCCGTCCGCGTGTCGAAGTTAGGCGAAGGCGCCTCAATGATGTTCATTTCAGCCGGCTCCGGACCGCCATCAGCATCGCCATGATCTGATTGCGGCGGAGGGCAATGACAAGCACGCCGCTGATCGCAAGCGCGCTGCCGATGATCATCCGAGGTCCAAAGGGATCGCCCAGCAGCACCACGCCCATCCCGATGGTGATCAGAGGCGTCATGAGCGTGAGCGCCGAGATCAGGTTGGCCTCATACTTCTGCAGGAGCATCACGTAGCTGGTGTGCGCAAACAGCGACACGATCAGGGCCGAAAACAGCAGGGCGCCCAGGAACGGCCATCCGGCACGCAGGGCGATATCCACCTGCCCCGGCTCCAGCCAGGCTGACATAGCCGCCAGCGGCCAGACCGAGGAGAACCCCACCCAGGCCTGGAAGGTCAGGGGCCGCATACCCTCGATCTGCTTGGTCATCACCGCACCCAGCGACGACATGAAGGTGGCCGCCACCACCAGTAAAAGGCCAGTCGAGATCTCCAGGCCCTTCGGATCAAAGATCACGATCACGACGCCGGCGAACGTCAGGCCAATCCCGAAGCCGCGCCACAGCCCGATGCGCTCGTGCAGCATCAGTACTGACAGCAATACCGTCATCGGCAGGCCTAGCTGGAAAACCACCGAAACCGCCGACGGTGTCGACATTTTCAGACCAACGAACATCAGCGCGAAATTGCCGCCGCCCATCAGCAGCGCCGTCACCACCAGCCGCCAGATCGGCCTCGGCGCCGGGCGCAGGAACGGGATCAGCACCACCGTCAGGATCGCGAACCGCGCCGCCGCATAGAACAGCGGCGGCACCTCAAGCCCGCTCACTACATACTTCGACAGTATGGTGTTGAAGGCCCATACCAGGCACATCAGGATCAGGAGCGCGAAATCGCGGAGGGCCATGGCCGGGGGTTACGTCGCCCTGAGGCGCGGGGCAACTGTTGGTCTTGTTCTACCCGCTCCCGCACAGCTGCGGGAGAGGTAGGAAGTGGCTTGACCTAGGCCGCCTTGCCCAGACTCAGGCGCTCGTAGCGGGCCAGGTGGTGATCCACAGATCCGAACGCACTTTCGATCATGGTGGCGCGCTTGAAGTAGTGGCCGATGGCCATTTCGTCGGTCATGCCCATGCCGCCGTGCAACTGGATGGCGTTCTGGCCGACGAAACGGCAGGCCTTGCCGATCTGCACCTTGGCGGCCGAGATCGCCTTGGCCCGCTCGGCTTCGTCGGTGACCTTGATGTTGGCCATGTAGGTCATCGAGATCGCCTGTTCGACATTGATGAACATGTCCACCATCCGGTGCTGCAGCACCTGGAACGAGGAGATCGGCGCGCCGAACTGCTTGCGTTGCTTGGTGTATTCGACGGTGCCGGTGTGCAGCTTGCTGAGTACACCGCATGCCTCGGCGCACATGGCGGCGATCGTCTCATCGACAACCTTTTCCACCAGCGGCAAGCCATTGTCGGCGGTTCCGATCAGGGCGTCCGCGCCTACCGAGACGTTCTCGAAATAGACTTCCGAGGCGCGGTTGCCATCAACAGTGGGATAGTCGCGGGTTGTCACACCCTTGGCGGCCTTGTCGACAAGGAAGACCGAGATCCCGCCAGCATCACGCTCGGCGCCGGATGTGCGGGCCGTGACGAACAGGTGGGTGGCGAAGGGCGCGCCCATGACGACGGCCTTGTGGCCGTTCAGGATCCAGCCCGCGCCGTCCTTTTTCGCCGTCGTCGCGACCGAGGCTAGGTTGTAGCGGCTCTGCGGTTCGGCCTGAGCGAAGGCGAACAAATTCTTGCCCTCGATGATGCCGCCGATCAGATCGGCCGCGCCTGCGTGGCCCGAATGCTTCAGGAAGCCGCCGCCGATCACCACCGTGCCGAGGTAGGGCTCGACCACCAACGCTTTACCGAACTCTTCCATGACGATCATGTTGTCGATCGGACCGCCGCCCAGACCGCCAAGGTCTTCCGAGAACGGTGCGCCCAGAATGCCCAGTTCCTCGGCAAACGCCTTCCAGACTTCCGGCCGCCAGCCCGGCTCATTCGACACCGCCGCGCGACGCTTGTCGAAATCATAGTGGTCGGCCAGATAGCTGGCGACCGTGTCGCGCAGCATCGATTGTTCTTCGGTGAAGCTGAAATCCATAGTCTTAACTCCAACGTGTCTCCCCTCCCCCTTGCGGGGAGGGGCCGGGGTTGGGGGTGTCAGCGCTGATCCGGGCGAGGATCTCCTGTATCACCCCATCGATATCCGCGATCGCCTGCGCGTTGGCAAACCGCATAACTCTGTATCCTCGGCTTGTCAGCCAGGCGTCGCGTTCTGCATCCCGTGCCGCCACGGATGGCAGGTCATGAATGCCGCCGTCCAACTCCAGGATCAGACGATGTTCATGGCATACGAAGTCCAAGTTGTAAGGTCCGAATGGGGCCTGTCGTCGAAAATGCAGACCGGTACGGCGCAACGCCTTCCAAAACCATTGCTCGGCATACGTGGGTTGACGCCGCATCCGACGTGCCGCGCGAGCCGCACGATCCGACTTGTGAATGGCTCCACGCGTTCGCTCTGACACCCCCACCCCCGACCCCTCCCCGCAAGGGGGAGGGGAGCTACAGCCCCAGAACAGCTTTGGCGATGATGTTGCGCTGAATTTCGTTCGAACCGCCGTAGATAGAGGTCTTGCGACCGTTGAACATCTCGCCGGCCAGGCCGTCGGCATAGTCCGGTCCGATGCCCAGATTGTTGCCCTGCAGGTCGCGCAGGAAGGGCGCGCCGTAGTGGCCCACCGCCTCCAGCGCCAGTTCCTGCAGGCGCTGCTGGATCTCGGTGCCCTTGATCTTCAGGATCGAGCTTTCCGGGCCAGGGCCCTTGCCGCTGCTCTCGCCGGCCAGGGTGCGCAGTTCGGTAAACTCCAGCGCGGTCAGGTCAATTTCCAGTTCGGCCACCTTGCGCTTGAAGAAGGCCTCATCGATCAGAGAGCCGCCTACATCCGAGCGCTCGGTGCCAGCGATGGTGCGCAGCTTTTCCAGGTTGCGCTTGGAGCGCGCCACGCCCGCGATGCCGCTGCGCTCGTGGGCCAGCAGCGCCTTGGCGCAGGTCCAGCCCTGGTTTTCGTGGAAGATACGGTTTTCGACTGGCACCTTCACATTGTCGAGGAAGACGTCGTTGACCTCATGCCCGCCTTCCAGGGTGATGATCGGCCGAACCGAAATGCCCGGCGTCTTCATGTCGATCAGCAGGAATGAGATGCCCGACTGCGGCTTGGAGTCGGGGTCGGTCCGCACCAGGAAGAAGCCCCAGTCCGCATGCTGTCCCAGCGTCGTCCACGTCTTCTGGCCATTGACGATGTAGTATTCCTTGCCGTCGTCGGCGGTCATCCGCTCGGCCTTGCACTTCAGGCTGGCGAGGTCCGATCCGGCGCCTGGCTCGGAGTAGCCCTGACACCACCAGACCTCACCGTTGTAGATGTCAGGCAGAAAGCGCTTCTTCTGCTCCTCGGTGCCGAAGGTGTAGAGGACGGGCGCCAGCATCGACACGCCAAACGGCAGTACGGCCAGACAATCGGCGCGGGCGGTCTCCTCGGACCAGATATACTTCTGTGTGGGCGTCCAGCCGGTGCCACCATGCTCCACGGGCCAGGACGGCGCCAACCAGCCCTTCTTGGCCAGCACCTTATGCCAGAGGAGATACTCTTCCTTGGTGAGCGCCCGGCCCTCGTCCTGGGCGGCGCGCAACCGGGCGGGATAGTTGTCCTTGATGAAGGCCCGGACCTCTTCGCGGAAGGCGTTTTCTTCAGGCGTGAAATCGAGGTTCATGAGCGTCCTCCGCAGGCTGGCTTACAGCGTATGGGTATGGGGGAAGTCTATACCCGTATGTCGCACGGGTGAAAAGATGACCCTTACGTCAAGGGAAACCAGAATCCGTTCTGGCTCCGAAACTGGATCGGCGCGAGACCGGCCCCGCCGTCGGCGTAAGGCGTCGATCTTCCCCAAAACAGAAACGCGCCGGCGGACCGGCGCGTTGGCAGTGATCGCCCGGCTCGATCGGGACCTATTGCTTCGACGTTCCGGCCCCGCCCGTCATCAAGGCCTGACAGGGGCCGGCGAGTTCAGCGGTCAGCCGGGCCTTGCGGTCTTCGCTCCTGGCCTCACGCCTGGCGCGTTGAAACTCGTTTGTCGCGCGTTCCTGGACGTAGGGCATCCGCGTCCCGCGATCCGCCTTGATGAATGCCTCTATGGCCGCCGGGTCGACGGCGGTGCTGAGCGTGGTGGCCAGGCCCTTGCAGCGGTTGACCTTGATGTACTGCAGGTCAGTCATGCTCTCCGTGGCTGAAGCCGAGCCGGCGGCAAGGGTGGCGGCGATCAGTGCAAACGCAGCAAACTTCATTCAAACTCTCCTTCGAAACTGGCAGGAGCAGAACTTGGTTCATCTTCATATTCAAATGAACAACGAGCAATGATCTGTAGTTCTGGATTAACTTCAAGTCATGATACATGAACGTTACATGAGTGACATCGCGCTTGTCACATCGGTGGTTGCGGGCCCAGAAAGCAGCATGGCCATCTTCACGCCGAAGCTCGACCTCGATGAGCTGAACGCCCTTTTTGCGCGCGCCTTCCCGGGGGCCGGACAGTCGCAGACGATCCTGGTGACCTCGGTCGAGCCAGGGCGCATCCGCATGACGGGCCGCTATCGTGAGGGTTTGCTGCGCCCCGGCGGTGTCATTTCTGGCCCGACACTCATGTCTCTGGCCGACTCGGCGGCCTACGCGCTGGTGCTGGCGCATATCGGCGATCAGCTCATGGCGGTGACCTCGCAACTCAACATGAGCTTCCTGCGCGGCGCCAAGCCAGGCGACATGCATGCCGAGGCGGAACTGTTGCGGCTGGGCCGCAGGCTGGCGGTCTGCGACATCCGGATCTGGACCGAGAGCCCGGACCGGCTGGCGGCCCAGGCCAATGTCACCTACGCTATCCCCGGATGAGCACCGCCACCGCACCCATCAAGACGCCTTGCATCAAGGTCTGCATCGTCGATGGCGAGAGCGGGCTATGTATGGGCTGCTATCGCAAGCTGAACGAGGTCGCCGCCTGGGGCCGCCTCAGCGACCTTGAGCGAGACGCCATCATGGCAGCCTTGCCTGAGCGACGCAGCCTGATCCGCCCCGAGAAGCTGGCGATGTTCTGAGTTTATACCTCGGAAACCTTGCCGGTTCACAGCTTCCCAACCTCGTTGTCATAGTTTCCCACTCACAGGACAGGCCGAACGGCCGCTTCTCCGGGTGATATCGGGTGTTTTCTCTCGTTAAACTGATCGTGGCGTCGACTCTGGCGGCTATGGCCGGGGCCAGCGCGGTTGCGGCGATGGACTCAGCGCCGCTGCGTATCGCCCGCTTCGAGGTTCAGGGCTTTGCGCCTTCCGCACCGAAGCCAGGGACCGGCGCGGTCGCCAAGGCCGCCGACGGGCATTTCTGGGCCAACGCCGACGTCAACGGCCAGCCCGTTCGGTTTCTTGTGGACACCGGCGCGACCGCGGTGGCGCTCACGCCTGCCGACGCGGAAAAGCTGGGCTTCAAGCCACAGGACCTGAAGTACGGCTACAATGTCACCACGGCTACGGGCTCAACCCGCGCCGCAGCTGTGACCCTGACCTCGGTCTCGATCAACGGCGCCCGGCTTGAGGACGTCAAGGCTCTGGTTGTCGCCGAGGGTCTGGATGTGTCGCTACTGGGCATGAGCTACCTGGGCCGCCTCACCCGCTTCGAAGCCACGCGCGACACGCTGCGCCTGCAGCCCTGAGACCGCGGCCAGCGCCTGGTCGATCACCTCAAGACCCGCCCCCGGCTTCACCCCCTCGACGGTGAGGATCCTCCGCCAGGTTCGGGCGCCGCGCGCGCCGTGGAACAATCCCAGCATGTGACGTGTCATGGCCGCCAGGTGCGTACCGCGCGCCAACTCCCGAGCCACATACCTCTTGTAGAGTTCCACCGCCTCAAACGGGCCCTGTCCTGCCGACCCACCGAAGATGCGGGCGTCCACGTCGGCCAGGATCGCCGGGGTATGATAGGCGGCCCGGCCCAGCATCACCCCATCCACATGGGCCAGATGCGCCTCAGCCTCGTCCAGCGATCCGATCCCGCCGTTGATGACAATGGTCAGGTCCGGCCGCTCCTGCTTCAACCGCCAGACCAACGGATAGTTCAGCGGCGGCACATCGCGGTTTTCCTTGGGCGACAACCCCTTCAGCAACGCCTTGCGCGCATGCACCACAAAGAGCTTCACGCCGGCTTGCGAGGATAACTCCACCAGCCGGAACAGGCTCTCCATCGGATCCTGATCGTCCACCCCGATCCGGCACTTTACCGTCACCGGAACTGAAACAGCCGCGCCCATGGCCGCCATGCACTCGGCCACCAATTCCGGCTCGCGCATCAGGCACGCGCCAAACCGTCCCGACTGAACCCGGTCCGAAGGACAGCCGACATTCAGGTTGATCTCATCATACCCTTCCGCCTCGCCGATGCGCGCAGCCGCGACAAGGTCATTGGGATCCGAACCGCCGAGTTGAAGGGCCACGGGGTGCTCGGCAGGATCAAAACCCAGCAATCGCGGCCGGTCGCCATGCAGCACAGCCCCGGTGGTCACCATCTCAGTATAAAGCAGGCTTCGCCCCGTCAGAGTGCGATGCAGGACCCGGCAATGGCGATCCGTCCAGTCCATCATGGGGGCGACGGAAAGGCGATGGGGCTGGAACTGGCTCAATGGTCTTGCGGGTTCGATCTCGTTCGACACCGACGTCAATACGACGCTTCAGTCGCAGATGCGACCCATACCCTCAGACGAGCGGCCCGTGGTCGATCTTCGGCAACACGTGGCGCGCGAACAGGTCCGCCTCCGCCGCATGGGGATAGCCAGACAGGATGAACGCCTCGATACCCATGTCGCGGTAGTCGTTGAGCTTGGCCAGCACCTGGTCCGGATCGCCGACGATCGCCGCGCCACAGCCTGAGCGGGCTCGGCCCACGCCGGTCCAGAGATTGGCTTCGGCATAGCCGTCGTCCGCCGCCGCTTCCCGCAGGGCGGCCTGCGCCTGAACGCCGACCGAGGTGGAATCCAGCGATTTGGCGCGGATGGCGTCGCCCGTGGCCGCGTCCAGTTTTGACAGCAGCCGGTCGGCGGCGGCGCGGGCCTCGGTCTCGGTATCACGCACGATCATGTGGGCGCGGTAGCCGTACCTGAGCGTCCGCCCGTATTTGGCGGCGCGCGCGGTCATGTCGGCGATAATGGCCGCAATGGTTTCCTTCTTGTCCGGCCACATCAGGAAGACATCGCAACCCTTGGCGGCAGCCTCGCGGGCGTCTTCGGACAGACCGCCAAAGTACAACTGCGGCGCCTTGCCCGAGAGCGTGCCGATCCGGGGCGGGTCCAGCTTGAGCTTCCAGAATTCGCCGTCGTGATCCAGCGGCTGGCCATTCAGCATGGTCTTCAGGATGCTCATCGCCTCGACCGTGCGGGCATAGCGCGGCGCGGACGCCAGCTTCTCGCCGGGCATGTCGGACGAGATGATATTGACGGTCAGACGACCGCCCAGCATGCGGTCAATGGTGGCGATCTGACGGGCCAACTGCGGCGGCCACATCTCGCCAATACGAACCGCCATCAGCAGGCGCATGCGCTTCAGCAACGGCGCGATCCCGGCGGCGAAGGCGGTGGTGTCAATGCCCAACTCATAGCCCGACGGCAACAGGATGTTGTCGAACCCGCCAGCCTCGGCCTGCATCACGATGTCCCGGCAGTGCTCCCAACTGGACCGCAGCATGGGGTCTGGTACGCCCAGAAACTCATAGTCGTCATCGCAGAGCGCCGAGAACCAGCTGATCTCGCAGGGCGGGCGGGTCATGGCAGGGCTTCTCCAGTGGCGGCGACCAGTACCTCGTACCAGTCAGCTCGGGTCCAGGCGGGTTTGTAGGCATCGGGGATCTCGGCAATCCGCGCCGGGGTCTGGGTGCCAACGATAGGGATCGGCCGCGCCGGATGAGCCATGATCCAGCTGTAGGCCGCAGCCGCACGGGAGACACCGAAGCTTTCCGCCTTCACATCCAGCGCCCTGGCGGCGGCCTGACTGCGGGCGTCCTTCGGGTCGCCGAGGCGCCCTTGCCCCAGTGGCGACCACGCCAGCACGGCCATGTTGCGCGCCATTGCCTGATCCAGAATGCCGTTGCTCAGCGGCGCTGTCGCCAGCGGAGAGAACTCCGGCTGGCAGCTCACGATTGGCAATGCGCTGTGGGCGGCCAGGGCCTCGACCTGCGAAGGCGTGAAGTTGGACACGCCGATCGCTCCGATCTTGCCTGCCTTGTACGCGGCTTCCAGAGCCCGGGCCACCTCGGCCGGGTGGGTCAGCATGTCAGGCCTGTGAATCTGCCAGAGCGCCACATGATCCAGACCCATGCGCTTGAGTGATGCGTCAATGGCTGACGCCAGATAGCCGGCGCTTGAATCGTAGGGCACGCCCATGCTGATCCCGCCCTTGGTGGCGATCACCATGCGGTGGGCCATAGCCGGGTTGGCCGCCAGGACGCGGCCCAGCAATAGCTCGGCGGCGCCAAACGGCTCGTTGTTGTCTGGACCGTAGATGTCGGCGGTGTCGAACAGGGTGACCCCGGCGTCGAGGGCAGCCTGCACGCGAGCCGTGGCTGCGCCGACGTCGTCGCCAGCAAAGCGCCACATGCCCCAGGCGACCGACGAAACCGTTGGACCGCCCTCATACAACGGTCGAGTGGCGGCAGGCTGAGGCAGAATGCTGGTCGTCATGCTCGATGCGATCCCCGGGACGTTTTCAGTCATTTACGTTGAGTTCGACGGTCGTCGGATCATCGTATGATAGCGCTGTCATACTGATAAGCCTCGCCTCATGACGTTGGCAAGACGGCCCGGCGATAAACCAGAGTTTGTCAGCCTCCCCCAGGTCCTGCCGTGGACGCGCGGATCACAAGCTCATGCGGAAGACGGCGGTGCACCACCTCGCCGGTGGCGTCAAACAGCAGCCCGGCAGCGGCATACGCCAACTCCCGCGTGGGTTGCCGCACCGTGGTCAGGGGCGGCCAGAGCTGGCTGGCCAGCGCAGTGTCGTCAAAGCCGACTACGGACAGATCGCCCGGTACGGAAAGGCCCCGGCGGTGGGCCACCGTCAGCACGCCTGCGGCCATGTCGTCATTGCTGGCGAAGATCGCTGTGGGCGGCTGGGCCAGGTCCAGAAGTACGTCCCCCGCCGCCTCGCCTGACGTGAAATCAAAGGCGCCTGGCCGCACGTACTTGGGTTCGAACGACAACCCCGCCCGATCCAGGGCACGACGGTATCCAAACAGCCGCTGATCACTGGCCGTATGGTTTGTATGGCCAATGATGAACCCGATACGCCGATGGCCGAGCGCGATCAGGTGCCGGGTCATGTCGTCGGCCGCCTGCACGTCATCCATCGAAACCGACGAACTGCGGTCGTAGTCCGTGCCCGGCGATATCCGCACATATGGGATGCCGCGCTGTTCAAGCTCCTCCAGCGCACCCGGCGCGTCAGTCACCGGAGAGGAGAGGATCACACCGTCCACCTGGGTCTGATCGATCAGGCCGCCGATCTCGCGCGCCAGATTGGGCGAGGCCACGTCGGAGGGCTGGGCCAGAAGCCGGACCCCTTCCTCGATGCATCGCGCCCAGACTCCGTTCTGGATTTGATGAATGTAGTGAGGACTGTGATTGTCGTAGATCAGGGCGATCTGATAGCTGCGCTTGCCCGCCAGTATGCGAGCCGCCACGCTGGGCCGAAAATTCAGCTCTGCGACCGCCTTCTCGACGCGAAGCCGGGTCGACTCGGAGACATAGCGCTCCTTGTTGAGCACGCGCGAGACGGTCTTCATGGAGACACCGGCGATTGCCGACACGTCCTTGATCGTGGAAGCCATGGTGACTTGCCCTTCGGCGAACTATACCGCGCCGCAACCCTTAAGGCCTTTAGGCGCCGGGGGGAATCACCGCGCGCCTATTCCTCATTGGGGATGTTCAGCACTGTACCGCAGGCCTTGCAGTGCACAGCGTCCGTGTCATGACGCGAGAGGCCACAGGTCGGGCAGGAAAAGTTGACTTTGTGAGGCCGGAAGAGGGTCTGCGCGAGACGCACGAACAAAGTAATGCCGCTGATCATGATCATGATCGACAAGAGCTTCCCCCAGGTTCCTGGCAGGGTGATGTCGCCGAAACCTGTCGTCGTCAGGGCCGTAACCGTAAAGTAGAGGGCGTCGACATAGCCTTCGATCTTGGGGTGTTCCAAAGCGAAACTGCCGTAGACGAAGCCGGTCGCCACGAACACAAAAGTGACCATGGTGGCGAGCGCCTTGGAGACTTCCTCCCAGCGGGTCCCGTCATATTTGCGCCCAACGGTCGACCAGAAGAGCTCGCTGTGAAACAGCGACCAGATGCGAAGCACCCGCAGGAATGCGAGATTGAGGAGCCAGAACGGAAACAGCAGGGTCGCCAGAACGAACAGGTCAACCCAGCTCGCAGGCTTTGAGATCCAGGTCTTCAGATTGTCGTGGGCCAGGGCCCGGGCGCTGACCTCAATGGCCATAACCAGCGCCACCGCATAGTCGAACGCGATAAAGCCGGGGTAGTCCTTCAGGAAGGGCGAGGCGATGAAGAAGGCGATCAGCAGCAGATCTATCGCGATCACCACATAGCGGAACCGCACAGCGCCGGGCGTTGCACCAAAGTACAGTTCTTGAAGACGGAGTCGAACGCCTGTCAGACCCTTTTCGGCCGACGTCTCCGGACTCTTTGAACCGGCCATGCCGCAGTACCCTCTTCATTCCAGCTTGGGGCAGCCTATCGACCTGAGTCCGTCGCGACCATGACCTTGATCGCCATTGCGAATTTGGCCTTGAGCCGCCAAGCTGACCATCAACCGTATGCTGGGTGTCTGGAAGTGGAGAAAGCCTTGAACCCGATCACGCGCCGCGCCCTGGGCGCAATTGGCGTCGCCGGCGTCGCGACTCAAGCCTTCGCCAATTCCCCGGCGATCAGGTCCGCTTGGCCTGACGCCACCGAGACGGCCGCCATGATCCGGTCCGGCCAGATGTCGGCGCTGGAGGCTGCGAAAGCAGCCGTGGATCGGGCGGAACGTCTTCAGCCGAAACTGAACTTCCTGGTCGCCTCAGACTTTGATCGGGCGCTGGAGCGCGGCCAGATCGCTGCCATGGCCGGAGCATTCGCCGGCGTGCCGTTCCTGATCAAGGACCTGGACGACTACAAGGGCCTACCCACCCGTTCAGGCTCGCGCGCCATGTTGCGGATGCCGCTGGCAACGCAGCAGGATGCCCTAATCGACGCGTACGACCGCGCCGGCGTCAATGTGATCGGCAAGTCGTCGACGCCGGAGTATGGATTCCTGCCGACCACCGAACCCATCGGCTTCGGGCCGACCCGCAATCCCTGGGACCCTACCCGGTCCTCCGGCGGCTCCTCGGGTGGCGCGGCGGCCGCTACTGCAGCGGGGGTCGTGCCCTTCGCCCATGCCAGCGACGGTGGTGGTTCAATTCGCATCCCGGCGTCCTGTTGCGGCTTGTTCGGCCTGAAACCCTCGCGCGGGCGGATGCTGGCGGCGCGCGGCCAGACCCAGGTCTCGGATATCAGCGTATCGCACGTACTGACCCGTAGCGTGCGCGACTCCGCCGCCATGTTCGCCTTGACCGAGGATTCGGGACCCGGAGCAAAGCTTGCTGCAGTAGGTCTGATCACCGCACCGTTGAGACGTCGCCTGCGTGTGGGCCTGATCCTCAACGGGGGCGCCGGCAAGCCGCCAACCGCAGAGGTCCGCGCCGCCACTGATAGCTCCGTGAAGCTGATGGAAAGTTTGGGCCATGAGGTGGTCCCAACTACCTGGCCGACGGGCGAGGATTTCATCAATGACTTCCTCCTCCTGTGGGCGGCGGGCGCGGCGGATCTAGCCGGCGTGCTCAATAAGGTCATGGGACACCCACCAGGGCCCGATCTGCTGGAAGACTTCAGCCTGGGTATGGCCGAAATGGCAGCCAAGGCGCCGAAGGACGCGTTGCCGAAGACTGTTCAGCGGCTGCAAGCATCCGCGAGGGCTTATGACCGCTGGTTCATGGTGAACAGGTTTGATGTGATCCTCTCACCGGTGCTGGCCTCCCCGCCACCCCAGTTGGGTTATGTCGCACCGAACGTCTCGTTCGATACCCTGATCTCCCGGCTAATCGAATATGTCGGCTACACGACGTTACACAACGTCGCCGGGGCGCCGTCGATGAGCGTTCCGCTCAACTGGACATCGGGCGGCCTGCCTGTGGGAACCCAGTTCTCGGCCCGTGCGGGCGCCGAGGGCCTGCTGTTCCAACTCGCCTATCAGCTTGAGGCGGCACGACCCTGGGCGGACCGGACCCCGCGATTACACGCCTAAAGAGGTATCCGAAATCGCAGCTTCACGCCCTCTCCATAAGCGCGCGGCATCTCGAATTCCTCAACCAGATGGCCGCCGCTGTTGATGATGACACCTTGGGAAGCAACGTTGTCCGGGTCGGTCGTCAGTTCGATCCAGGTCAGGCCCAGAACACGCGCGTGCGGCAGGAGAAGGC
>NZ_JBILRO010000013.1:0-30432 GCF_044372605.1 Phenylobacterium sp.
GCAGCGCCTCGCTGGCGTAGCCTCGCCCCCGCTTCCAGGGGACAACGGCATAGCCCATATGCCCGAACACATGCGCCGGCAGCTCACTCGTCCCCGGCTGCCACCGAAACCCGATCGAGCCGCAGAATTCGCCGTCCCAGAGCCAGCGGTTGTATCCCGGCAGCCGCCGCGCCTGGCTGCCGTCCGGCAGGATGATGGGCGCGCCCCTGGCCTCCACATCGTCCAGCGACGCCACGAACCCGGCCGCGTCCCGGGCGATCCAGGCCAGATCGGCGCGGATGGTCTTCTCCAGTCCGATGTTGTCCCGCGACCAGCCCCGCTCCAGGGCGTCGACGAAGCCCGGCAGGGTCGCCAGCGACGGTTTCAGTAACTGAAGAGCCATCAGGACCAATCCATCTCCGGACGCGCCACCCAGACGAGACCGGTCCAGGCCGCGACCGTGTCGTAGTTGGCGACAAAGTCACGGTCTGGCGCGCGCGCGAGCCCGAGACGGCCCATCACGGCCTGCGAGCGGATGTTGTCGGGCGCCGTGTAGCTGAGCACCTCCTCCCAGCCGTGACGCCGAAAGCCGTCGCGCAACGCGGCCCGGGCGCCCTCCGAGGCGTAGCCCGCGCCCCACGCGGAACGCACAAGACGCCAGCCGATTTCGAGGCCGGGCGCGACCGGATGCGTCGGCCAGATCGGCATCACGCCGACGTAGCCCAGAAACGCGCCATCAAGGCGTTCCAGCACTAGCCGCGAAAAGCCGTATGTTTCAAACGCCGCCGCATAGCGGTCGAGTTTCGTGTCGCTGTCGGCGCGGGCCAGCGGCCCGCCATAGTCCGCCATGACCTCCTTGTCCGAGTGCATGGCGGCCAGCGGCGCGCGGTCGCTCTCACGCCAGGGACGCAAACGAACGCGCGCCGTTTCGATCATATTCGGCCCTTCAGCCTCAGCCCATGTTGAAGATGCAGACCTTGTTGCCGTCCGGGTCCCGGACATAGGCGCCGTAGAAGGTGGGCATGCGCTGGCCGGGGGGGCCGTCGCAGGTTCCGCCCGCAGCGACACCGGCGGCGTGGGCGGCGTCGACCTGCTCCTTCGTGCCGGCGGGCAGGCCGAACATCGTGCCATTTCCGGCGGTCGCTGGCTGCTCGTCATAGGGCTTGCTGACCGCCAGCATCCCGGGTGTTTCCTTGCTGCCGTAGAACTGCATGCGATCGCCGTTGGCGAAGGTGCGTCGTCCGCCCAGCGGCGCCAGCAGGGCGTCATAGAACTTGGTCGCGCGTTCCAGGTCGTTGGTGCCGATGGTTGCGTAGCTGATCATGTGAAATCCTCCCGATGAGAGGTGATCCTAGCGGATAACCTTCACGTAAGCGCAAGCGTTGCGTGACAGCGCGGGTTCAATGGTTTCAAACTCGGTCCAAACGGGGAGTGCGACGATGGTTCGGGGGTCAGGGATTCTAGCGGCGCTGACGATGCTGGCTGGCGCCGCGCACGCGGAGGTTTCAACCGCCGTCCGGCAGGAAGACCGCACGCTGGCTGGACTGAACCAACCCGCTGAAATGATCATCGACCGGTGGGGCATCCCACACATCTATGCCCAGAGCGCTCGCGACGCCTTTTTCCTCCAGGGCTACAATGCGGCGCGAGACCGCCTCTGGCAGATCGACCTGTGGCGAAAGCGCGGGCTGGGTCGGCTTTCGGCCAGCCTGGGTCCGGCCTATGTGGCGCAGGATCGCGCGGCGCGACTGTTTCTCTATCGCGGTGATATGGCGGCGGAATGGGCGGCTTATGGACCCGGTGGGCGCGAATCCGTCGAGGCGTTCGCTGCCGGGATCAATGCCTATGTCGCCGAGGTTCGAGCCGGCAAACGCCCCCTGCCCGTCGAGTTCGGCCTCACGAAGAGCCAGCCCGAAGACTGGAAGCCCGAGGATGTGCTGCGCATCCGCAGCCACGCGCTGGTGTCCAACGTGACGTCCGAGGTGGCCCGCGCCCGGGTGGTTTGTGCAGGCGGCGTTGAAGCTGACGCGCTGCGCCGCAAGCTGGAACCCGCCCACAAGCTGAGCGTTCCGAAGGGGCTCGACCCCTGCGACGTGCCGGCAGATGTGCTGAAGGACTATGTGCTGGCGACCGAGCCGGTGAACTTCAAGGCTCTGGCCGACGCCAGGACCGCCGAGGTCGACACGGACATCAAGCTCGCCGAGGTGATCGATCGCCGGGCGGCGGAAGGCTCCAACAACTGGACGATCTCGGGCGCGCGCACGGCGACGGGTCGGCCGATCCTGGCCAATGACCCGCACCGGCCCGTAGGCGTGCCGGCGCTTCGCTACATCGCCCACCTGGAAGCGCCCGGTCTGTCGATCATCGGCGCTGGAGAGCCGGCGCTGCCGGGCATCTCCTTTGGCCACAACGGGACGACCGCCTTCGGCATCACCATCTTCTATATCGATCAGGAAGACCTTTACGTCTACGAAACGAGGGGGGCTACCTACCGCTACAAGGGCGGCTGGGCGCCGATGACTACGGTCCGCGAGACCATCGAGGTCAAGGGTGAGGCGCCCCGCGAAGTAGAACTGCGCTTCACCCGGCATGGTCCAGTGGTGTCGGAGGATGCCGCCAGGGGCCGCGCCTTCGCGATACGCACCATCTGGGGTGAACCGGGGCTGGCGGGCTATTTCGGCTCGGCCCGCATGTGGCGCGCCAAAGGCTGGGACGACTTCCAGACCGCCCGCAACAAGTGGGGCGCGCCGCCGCTGAACCTCGTCTATGCCGACACCTCCGGCGAGGTGGGCTGGTCGGCGGCAGGCCGGACGCCGGTGCGACCCAACTGGGACGGCCTGTTCCCGGTGCCGGGCGACGGACGCTATGAGTGGAAGGGCTTTCTGGAGGATGGCGGCCTGCCGGTCAGCCGCAATCCGGCGGCCGGTTTCTTCGCTACCGCCAATGAGATGAACCTGCCCACCGACTATCCGCGCGACGAGCGCAAGCTGAGCTATGAATGGGCGGACGCGACCCGCTCGGTGCGGATCAAGGAAGTGCTGGCGGCCACGCCCAAGGGCACGCTGGCCGATTCCATGGCCCTGCAGACGGATGCCGTCAGCGCCCAGTCCCGCCGCGGGATCGCGCTTGTCCGGACCTTGGCCTCCGCCGACGCCGAGGTCGCCCGCGCGCTGGATACCCTGAAGACCTGGGACAGCAACCTCGCGGTCGATAGCGCCGCCGCCGCCATCTATGAAGTCTGGGCCAACAAGCATCTGGGACGGGCAACCGTCGCCGTCGCGGCGCCAGAGTCCGTGCGGGAGATGATCGGCAATAGTTCGCCTGACCCGATCCTGACCTGGCTCGAGGCTGCGCCGCCCGCCATCCGCGACCCGATCCTGTTGTCGAGCCTGGCCGCCGCTGTCGCAGAGTTGAAGGTCCGGCTGGGACCGGACATGTCGACATGGGCCTGGGGGCGATTGCATGTGGCGCGGTTCACACCCGCCATCGCCGCCCTGGCGGGGCCGGAACTCGCCGCCCAGATGAGCCTCGGCCCCTTGCAGATCCCGGGGTCCGCCTCATCGCCTCGCGCCGCGACCTATTCCATGAGCGATTTCAGCCAGACGGCCGGCGCCTCGGTGCGGTTCGTGATGGATGTCGGAGCCTGGGACAACTCCATGGCCATTAACACTCCGGGCCAATCCGGAGACCCTTTGAGCCCGCATTATCGGGATCTGTTCCCGCTCTGGGCAGCGGGCGGCTACGTGCCGCTGCGCTACAGCCGCGAGGCAGTGAACCGGGACGCCGAGACGGTGGTGCGGTTCGCGCCGGCGAAGTAGGAACTCAAATGCGATTCCTGGTCCCCGACGCGTCATCCCTCTGCCGATGGGCGGCGACCCTCGTCGCTTCGGTCGGCGCTCTCCTGGCCGGCGTCGCGCAGGCCGCGTCCCACGCCCCCGTCGCCGGCAGCGGCGGCATGGTGGTGAGCGCCCAGCACCTGGCCACCAACGTCGGCGTCGACGTCCTGCGGCGCGGCGGCAACGCCGTCGATGCGGCGGTAGCCGTGGGCTACGCCCTGGCGGTGGTCTATCCGCAGGCCGGCAACATCGGCGGCGGCGGCTTCATGACCGTGCGCCTCGCCGACGGCCGCACCACCTTCCTCGACTTCCGCGAGAAGGCGCCGCTCGCCGCGACAGCCGGCATGTTCCAGGACGCGAAGGGCGATCTGATCCCTGGGCTTTCCACCGACAGCTGGAAGGCGGTCGCCGTCCCGGGCACCGTCATGGGCCTTGAGACCGCACGGGCCCGCTACGGGACAATGTCGCGTGGCGCGCTGATGGCGCCGGCGATCAAGCTGGCCCGCGACGGCTTCGTCCTGGGCCAGGGCGACGCGGGGATCATGGCGCTGGAGGCCGAAGGGTTGGGCCGGGACCCGGCAGCGCGGCGCATCTTCCTGCCGGCCGGCAAGCCGCTCACCAAGGGCGACCGGCTGGTGCAGCGCGACCTCGCCGCGACCCTATCGCAGGTCTCGGCACGGGGCCCGGACGCCTTCTACAAGGGGCCTATCGGGGCGGCGATCGCCAGGGCCAGTCAAGGGGGCGGCGGGATCATCACGCGCGAGGATTTCGCCGTCTACAAGGTGCGCGAGCTCAAGCCGATCGAGTGCGACTACCGCGGCTATCACGTGATCTCGGCGCCCCCGCCCAGCTCAGGCGGCGTGGCGATCTGCCAGACGCTGAACATCCTGCAAGGCTACGACCTGGGCGCCATGGGTTTCCGCTCGGCCGCAGAGGTGCATGTGCTGGTCGAGGCCCTGCGGCGGGTCTTCTACGACCGCAACAACAAGCTGGGCGACCCCGACTTCGTGGCCAACCCGGTCGCGCAGCTGCTGGACCCGGCATATGCGGCGCGCCTGCGGGCCGGCATCGACCTTGAGCGCGCCACGCCGTCATCGGCTTTGGGGCCGCCCGCTCAGCCCGGTGAGGGGCGCAACACCACCCACTACAGCGTGCTCGACGCCCAGGGGAACGCGGTGTCGGTGACCTACACCCTGAACGACTGGTTCGGAGCCCACCGTGTCGCCGGCCGCACCGGTATCGTCATGAACAACGAGATGGATGACTTCACGGCCAAGATCGGGCAACCAAACATGTTCGGCCTTGTCCAGGGGGCCAGCAACGCCGTGGCGCCGGGCAAGACGCCGCTCAGCTCGATGAGCCCGACGATCCTGACCAAGGACGACAAGGTTGCCCTGATCATCGGCAGTCCGGGCGGGTCGCGGATCATCACGATCACGCTCCAGGCGATCCTCAATATGATCGACCACGGGATGGACGTGCAGGCAGCGATCGATGCTCCCCGCATCCACGCGCAGTGGCTGCCCGACGTGATCTCCGTCGAGCCGTTCGGGCTCTCGCTCGATACACGTCGCCTGCTGGAAGCCCGGGGCCACCGCCTGAGCGACGAGGGGCCGTGGGGGATCGCCGAAGGCATCGTCACCGGCGCGCCGACGCTCCAGACGCCGGGTCAGACGACCGGCCGGGTGCTGTCGCTGGGCGGCCGTCCGCTGGCTGGCGCCACGATGTTCGGCGGCCACGACGCGCGCCAGACCGGGGGCTCGGCCGAGCCAGTGCGTTAGGCCTGTGGACGGTCGAGCCTCAACGCCCGAATGTCTTGCGCAGCCGCACCAACAGGTTTCCGCCCCACTCCAGGTCGCGGACGTCGGTGTAGTTCAGCCGGCCTTGGCTGCGCGGGCCCACATAGACCTCGCGGATGCGTTTTGCGGCGCGCATGTTGATGCCGTTGGCCTCGACGCGCAGGGTCAGATCCGGCGCCAGGCGATGCTCGGTGAACAAGATCAGGTAGGGCGAGACCTTCTTGGTTTCGATCTCGGTCAGCCGGAACACCCGCTCCCGGAACCCGCCCAGCAGGTCGAGGCCCCAGGTCATCTTCCAGTCGGGCAGCGCCTGGCTGAAATGGACCTCCCAGTCGACAGGGTGCAGCGTTGAGATCTGGCGGTTCGACGATGTCAGCGGGTCCAGCACCTTCGTGTCGCGCCAGGTCACCTGACCCTTCAACTGCGCCGCTTTGAGGCCCAGGCGATCCAGCGGCACGGTCAGGCCGACGGCGATCTCGTTCTTTGACCCGGAGTCGATGTTACCCGGCGCGTCGGCCAGCACCACGCCGGCCGAACTCACTATGGGTAGGCGGTCCACCACGTCCGACAGGTCAAACCGACGATACGTCAGGACGATCGAGCCGTCCTTCCAGAAGCGCCGCTCAAGCGTCGCTTCATAGACCCACGCCTGCTGCGGCGTCAGGTCGGGGTTGCCGGCCACGACCACGCCCGTCGAGGCCACGTTCGGCGAGGCGACGAAGTCGTCGAAGTTGAGCTGGCCCACCTCGCGCTCGACACGCATTCGCACCTGCATCAACGCGTTAGGGTTCCAGGTCACAGCCGCCCGAGGCTTCAAAAAATGCAGCGACTTCTCCAGGGTCACGTCGCCCTCGGACGTCACCCTCGACACCTCCTGCCGCCCACCAGCCTCGAGGGTCAGCTGGGGCGTCGCCTGCCAGGTCCCGCGCAGGATCGCGTTGGCGCGCAGCTCTTCCACCAGGACGTCGCCCGCGGGCAGCGCCACGGCCCGACCGTTGACGCTAAGCCGCGTCTGGCTGTCCAGCCGGTTGTAGGCGCCCTCGCTCCCGATCTCGATCTTCATGCCCGGCCGGGGCGTGACGTTGAATTGTATCCGCCCGACGGTCTCGTAGTTCTTGCGGTCGAGGGCGAAGTCGCGTGTCAGCGTCGGCGCCTGGAAGTGCGAGCGCTGGTCCTGGATGAACACCTGCTGGAACAGGACGGCCTCGAGGCCGACGATGTCGCTCAGCCGGCGGCTGAAACGCATGCCCGCCTCGTGCTGACCCCGATTGTTCGGCGACTTCTCGTACTCGACCCCGCCTGAGATCCGGTCGGTATCATAGAGCTCCAGTGCGCCGTAGTTGAACTGGAGCGCGCCGTTGAGGCTGAGCAGCCCACCCATGAAGGGGGCCGTGAAGGCGCCCGTCGTCTGGATGCGGTGGCCGTGCTGGTCGGCGTCGACTTCGGAATCGATCAGCCGGGTCCGGCCGTCGGGCGCATACCGGATGCGGTCGCCGTCGCCGTTCTCGTCGTTCGGGAAATGGCCGGTGCTGAACGTCTGGCTGAGTTCCGCCGTGCGACCGCCTGGCAGGGTCCACAGCCCCTCGAAGCGGACGCCGGGCAGGAACCGGCCGTCGTAGACCGCGTCGAAGTAGGGCTGCACCGAGCCCCGGAAGCCGGCCACCTGCTTGCGCACGACGTTGGCGAGCACCGAGCGGCCTTCCATGTCGATGCCGGGCGCGCCACCACGGATCACCTCCACGTGCGCGACCGAGTCGGCTGGAATGCGCCTGAGAATGTCTTCCAGGGGGTCGTTCTTGGCCAGCGGCGGGTGGCCGTCGATCAGCACGTTGCCGCCCGAGCCTTCCAGGCCACGGACCGTCGAGCCCTTGTCGAAGGTGAAGCCGGGCACGCGGATCACCATGTCGTAGGCGCTGACGGGCCGAATATCGGCGAAGAAGGCTGGCGGATAGGCGATCACGCCCCGCTCAGCCGCCAGCGGCGCCACCTGCTGAGTGGACGGAGGCGCAGCTTGCGCCTCGGCCGCCTGCGGTGCGAACGCAGCGGCGATGAAAAGCCAAGTACCCATCTTCGGGGTTTCCTCCCAGATCGCTACCTTTCCAAGGTTCGCGCGCTCAAGCTACCAGTGTTCAAACATCGCTCCGATTTCGAAAGTCCGGTGCGGCTTTGACGTGACATGACGGGCGACATCACCCCCGGGGCGACCGCCATCTATTCAATGACCGATTTCAGGCAGGCCGCTGGCGCGTCTGTGCTGTTCGCCATGGACGTAGGCGCCTGGGACAACTCCATGGCCACCAACACACCTGGCCAGTTCGGAGACCCGTTGAGCCCGCATTATCGCGACCTGTTCCCGCTCTAGGCAGCGCGCGGCTACGTGCCGCTTCGCCACGGCCGCGAGGCGGTGAACCTGGCGGGCCCCTGGGTAGATTGATCTAGCCGCCCAGCGCCTTGCGCACCCGCACGTTCACGCTGCCGCGCCATTCCAGATCACGCACATCGGTGTAGTCCAGTCGGCCCAGATTTCGGGGACCGATGAACACCTCGCGGATGCGCTGGGAATTCCGGAAGGTGACGCCATTGGCCTCGATACGGACGGACAGGTCCTTTCGCGGCTTGAACTCTGTGAACAGAACCACCCAGGGCGAGAACTTCTGGGTCTCGATCTCCGCCAGCCGGTAAAAGCGTTCGCGGTACCCGCCGATCACGTCGACACCCCAGGTCGCATTTAGCCGGGGCAGGTCCTGGCTGTAGTGGACTTCCCAATCAAGAGGGTGCGCCGCCGAGATCTCCCGCGAGCGGTCATCCAGCGGATCGGTGACCTTGGTGTCACGCCAGGTGGCCTGGGTTTTCAACTGGGCGGCAGGGACGCCCAGGCGATCCAGCGGCAGGGTCACGCTGGCCTGAATTTCGGTCTTGGTCCCCTTGCCGATATTGTCCGGGCGATCGGCGGCAGGCAGTCCCGTGACCGGATTTCGGATTATCGCGCCGGACGCGTCGCGTGCGGGGCCGCGATCGACGGTGTCGTTGATTGCAAAATGGCGCACCGTCAGGGCAGCCGATCCGGCCCCCCAGAAACGCTGCTCCAAGGCCGCCTCATAGACCCAGGCCTGCTGGGGCGTCAGGTCGGGATTACCCGCCACGACCGTGCCGGTCGCGGCCACATTCGACGACGCCACGAAGTCGTCGAAGTTGAGCTGCCCGACTTCCCGTTCCACCCTCAGGCGGACCTGGCCGTTCTTGTAAGGAACCCAGGTAATCGCTGCCCTGGGCTTCAGGAAGTTTTGCGACTTCTTCAGGCTGACATCACCCGCCGAAGTGACGCGTGACGCCTCCTGACGCAGCCCCATGTCCATGGAGAAGGCCGCTGACGGCCGCCAGGTCCCGCGCAGAAACACCTCGCCGCGTAACTCCTCGACCTGCACGTTGGCGGCAGGCACCAGAACGGCGCGATCGTTAACGGTCAGGTCCGTCGCGCTATCCAGCTTGTTGAAGGCACCCTCCGCCCCGGTTTCAAAGGTCAGGTCCGCAAAGCCTTTCACCCGGAACTGCACCCGCCCGACGCTCTCGGAGGTCTTCCGGTCCGACAGGAAGTCCCGGGTCAGTCCCGGCCCCTCAAAGCGAACATCCGTCACAAGCTTGCCGAACGACTGGAAGGCCACGCTTTCAAGAGAAACGTGCTCGTTCAGGACGCGGGTAAAGCGCCCCCCGAGTTCCAGTTGCTTTCGCTGGATGTCGTTGAACTGGTACTCGAGCCCCGCGGCGCTGCGATAGTGGTCGTAGATCTCTGTCCAGCCAGGGTTGACCTGCAAAGTGCCCGTTAGCCGCACCTTGCCACCCAACAGAGGCGTCTCGTAAGCGCCGTTGGTGTACATCCGAACGCCAAAGCCGAAGGCCTCGACCTGGGATTTCAGGCGCACGGTGTTGTCGGCGTTGTATCGGGTTCGCGGCCCGACGCCGAGGTCCGGGTTAGGCATGTGCCCGCTGCCAAACACCTGGCTGAACTCCGCCGAGCGCCCGCCCGGCCAGCTCCATTGCCCCTCGAACCGTAGGCTCGGCAGTACCCTTCCATTGTAGACGAAGAACAGAGCCGGTGAGACGGCGCCCCGAAACCCGGCAGCCTGACGACGCACCACATTGGCCAGTATGGTGCGGCCCTCCATGTCGATTCCCGGCGCCCCGCCGCGGATCAGCTCGATGCGCTCGACGCCGCCTGCAGGAATGCGTTTCAGGATTTCGTCCAGCGAATCTGTCTTGGAAACCGGCGTCTGACCGTCGATCAGGACATTGCCGCCGGCGCCGGCGAGGCCACGCACAGCAGCGCCCTTGTCGAAGGCGAAGCCGGGAACCCGCAAAACCATGTCGTAGGCGTTGGCTGGCTGGGATTCCGCGAAAAAGCTCGGGGGATAGGCGATGACCCCACGCGCCGCATCCGCCGCATCCGCCGCAAGCGGCGTCGACGGTGCGGACGCTACGGGCGCCGCCTGAGGCGCGGCTGCTGTTGCCGCCGCCAGCATCATAGAACCCAGCATTGGGGTCCCCTCCCTGCCGATAGTCTCTCCTACTTCGCAGGATCGAGCTATGGGTGATCAGTTACAGCCGTGAAATGCGAAGGGCAGACCCTGCCGATCCGGCGCAGTCCTCAAACCCGCCCGGTTACCGGGATCAGCGCACCGGTCACCCCGCTGGCGGCCTCGCTGGCGAGAAACAGGATTACAGCCGCCAGTTCGTCCGGCGCGACCCAACTGCCGAAGTCGGCCTGGGGCATATCGACCCGGTTGGCTGGCGTGTCCAGGATCGACGGCAACACCGCATTGACCGTGACACCATCGGCCTTCAGCTCTTCAGCCAGGCTTTGCGTGAGGCTGTGGACGCCGGCCTTCGAGGCCGCATATGGCCCCATGCCAAGCGAGGCCTTGAGCGCCGCGTTGGCGCCGACGTTGACGACCCGACCAGCGGAACTACGGCGCAGGTGGGACGTCGCTGAACGACTGATGTTGGCCGCCGTCTGGACATTCATCAGGAACATCTTGTACCAGCTGTCGAACCCGCTGGCCTCCAGCGTTTCCCACCTGAATCCGCCTGCAATATTGAGCAGCGCATCGAGACCGCCAAAACGGTCGGCGACCGCGTCGACCGCCGCACCCGCAGCGATCGTGTCGGTGAGGTCAACGCCGCCGAGCACCAGAACATCCGGGCCATCCGGCAAATCCGGCGGCGGCGCCTTCGCAAAATCGATCAGCGCCAGCCTTGCACCCTGCGCCGCCGCAGCCCTCGCCACGGCGGACCCGAGAACGCCGAACGCGCCAGTAATGGCGATGACGCGTCCGACCAAAGGGCTAGAGCCTCTCGACGATGGTGACGTTGGCCAGGCCACCGCCTTCGCACATGGTCTGCAGGCCATACTTCTTGCCGCGCGCCTGCAGGGCGTAGAGCAGCGTCGTCATCAGCTTGGTTCCCGAAGCGCCGAGCGGGTGGCCCAACGCAATGGCGCCGCCGTTGACGTTGACCTTGGCATGATCGGCGCCCAGCTTCTGGATGAAAGCCACCGGCACAGAAGCAAAGGCTTCGTTGACTTCGAAAAGGTCAATGTCGTCGATCGACATTCCGGCCCGCTTCAGCGCCCGCTCGGTCGCCGGGATCGGGGCTTCCAGCATGATCACCGGGTCATGGCCCAGCAACGACAGGTGATGCACGCGGGCCATGGGGGTCAGGTTGTGTTCCTTGAGCGCGCGCTCCGAGACCACCATCACGCCCGAAGCGCCGTCACAGATCTGGCTGGACGTGGCCGCCGTGATCCGGCCGCCCTCCTGCAGTAGCTTCACGCCGCGCATACCGTCCAGGCTTACGTCGTAGCGGATGCCTTCATCACTGTCGTGGCGGACGGCATTGCCTTCGGCGTCCATGCCGTCGAGCGCCAGGATCTCATCACGGAACGCACCGGCCTGGGTGGCGGCGATGGCACGCTGGTGGCTGTGATAACCGTACTCGTCGAGCTGATCCTTGGTCAGGCCGTATTTGGCCGCGACCATTTCGGCGCCGGCGAACTGGCTGAACTGGATGTTGGGATAGCGGTCTTCCATGCGCGGACTCTTGGGCACGCCCATGCCCGCCTTGGCAGGAAGCATCACCGACATGCCCATCGGGGCGCGGGTCATGCTCTCGACGCCCGAGGCGATCACGACATCCATGGTGCCGCTCATCACCGCCTGGGCCGCGAACTGCAGCGCCTGCTGAGAGGATCCGCACTGACGATCAACAGAGGTGCCGGGTACGCTTTCGGGTAGCTTGGACGCCAGCACCGCGTTGCGCGCGATGTTGGTGCTCTGCTCGCCAGCCTGGGTGACGCAGCCCATGATCACGTCCTCGACAACGGCCGGGTCGATCCCGGTGCGGACGATCAGCTCGTCCAGCACGCTTCCGGCCAGATCCGCGGGGTGCCAGCCGCGCATGCGGCCCCCTTTGCGGCCTCCGGCGGTGCGGGTTGCGGCGACAATATAGGCCTCGGCCATGGGAATGCTCCGTTCGCAGTGCGCCTTCCGGGCGCGACAAAAACCAGCCTACCGAAGGCGCCGCAACGTAAGACAACGCGGAGCGCCCTGCCTGTCAGACGGGGTGGGAGAACGTGGCCGCAAGGATGCGCTCCAGCCAGTCCCGATCCACAGCGTCGAACGCGGCAGGTCTGTCGGAATCCACGTCAAAAACGGCCATCAACGCCCCGTCTGGCCCAAACACCGGCGCCACAATCTCGCTGGCCGAGCGTCCGTCGCAGGCGATGTGACCGGGGAAAGCGTGCACGTCTTCCACCAGCTGGATCGTCCTTGTTGCCGCCGCCGTTCCGCAGACGCCGCGTCCGAAGGCGATCCGCATGCAGCCGAGCGTACCCTGGTAGGGCCCCACAACCAGCTCGTCGCCCCTCAAGGGATCTACAACATAGAACCCGGTCCAGAAGTAGTAATCGAAGCTGTTGGCCAACATCGAGGTGACCGTCGCCATGCGCGCCACCACATTGGGCTCGCCCGCCAGCACCGCCGCGATTTCCTCCGCAACGACTTCATAGCGGCGGGCTTTTTCGTCCGGCAAGATCAGTTCATTGAAGGTTTCGGCCATCTTCCCGCTTTCTAAACCGCGAATGCGGAGGGGAAAACCCCATAGAGTCTGGGGAGATCACGGCTCACCCAACGACACGTGCGGACCGTCGAATTCCATGGTCTACTGTCAGACAAATGAAGGTACGGAAACCCGGCGAATATGGCGCAAGCGCCAGCTAACAGTACCGTTCGTGTCGCCGCCCGCCTCGCGATCGGCTTTGCGCTGGATCTGGTAAAGCTTGGAGGATTCGGGCGGGACGTGATCGATGGGTTCCTGTTGGCGGCCATCAGCCAGGCCAACGTCATGCCCCTTGTGCGTAAGCCGGAGATGCAGCGCGCTTACGCCTCGCTTGACCAGGCGCCGCCGGACGATCTGCGGCGTCCGGTGAGTATCAACGCCATCGCCAACTCGCTGCAGGTCCCCTACGAAACGGCGCGGCGCCGGATCACCGCGCTGATCAACGTCGGCACCCTGCAATCGACGCCAAATGGTCTGATCCTGCCGCAAGAGCCCCTGAACTCCACATTTTTTCGCTTAGGCGCAGAGGGCAACTACAATCTGGTGAGAACCCTCTATTTCCGACTGCGCGGCATCGGGCTTCTGCAGGATCTGGCTCGCCCGGATGGTCCGCCATGTGATCCCGAACACCCGCCGATGCGATTGGTGAGCCGAATGTCTGTCGACTATCTGTTACGAGTTGTCGAACCGATAAATCAGCACATCGGCGATATCGTTACAGGGCTGGTGCTGATGGAAGTATTCCACTCCAACACCAGTCATCTGGCAGACACCGATGGCGGTAGCGCGAGGCCCGACTGGTCTGCAGACAGTTTTGTCGCGGATGACGATCGCCGCCCCGTCTCAGCGGCGGATGTGGCGCGGAACCTTGGTATGCCCACCGAGACCGTTCGCCGGCGGCTTGCGAAGCTCGTCGCCCGGAATAGATGTGAACGCGACGAAACCGGATACTGGATATCGTCTCGTGTCCTGGCCGAAGGCCTTATTGTCGAATTCGCACTGACCAATCAGAGTTATTTGCTCAAGATGTTTTCTGGCCTGGCAGAGTTTGGTGTCCTTCTGGACTGGGATCGCGAGTTGGCTTTCAGACCTGGGGTGTGAAGTATATGGCGACCATAAACCCAAAATGGGTACGTTGGTATTTCCTATTGCGACACAGATACCTCAACTTAAGGCAGAACGTTTCTGGGGAAACTGTCGCAGAAGCTGCGTTGACGTGAAACCGCGCGGACTCTGTGTTGAGGGTCGGGGAACATGACAACCAAGTTGGAACAGGACAGCCCGAACCTGGCCGTGGCCAGTGTCGTCGATGGCGGCCGAGTTGATGGACCTCATCCGGTGGACTCGCACGTGGGCCTGCGTATCCGTATGCGCCGTAAGGAGATGGGGGTCAGCCAGGAGCGTCTCGCCGAATCGCTCGGGATCACATTCCAGCAGGTTCAGAAGTATGAACGTGGGGCCAACCGCGTGAGCGCATCGAAGCTCTGGGAAATCGCGACCGCGCTGCGTACGCCCGTGTCCTACTTCTATGACGGCCTGAGCGATCGCGAATCGGCGGCGGCTCAGCGCGACGCCGCCCAGGACTTCCTTCTGTCCACCGAGGGCATCGAACTCATGGCCGCGTTCCCGCGAATCACCGAAGCTTCCGTCCGCCGCAAGATCGTCGAACTGATTTGCGTCGTCGCGGACGAGGCCTGACGCGGTCTTTTCAAGTCTCGCGGTCCAGAGATTCTCAGGCGCGCATCCTTCAACGCTTTGACATAATCTGCGCTCCGCAAGGCGGAGGAGACAGGCATGCTGCTGCAAGGACTGAAGGTCGTGGAAATGGCGACGTGGGTCGCCGCCCCCGGTAGCGCAGCCGTGATGGCCGACTGGGGTGCCGAGGTCGTCAAGGTGGAGAGCCCAACAGGCGACGCCACTCGGGCTTTCCAGCCCGACACGGCCGAGAGCCCCGGCAATCCGATCTTCAGCAACGAAAACCGGGGCAAGAAGGGTGTTGTCCTCGACATCGGCACGCCACAGGGCCGCGACGCCCTGAAGCTGCTCATGAGTCAGGCGGACATCTTCATCACAAACACCCGCCCGGGGTCCCTGAAGCGGCTCGGTCTGGACTACGACAGTGTCAAGTCCGCGATGCCCCGCCTGATCTACGCAGCCGTCACCGGCTATGGCCTTACGGGCCCGGAGGCGGACGTCGCCGCCTTTGACATTACCGCCTTCTGGACGCGCAGCGGCATGGCGCGTGCGATGATACCGCCGGATCAGGAGCCGTTCCCCTCGCGCCCGGGATTCGGCGATCACGTTACGGCGCTGGCGACCGTATCGGCGGTACTCGCGGCCCTTCACGAGCGGACCGGGACCGGACGCGGGCGGCTGGTCGAAACCAGCCTGATCCGCGCAGGCGCCTATGCCATTGGCTGGGACCTGGGTCTGCAGCTTCGATATGGGGAGGTGGTGACCACCCAGGCGCGAGCTGACCGCCCGAGCGGCATTTCTGGCTTCTTCCGGACCGCCGACGATCGGTGGCTCTGCATCGTGCCGCGGACACTGGATTGCTTCATGAAGATGATGCTGGTGATTGACCGCCCGGAGGTCCTGGCGGAACCCCGGTTCGAACCGCCCATAGTCGACATGGCCACCACTCGAGAGGTCCGTGCCATGTGCGACGAAGGGTTCGCGAAGCTGACACTAGCCGAAGCCGGCGCGCGCCTCGATGAACAGGATCTGGCCTGGGCACCCATGGCTACGCTTGCCGAACTTGCCGCCTCCGAGATGGCGGAAACGGCCGGTTGCTTCGTGACTGTCGAGGATGGTTGGGGCGGTTCTTTCCGCGCGCCAGCGGCTCCGGCCCGCTTCCCGGAGGGCGCGCCGCCCGTGGGACGGGCTGCGCCGAAACTGGGCCAGCACACCCGCGAGGTGCTTGAGGCGGCTGGCTTGCACGCCGACGAGATAGACGCCCTGATGCGGCCCTGACCCTCAAAAAAATACACCGGGCGGAAGCACCGCCCGGCGCGAAGTTGAGAAAAGAGAACGCCCTGAGAGGGCCTGCCGAACCTGACTTCGATTGCCGAGCAGGCAACCGGAACGACCGAAGCATGTGCGTGGAAGGCCTCGGCGCGCAGGTTTTCGGCAAAATCACGCTCCGGCGCCCGGTTTGTCATCGAACCTGTCCGGACAACCTGACCCTCGGGGATCTTGGCGCTTCAATCCAGTTGGTGCCTGAATATTGGGCGCCGTCACGGGACTTGCCTTTGGCTCGCGCTCCCGGCTGGACACGTCGCAGGCAGGGTCCAACCTGTTCGGGTGACACCACTCACCGCCTCCCCACTTACCCGAAGCGTTCCGATATGTGACGTAGCGGCAAAGGGAAAATCATGATCCCGTCCGAGACCCGCCTCTTGCGGCTCCTGACCTGGCTGACGCCCACCTTTGCGGCGGGAACCTTTGGCTATGCCCATGGCCTCGAGGCTGCCATTCGCGGGAGGACCGTCGCCGACACTCTAGGTCTCACCGCCTGGATATCCAACCTGATTGAACATGGATCTGGCTGGACAGACGCCGTGTTGGCACGCGCCGCCTGGATTGCGGTCACCGCAGAAGATCACGTAGCTCTGGAGCGCGTCGCCGCCCTTGCCGAACAGCAGATCGCCTCGCCCCACAGGCGTCGCGAGAGCCTGGCGCATGGCGAGGCGTTTCTTGTCGCGGTGGCCGCCTGGAACCCGCCACCGATACTGAGCGCGCCTTATCCGGTGGCGGTGGGGGCGACCGCCGGCGCCGCCGGAATTCCGTTGGAGCCTGCTCTGGCGGCCTGGCTTCACGCCTTTGCCGCCCATCTCACCGGCCTGGCGGTGCGGGCAATTCCGCTTGGCCAGTCCGACGCCGTGGCGGTGATCGCCGGTCTCGAACGCGTGATATTGCGCACCGCGGCCCGCGCTGCAGGCGCGACCTTCGACGACTTGGGCACCGCTGTTCCCGATCTCTCGACCATCCCTCAGCGCACCGCGCAGGCATGACCAAAAGGCGCGGCGGGACTGCGGCCCTGGCTCGGGCTATGACAGCCACGCAGCTGACCCTGATCGGACCTCTGGCCCCCTATGAGCCTCCATGCCTATCGCGCCGCCCTGTTCCACACCCTGGACGACCCGTCTGTGTCTCCGGAGGCCGCTGTCTATCACGCGGACGGACTGTTGGTGGTGGAAGACGGCCAGGTGACCGCATTCGGACCGCATGATGACCTTCGCGCCACCCTACCCCTTGATACGCCGGTTACGCATTTCCCCGGTCATCTGATCACACCAGGCTTTATCGACGCTCACATTCATTTCCCCCAGACCGATGTGATGGCCGCCTGGGGCGCCCGGCTCCTCGACTGGTTGGAGAACCATACCTTCCCGACCGAGCAGGCCTTCGTTGACCGCGCTCATGCCGATTCGGCCGCCGCCTTTTTCCTGGACCAGCTGCTGGCGAACGGAACCACCAGCGCCCTGGTGTTCGGCTCGGTCCACAAGACTTCGGTTGAGGCGCTGTTCGAGGCCGCGCTGGCCCGCAACATGCGACTGATCGGCGGCAAGGTGCTCATGGACCGCAACGCGCCCGAGGGCCTGACAGACACGATCGAACGTGGTCGCGAGGACACAGAAGCGCTGATCCGCGCCTGGCACGGGCGCGGACGGCTTGGCTACGCCGTGACGCCGCGCTTCGCCGTCACGTCCAGCCCGGGACAGCTTGCCATGGCCGGCGACATCGCTGCGGCCCATGCCGACATCCTGATCCACACGCACATGTCGGAGAACACGGAAGAGATCACCCGGGTGGCGCAGCTCTTCCCCGACGCGGGCGACTACCTGGATGTCTATGCGCGATATGGCCTTGTCGGATCGCGCTCGGTATTCGCCCACTGTGTGCACAGCGACGACGACGCCCTTAGGCGGCTGGCGAAGGCGGGCGCGTCCGTGGCCTTCTGCCCCTCCTCCAACCTGATGCTGGGCAGCGGTCTGTTCCGACTGAAGCGAGCCTGCGCTTGTGGGGTCAACACGGCGCTGGCTTCTGACGTTGGCGCCGGAGCCAGCTTTTCCATGCTGTCGATGATGGGAGAGGCCTACAAGGTGGGGCAGCTTTCCGGCGACGCCCTTGACCCGCTGCATGGCTTCTATCTGGCCACGCTCGCCGGCGCGCGGGCGCTGCATATCGAGGATCGGGTGGGCAACCTTGAGCCGGGCAAGGAGGCGGATTTTCTGGTGCTTGATCTGGCGGCCACGCCTCTACTGGCCCGGCGCACTGCAGGTGTAGCAAGCCTGGCTGAAACCCTGTTCATCCTCTCGATCCTGGGCGATGACCGCGTGGTCGCGCATACCTTTCTTGCAGGCCGTCTGGCGCATAGCCGAAATGGCGTCTCAGGGCTTGCCCAGGATACGGCTTGGCAGCCTATAACTAGCCCTTGCTAGGGGGCCTCGCGTGTTTCGACCATTTCTGCTGATTGCGGCCCTGCTTGCGCCGTTTCCCGCTTTCGCAAAGCCGGTGACCGTCAAGGTGGTCGTGCTTACGATGTTCGAAGTGGGTGAAGAGACCGGCGATGTCGCCGGCGAGTTCCAGCATTGGGCGGAGCGCTATCCCTTCACAGAGAAGGTCAAGGTCACTGGCATCGAGCATCCCGTGCGGGTGTCCAGGGACGGCGTCGTGCTGGTGCTGGCCGGCATGAATGCCCGATCACGACAAAGCGTGACCGCGCTGGCGCTCGACCCGCGCTTCGACACCTCGAAGGCCTACTGGCTGATCGCCGGTATCGCCGGGGTTGATCCTCAATCCGGTTCCATCGGCAGCGCCGCCTGGGCGCGATGGGTTGTGGACGCCGACGCCGCCCACGACATGGACGATCGCGAAGCGCCGGCAGACTGGCCCTGGGGGATCTATTCCCTGGGAACCCGCAAACCTGGCCTGAAGGGATCGGCCGCAGGCGCCAGCGGCATGGCCTGGAAACTGGATCCCGGGCTGGTGGACTGGGCCTACAGCCTGACGCGCACAACACCGCTGGCTGACACCCCGCAGCTTCAGGCCGCACGCGCCAACTATGTCGCGGCTCCCGCAAGACAGCCGCCCAGGGTCTATCTCGGCGACGCCATCGGGACCGCGAGATTCTGGCACGGCGACAAGCGCACGGCATGGGCTCGCGACTGGGTCCGGATCTGGACCGACGGCCAGGGCCAGTTCGCGATGTCGGACTGTGAGGATCACCAGGTGATGGACGCGCTTGACTTGCTGGGGCCATCGGGGCGCGTGGATCGACGACGGGTTCTGGTCCTGCGTACTGCCAGCAACTACACCGCCGCAGCCCCTGGCGCCGATCCCGTGTTTGATTTCGCGCCAGGTGGCCTGGAAGCCGGGGTCGAGGCCGCCTATCGGGTCGGAGAGCCCGTCGTGAAGGCGTTGGTAGCCGGCTGGGACCAATTCGTCGACCAACTCCCGCAGGCCGCGCGATGAGCCTGCTGCAACGTACCTTCAAATTGGCCGAGCACGGCACATCGGTCCGCACCGAACTGCTGGCCGGCGTCACCACATTCTTGACGATGGCCTATATCGTACTGGTCAATCCGGCGATCCTGTCGACCACGGGCATGCCGCTGGCGGGCGTCGCGGCGGCAACCTGCCTGGCGGCCGGGATCGGCTGCCTGCTGATGGGTTTTCTGGCCAACTATCCGATCGCGCTGGCGCCCGGCATGGGCCTGAACGCCTATTTCGCTTTCACCGTCGTGGGCGCGATGGGCATCCCCTGGCAGACCGCCCTGGGGTTGGTTTTCGTATCGGGCGTTCTGTTCCTAGTGCTGACCGTGGCAGGTGTTCGACAGCTGATCGTCAGCGCTATCCCTCGCGCCCTGTTCGCCGCCATCGCCGCCGGGATTGGCCTGTTCATTGCCTTTATTGGCCTGCGTAGCGCGGGACTGGTTGTGAACAATGACGCCACCCTGGTGGGTCTGGGCGATGTGCATGAGCCGACCACCCAGCTGGCGTTGCTGGGCCTGGTGATCCTATCGGTGCTGACGGTGCTGAAGGTGCGCGGCGCCATCTTCATCGGGATCGTCGCCACCGCCCTGCTGGGCTGGGCGCTGGGCCTGGCGACCTGGACGCCACAACCCTACAGCCTCGAAGACATGACCGGGACGGCACTGCAGCTGGATATTCCGGCGGCCCTCGGGGTCGGAGGTCACGGTTTCGGACTGGCGCTGCTGGAAATTCTGTTCATCTTCCTGTTCGTGGATCTGTTCGACAACGTCGGCACCCTTGTGGCGGTGAGCAAAAAAGCTGGGCTCATGCGGCCAGATGGAACCATTCCGCGCCTGAACCGCATTCTGTTCGCGGACGCGGGCGCGACCATCGTGGGCTCCCTCGCCGGTACGAGCACTGTGGTCAGCTATATCGAGAGCGCATCCGGCGTTTCGGCCGGCGGCCGCACCGGCCTGACCGCCGTGGTCGTAGGCCTGCTGTTCCTGGCTACCCTGTTTGTGGCGCCCTGGGCCCAGGCGATCCCGGCCGCGGCCACGGCGCCGGCGCTGATCCTGGTGGGGGCGATGATGATGGCGCCGCTGGCCGAGATCGCCTGGGACGATCCGGTTATCGCCATCCCCGCCTTCCTGACGCTGATCACCATCCCGCTGACCTTCTCCATCGCCAATGGTCTGGCTTTCGGTGTGATCGCCTATGCGCTGCTCAAGCTGGCCTCGCGCAAGGCGGCGAAGACCGACTGGCTGCTGTTCGCCCTGGCCGCGCTCTTCCTGGCCCGGTTCGTCTACATGGCGTTTGAGGCTTAGCGGGCAGAAGACACCGCCAGCCAGATCGCAATGGCGGCCAGCGCCACTGCGAAGAGCCTTTGTCGTCGTACAGAACGGTTGACCGCGCCTTCGGTCGTCATCGCGGTGCTGGCCCGTGACGCCATCAAGACGATGAGGAGGTGAATGATCACACTTACGACGAGATGGAGGCTGCCCAGGGTGGCCACCTGCAGCACCGGCTGTCCAGCCTCCGGGCGTACGAAGCCGGGTAGCACCGCGACATAGAATACTGCGGCCTTCGGGTTCAGCAGGTTGTTGATCAGGCCGCGCAGAAACAGGCTCCTGGTCTCAGGAGGTGGGCCCTGGATGTCTGCGGCGTCGCGCCAGGTATCAACGGCGAGCCAGAGCATATAGGCCACACCCGCCCACCGCAGCGTCTCATAGACCCAAGGCCAGCGCAGGGCGGCCTCGGCCAGGCCGAAAACCGAGGCCACCAGATAGATGGCCAGACCCAGCGTGACGCCGGCCACCACTGTCAGGCCCGCGCGCCAGCCGGATTGCCCGGCCACAACCGCCAGATAGCCCATGTTCGGGCCGGGCGTCAGCTCGATGACCGCCACAGCGAGAAGGAACGGCAGCAGTTGGCTTGCGCTCAGCAAGTGACGGAATCGTGCATGGGAGCCTCCAGCTCATCGACTGTTGGACCCGGGCGGAGAAGCTGCGGCCCAGGCGCTGGCGAAGCATATCGAAGGCCAGGTTGCGCCTCCGTAGTTCTACCTAGGGGACGCTCCGAAATATCACCGTTCCGCACAGCGTCGTAGCTTTTGCTCATCGGAACAGGAGCTTGCGATGACCTTGGCATATCCCTTGGAAGACCCACGGACCGCCGCCCCCTCGAGGGCCTTGTCCGATGTTCTGGATCGGCTTGGCGTGCGCCTCGCCTACGCCAAGGACGCGGAGATCTACGCGCAAGAGGACGAAGTCGAGTTCCTCTATCAGGTGGTCAGCGGCGTGGTCCGCACGATGCGCCTGAACGCCGACGGTCGCCGCCAGGTCGGGGACTTCTATGTCGCCGGAGAGATGTTTGGTCTGGAGCCTGGCCCCGACCATCAGTTTACCGCCGAGGCGCTCTGCGACTGCCAGGTGCAGGTGGTGCGGCGCGCGGCGGTCAGGGCCCTGGCGGGTGATCGTGAGCTGGATCGGGCGATCCTTGAGGCCACCCGACGCGAACTCCAGCGGATGCAGGAGCATGTGTTGCTGCTGGGTCGCAGAAGCGCCCGCGAAAAGGTGGCCGGATTTCTCATGAGCCTCGCCCAGGATCACACCGAGGATACCGTGCGGCTCCCCATGGGTCGCCAGGACATGGCCGACTATCTGGGCCTGACGATCGAGACCGTGTCGCGCACCCTGACCCAGCTCCAGGGAGACGCCATCGTGGAGTTTCCAGAGTTGCGGCGCTTTCGTGTGACCCGGTGGGCGGCGCTGGAAGACTTGGCCGCCTGACAATTTGCTGCCTGCGCGGCCGCAGGCGTTTCCACGGCCGCTTAAACCGAGATGGAGGCGTCAATGTCCAAGACGCAGGAACGCCCGACCGCCAAGACCGCGGATCGCGCAGACAGCTACAGAAGCCTCCTGGTTCATGCCGAACCGGGAACCACATCGACCCGTCGGGTAGAGGTCGCGGCGCGGCTGGCCCGCGACCTGAACGCCCGGCTGATCGGGCTCGGAGCTGAGGCGTTCGAGCCCGGGCTGACGGTCGACCCCTTCTTCGGGTATGCGGCGGCTCAGTGGGTGACCCTCATCCAGGACCAGATCCTCAGCGATCTGACAAAGGCCGAAGCCGCCTTCCGGCGCGACGCCGCTGGCGCGGAAATCGAGTGGCGATCGGTGGAAGACAATCCCGCGAGGGCCATCGCGCTGGCGTCCCGCGCGTGTGACCTGATCGTCATGAGCCCCAAGGGTCCCGGCGGCCCCTCGCGCACCGCGGACCCGGCAGACGTGGTGATGACCTCCGGACGTCCGGTACTGATGGTTCCCGAAGGTGCGGCCCATCTCCACGCAAAATCGGTGGTCATCGCCTGGAAGGACACCCGCGAGGCCCGGCGCGCGGTGGCCGACTCGATGCCCTTCCTGAAAGCCGCAGGCGAGGTGATCGTTCAGGGTGTCTGCGAGGATGTCGACGCCGAGATCGTGACCCGCGAGACCGAGGACGTCGCCGTGGCGTTGCAGCGACACGGGATCAAGGCCAGCGCCAGCGTCTCAACGGCGGCGAAGGATGGCGTGGCGGTCGAACTGCAACGCGTGGCGGCTGTCGCCGGCGCGGATCTGATCGTCGCCGGGGCCTATGGGCACAATCGCACGGCAGAATGGGCGTTTGGCGGGGTAACGCACGAGTTGATCCACAGGCCCCCGTGCTTTGTGCTCATGAGCCACTGAGGCTACCCGGCCAGGAAAGGAGGGGATCATGGCGACATGGCCGCCCTTCTTTCTGACTGCGCGGCGGCTTCGCGAGAACTTCGGTTGTCGACCGAGCGATCAATTAATCATTGAATTCGATGTTTTGTATTCAGCTTGGATGAGTCAATCGAATCCAGGGAGGCCTCAGTAGCGGCGATCCAGGGTATCGAAGTAGGCGACGATGTCCTCTGCCTCGGACGCCCCAAGGCTGACTGGTGGCATCTCTCCGGTTCCGTGCTGTGAGATCTCGGCGAACTTCCTGGCCAGGGAAATGGCGTTGTACCGCATCTGCAGATCGCGAAAGCGGGGGCCCTCGGTGGCTGCGGTCTCGTCAAGGCCCACCATGTGACAGCCGGAACACCGCTGTTTGGCGATGGAGAGCCCGCGATCGGCAGCCGGGCTGAATCCGGAGCTATCAGGAGCCACTCCCGTACTGGCGCAGCCGGCCAGAAGCGCGGCCAATACCATGCTTGTACACACCCGCATTGTCTGTCTCCCGTCCAGTTGCGGTGCCAGATTGCACCCTCCTGGCCGCGAGGTCGCCTCCGGTCATATACCTAGGCGTCCGTCGTGCGCGGCGCGCCGACATTGCCTTGAGGCGGCATTGGCCGTAACCGTCATTTCATGAATTCAGGGGCCCGGGCGTTGCTGAATCGGACCATCCATGATCGCGGGATGCCGGGGTTCGTTGTCGCGATCCTGTCGACGGGAATATGTGCGGCGGCCCGGATGGTGCTGGGCGCAGAACCCCAAAGCGATCTTGCCTTCCTGCTATTCGTCCCGGCCCTGATCGCCAGCGCGGCGGCAGGCGGACTCGCGCCGGCGATTCTGGCTGCCGTTCTCTCGATCATCGTGACTCTCGGCATGCAGGGTCTCCCAAAGGTGATGACCCCTGATCACTGGGTGCAGATCATTGTCTTTGCGGGCCTGAGCGTCGCTGCGGGCCTGGTGGGCGACCGGATGCTGAGCAATGCCGACGCGGCGCGCCGGGTGGTGGCCGACCTGGAGGCCCGGGAGGCGCATCTGCGATCCATTCTGGCGACCGTGCCCGACGCCATGATCGTCATAGATGAACATGGGACCATCCAGTCTTTCAGCACCGCGGCCGAGCGCCAGTTTGGCTGGACGCAACAGGAGGCGGTCGGGCGCAATGTCAGCAGCTTGATGCCCAATCCCTATCGGGAGGCCCATAATGGCTACCTCCTGCGCTATCTGACGAGCGGCGAGCGGCGAATTATCGGCATTGGCCGCGTGGTGGTGGGCGAACGCAAGGACGGCTCGACCTTTCCCATGGAACTCTCGGTGGGCGAGATGCGATCCCCCGACCAGCGGTACTTCACCGGCTTCATCCGGGACCTCACCGAACGGCAGGTGGCGGAACGGCGCCTGCAGAGCCTTCAGGGCGAGCTGGTCCATGTGGGGCGCATTACCGCCCTCGGCGAAATGGCGTCGGCCCTTGCTCATGAGTTGAACCAGCCGCTGACGGCCGCGGCCAATTTCATGAAGGGATGCCTGATGCTGCTGGACCGCGAACCCGTGGATCGCGGGCGGCTGCGCGAGATGATCTCGCAGGCCGGAGATCAGGCCCTGCGGGCCGGCCAGATCATTCGACGACTACGGGACTTCCTGTCCAAGGGCGAAGCCGACCGCCAGCCCGAGAGCTTGCCCCAACTGCTGGAGGAAGCCGGTGCTCTCGCCATGATAGGGGCGCGCGAGAAGGGCGTGCATCTGACGTTCCGCATAGATCCACAGACCCGGCGGGTCATGGCCGACAAGGTCCAGATACAGCAGGTGACCCTGAACCTGATCCGCAACGCCATTGAGGCGATGGAGAGCTCGGAGCGGCGCGATCTGGTAGTCGGCGCGGCCCCTGGCGCTGGCGATGTAGTTGAAATCTTCGTGAGTGACACCGGTCAGGGCATCTCCCCCGAGTTCAGCGCCAAACTGTTTCAGCCCTTCATGACCACCAAGGACCAGGGCATGGGCGTCGGCCTGTCGATCTCCAGAACCATTGTGGAGGCCCATGGCGGGCGGATCTGGGCAGAGGCCAATCCCGGCGGCGGCACCTCGTTCCGCTTCACCCTGCCGGTGGCAGACACAGACAGCGAGCCTGGCCATGACTGACCCTCAGGTCCATGTGATCGACGATGACGAGGCTGTGCGCAGGTCGGTTGCGTTCCTGCTCGAGATGGCTGACCTGCCGGCACGCACCTATGGCTCCGCGCGTGAATTTCTGGACATCGTCGACAGCCTGCGAAACGGATGCGTCGTGACCGACGTCCGCATGCCCGGAATGAGCGGCCTGGACCTGGTGCGTCACCTCAAGGACATCGGCGTAAAGCTGCCGGTCATCGTGATCACCGGGCACGGGGACGTACCCATGGCGGTTGAGGCCATGCGGGCCGGCGTGACCGACTTCCTCGAAAAGCCCTTCGACGATGTCGCCTTGATCGCGGCCGTCCGCGCCGCGCTGGATCAGCAGGTCGCTACGGCGCCGCACCCGGAAGAGCGCGAGCGCTTCGAGACGATGCTTGGCGCCCTGTCCGGGCGCGAACGCGAGGTGTTGCAGGGCGTGATCGCCGGTAAGCAGAACAAGGTCATCGCCTTCGAACTCGGCATCAGCCCGCGGACCGTCGAGGTCTACCGGGCCAATGTGATGAGCAAGACCGGCGCACACAGCCTGTCAGAGCTGGTCCGGATCGCGTTGCTGGCGGGCTTGTAGACGGGAACTCTCCGGCCGGGTCGGCCAAACTGCGCTCACCACTCTTCCCGGAGAATGCCACCCGCCAGATTGAGCGGCTGGGGACAGGGCGTCAGCGGGATCAGTGAAGGTCAGTACTGGGGGGAAGCGGCCCTACAGATCTTCACCGCGCCGCCAACGCCAGCCCCCGGCTGTCTTGCTCGCGACAATCACAATGAGGGCTGCGATCAGTGCCATCACCACACCAAATCTCGACGGTCCGTGAAGCATGATGGCCGAAGCGACAACGCCGAGAAGGAATAGGAACAAGACCGCCCAGCCTTCCCACGAGATCGGGAGGCCAGCCCCGTAACCGAAGCGCTTGGGCGCAAACCACGGCTTCGATGCACCCGCCATCACACGTCTTCCGCCTGCAGAGGCTGCACCACACTGAGCGGCCTAGGAAATGTCAGCAACGGGTCGGGCTACCTCGGAGGCATCCGGATTGCGCCATCGAGGCGAATGCACTGCCCGTTGAAGTACCCGTTGCGCGCAAGTTCCAGGACCAGGCTGCCAAATTCAGGCGGATTGCCCAGTCGCTTGGGAAACGGCACGGAGGCCGCAAGACCCGCGAAGATCGACGGCGCCCTGTCCTTCACGCCCAGCATCGGCGGTGTGGCGAAAATTCCAGGGAGGATCGCATTCACCCGGATGCCCAGATCCATCAGGTCGCGCGCCATCGGCAGGACCATGGAATTGACGGCCCCCTTGCCGCCGCCATAGGCGACCTGACCAATCTGGCCGTCCTGCGAGGCAGCCGACGAGGTCAGGATGATGCATCCGCGTTCCCCATCGTCGTTGAGCGGGTCGGAATTGGCCATACCGAGCGCCCCGTGTGACGCAATCCGGTAGCTGGCCGTGAAAATCCCGTCGGCGGCGCGGGCGATCATCTCGGTCGGGTTGCGCTTGTAGCTGCCGGTTTCCTTGTCGAATGAGATGGTCTTGCCGCCGCCAGATACGACGGCGCAGTGCACCACGATACGCTCCTGCCCGTGCGCCGCGCGCGCCTTGGCGTACCCTTCGACGACACTTTCCTCGGAGGTGATGTCGACCTTGCAGAAAAGGCCGCCGATGGCCTTGGCCACCTCCTGGCCGCCGGCCTCATTCACGTCAAAGATGGCGACCTTGACCCCGGCGGCGGCGAGCGCTTCGGCGCTCGCACGGCCAAGTCCCGAGGCTCCGCCCGTGACGACGGCTGCGATTGTGTTGTCGATCTTCATTGAAAGCTCCCCGGTCTCATCACTGCAACGCGTCGATATTGCCGTCATCCTTGCCGGCGGCGCCAGCGCAGAGTTCGTTACAGCGGCCCACGGTTACCGACCACGGATCGCCCGGGCCTCCGGGCCATCCCTCGTCGCGGACGTTCAAGCCGCCCGAGACTCCTTCAACGCCTCCGTCGCGTCACCGTAGCCCTCGGCGCCGGCGACGGCCTGAATAACCCGCAGGAGTTCCCGAACGTCGATAGGCTTGGCGATGACGTCGTTCATTCCGGCGGCGTAGTAGGTTTCGATCTGATGTACCATCGCGTTGGCGGTCAGAGCCACGATGGGTACGGGCTCCCGCCCCGTCTCGGCCTCAAGGGCCCGGATCTGGCGGGTCGCTGACGGTCCGTCCAGGACGGGCATCTGCACATCCATGAGGATCAGGTCCCAATCGGCTGTCCGCCAGCTGGCGACAGCTTCTACGCCGTCATCGACGATTGTTACGGATAGATCGAATTGGGCCAGCAGGGTCTTCAGGACCAGCTGATTGATGGGATTGTCTTCTGCGGCCAGAATATTGAAGGCGCGAATGGGCTCCATGAACCCGTCGTCCGCCGGCTGGAATGCAGGATCCACCGCAACGGTCGCCATCCCTTCCAGGGGCAGGAGAACTTCAAAGACCGTTCCAGCGCCAGGTTCGCTGGTCGCGTTGATCGCCCCACCCATGGCCGCACAGAGATCGCGGGTGATCGCAAGCCCAAGGCCGGAGCCGCCGTACTTTCGGGTGGTCGAGGAGTCGGCCTGCACAAAGCGATCAAAAATGCCCGCGATCTGGTCCGGGGCGATCCCGACGCCGCTGTCCGACACCCGGATGATGACGTCTTCGCCGCGCCGGTCGATCGAGACCCTGACTTCACCTTCGGCTGTAAACTTCACGGCGTTGGAGATCAGGTTGTAGAGAATCTGCCGCACACGTGCTGAATCGCCGAGATAAGCGCCGCGGGCGTCGGGCTGGACCGTGAGATTGAAGGACAGCCCCTTGCTATGGGCGACGCCTGTGAAGGCGGCATGAGCGCCAAGGGCCAGGTCCTCAAGGTCGAAGGGTTTTGACTCAAGCACCAGCTTGCCGGCCTCGATCTTCGAGAGATCCAGTACGTCATTGAGGATAGCCAACAGGGCTTCGCCGGATTGCCGAATGACGGCAAGGTGATCCCTCTGAACCGCAGACAGGACGCCGCGATCCATAACATGGGCCATGCCCAGCACACCGTTCAACGGCGTTCGGATCTCGTGGCTCATCACGGCGAGGAACTCGCTCTTGGCCAGAGACGCGGCGTTCGCAGCGTTCACCGCCGCCTTGAAAGCGGTTTGATCGACAAATGAAACCAGGATGACGGACCAGGGCGGGTTCGCCTCGGGCAAGAGCCGGTAGTGGACATCCAGCTCGGAAATTCGACCATTGGGCATGGTGATCCGGGTCGAGAATGGCGGCATGACCCCATCCTTGCCGAGGCCTTCCAGGCCGTCGCAGAGTTGCCGCAAGAAGCCATCATCAAAACGGCCTCGCGAGAAGGCGCCATCGGGTTGACGTTCATAGATCAGCCTGCGGGCGGCATCATTGGCCTCTGTCAGGACAATGTCGTCGATAACGTCCGGCGACTCCTTGAAGGCCTTGAGCATCCTGTCGCCCATTGAACCCTCGGCGAGCCATGGATCCTGCAGGCGGACATACAGCGCGGATGCGTCGAGACTGACCTGTGGCAACGGGCTCTGATGGAACAGTGTGCGCCACCGGCTTCGTTCCGACGCGGCTTCCTGACCCAGAAGCTCTGCGCGATCGCGCTCTATAGCCAACTCCCGTGACGCATCGCGCAGGCGCTGGCTCTCCAGATGAAGGGTCTGAGCCAAAAGGGCGATGAAGGTCACGAACGCAAGCCCTCCGATCGCCAGAAGGAGGCCGCTAAACACCGCTACGGGATACCCGAGCCATGATGCAACAAAAGGCAGAGCCACGAGCATCAAGGACGATGGGCCGACGAGGAGCGCTGCGTCCCGTCTGGATCCACGGGTCATGATCGCGTTGTTCAGGGTAATCGCACATCCGACAAAGACCGCTGCGGCAATGCCGACGATAGTCTTGTCCAGCAGGCAAACAAAGATGACTGAACTGAACGTTGCACCGGATATCAGTCGTGTCAGCGCCGCTGTAATGGCCAGTCTCCGGCTCTCGGGCTTGCCGATGAACGCCTTCGAGATGTGCCCATCCAGCAGCGCAGTGAACGTAGCCCCGGCCAGCCAGAGGATCGCTGCCGGATGTCGGGTCTCAAGCCAGATCAGCAATCCGATCAACGCGCCTTGAGCCAGACGAGTTGACAAGCCCTCGTATCGCCATCGAAGCACTCTTTGACCGGGTAGCTCTCTATGAGGCATCGGCTTTCCTGATGGTCATTTGTATGACCGGGTCGAAAACGGCGCAGACCGCACTCTCAAAACGATCATCGCCCAAAGAACCATGGCCGGGCTTTCTGCCCCGTTAACCCCTTTGGCTGAGGTGTCGCACTTTGGGAGTGATCGTACGCTGACCTGCCGCTGATTCCCGGTAGGTGCGGATGAGATGAGACGCGAAGGGCGCGGGTGCTGCACTGGCCGGATTGCGATGGGTCAATGAGACACTTGCCAGGGTGCCGCACTATTCGGCATGCTCCATCCGACGCCTTCCGCTCGATCGCTGGTTATCATCGTCGACGACGATGCCGCCGTCCGAGAGGCGTTGATGTTCACGCTAGAGCTCGAGGGTTTTGACGTGAAGGGCCTTGGAACAGGCGAAGCGCTTTTGCTGTGCGACTTGCCCGAGGCGGGAACCTGCCTGGTGGTGGATGAACGGTTGCCCGGAATGTCGGGGTTCGAGGCGCTGCGGCGGCTGCGCCTGCGCGAGGTGAGGCTTCCGGCCTTGCTGATGACCAGCCATCCAGACTTCCACTTGCGGGCAGCGGCGCGCCTGGCCGGTCTGCCCATCCTTGAGAAACCCCTGCTTGGCGATGTCCTGTCCGACGCCATCCGCGCCGCATTACACAGCTGACCGCGAAAAGCCGCCGCCGGCTGACCGGCGGCGGCTAAGGCGGAAAGCGCCGGCCCTGAGAGTTGTCAGACGTCGCGCAGGGTCTTCGTAGTCTTCGAGGCCAGCGCGGACTGAATCTGACCGAAGATCACCGTCGCGACAAAAACCGAGAAGCCGGCGACGACGATTGTGAGAAAGGGTGTCATGGTTTGCTCCTGTCGATGCAGGGAGAGTGCGCCGGACGGACGGCCACAGCCTTGATCTGGGTCAAGGCGAACTCGAGGGCGTGCGGATCATCAGCTCGGAAGCGGCCAGCCTTACGTGCGCCAATCACCTGAGCGAGGAGATCATGGCCGGCGGCCATGGCGTCGGCCACCAGCAGATCCGGCCGGGGTTCGGTCATGGCTTCAACGGCGCCGTGTTCACAGACCCGGCGCGCGGGGTCGAACGTGGGCCGCGGGACCTATCAAAGGGATGGAACGGCAGGG
>NZ_JBILRO010000126.1:0-9407 GCF_044372605.1 Phenylobacterium sp.
GAGACCTCCAACCTGATCGCCGAGGTCATGCTGGTGCTCGATCAGCGCGTTCCCCTGGCGCAACTGCGCGCCACCGTCGAGGTCGTCGCCAGAGCCTCACCCCATTGGGACGGTCAGATCGTCAAGGTCCAGGTGAATGACGTCCGCGAGAAAGCCATGGAGATCCGCTGCCTGGTGAGCGCGCGCAACGCCGACGAAGCCACCGAACTGCGCGCCGAAATCCGCGAGAAGGTGCTCGACTGGCTGCGGGCCGAGATGCCCGAGATGCTGCCGCGAACGGGTGTCGAGCTACCCGGTACGACTGATCAACGGATTGAGTAGGAAAACCTTCGTCCGGCGCGCGATTCAGAGTTCGGCCCACGTAAAGCTCAGGGTCAAAAGTCCCCCCACAATGCCGGTACAAGCGTCCACCTGTTTACGCCCGACGGCCAGGGCCGAGAAAACGAAGTCCCTTCGGTTCATCCGCTGACTTCGCCACACCCCGCCGCAAAGCAAAAGGCCCCGGATCGCTCCGGGGCCTTCGCAAAGTCATATCGATCCGGCGCCGGTTAGGACGCGTAGAATTCGACCACGAGGTTGGGTTCCATCTTCACCGGATAGGGCACCTCGGCCAGGTCCGGCGTGCGGACGAAGGTGGCCGACATGCTCTTGGCGTCGACGGTGATGTATTCCGGCGTGTCGCGCTCTGACGACTGCAAGGCTTCCAGTACCAGAGCCATGTTGCGCGAACGTTCACGAACCGTGACCACGTCGCCCGGCTTCACGCGATAGGAGGCGATGTTCACGCGGCTGCCGTTGACCATCACGTGGCCGTGGTTGACGAACTGACGCGCCGCGAACGGGGTCGGCACGAACTTGGCGCGGTAGACGATGGCATCCAGGCGGCTTTCCAGCAGCGCGATCAGATTTTCCGAGGTGTTGCCCTTACGGCTGGCGGCGTCCTTGTAGATGCGAACGAACTGCTTCTCGGTGATGTTGCCGTAGTAACCCTTCAGCTTCTGCTTGGCGCGGAGCTGGAGACCAAAGTCAGAGACCTTGGACTTCCGGCGCTGGCCATGCTGGCCGGGGCCGTAGGCGCGCGTGTTGATCGGAGACTTCGGGCGACCCCAGATGTTTTCGCCCATCCGGCGGTCGAGTTTGTACTTGGCGCTGTGGCGCTTTGACATCGTTAGCTCTCTGTTCGACGCGGGCCGGCGTCCTCTTGAAGAGAACGCGATTTCAACGGCGGCCTTGCATCACCCGTCATAGGTTTCCAGCCACGCAGGTCACCCTGGCGGCTGGAAGCGCACGCCTATGCCGTCTGGTCCTCACTGAGTCAAGGATCAGGCCGGAACGACGGCCGGCAGCCGGTAGCGCCCATCGCGGAACTCATCCCGGGGCAGGTAGGCCCGAAAGCTGAGCGTGAAAGGGCCCGCCGCCGGCGCCGGCAACCAGTTGGCCGAACGCTCGCCCCCCGGGTCGGAACGCGCGATCCAGAGATCAAGCGAACCGTCCGCGTTGGTTTTCAGCCCCGGCGTGCGGTCGCCGATCGAGTAGCGCCGGATCGGGTTCTCTACGAGGAAGAATTGCCCGTCGGGCGTGGCCTCGTACATCGTCAGCGACCAGAAGGCGTCGACGGCTGGAAGCTGGCCGGCGGGGAAACTCAGCCGATAGGGACCCTCGCCAGTGAACATCCGCCCCCGGTCGCCCATCGGGTTCATGTACATGGCCTCGGCCGGCGGGAGGGCAGCCAGTCCTGCGAGGGCAACTGCGGCACGGAAAGCGTAGTCCTGATTGAAGTCGCCAAGGGTGCTGCGCGGATAGCTCCAACCCTGCACCCCGCCGCCGACCCGGAGCGCCTGCATGGCCCGGCGAGCGTCGGCAACGCCAGCATCATTCTGGGCCACCGCCGCGGCATCAAAGCGCGTCGGATCGAACCCGCCCTGCGCTGTCAGGCCCAGCGGCGCGATGCGCGCGAACAGAGCCCCGTCTGTGGCAGGTGGCGGGTTGGACTTCAGGAGCGCAGCCACCGAGGTGAAGTACTCCAGCGCCGGGGCGCTCCGCACCGCGAGGGCCGGTGGAGCCACGCCCTTCGGTCCGGTCAGACCGAGCGCGTCCTGCAGTCCGTGCACCGCAGGCAGGTCGTCCGGCCCGTCCACCAGCGTCCGCGCCAGCAGCCAACCTTGCGGCGTCTCCAGTCGCACCACGTTGGGGCCCGACCCGGACTGTCCGGGACCGACGATCGTGTAGCGCCCGCCCGCCCCGCCAGACGTCCGGGTGCCCAGTACGAAGCTGTTGTCGGTGAACATGCTCATACCCGCCACCGAGATGTAGCGCTCGCCAGTCGGCGGGATGGTAAGGGTTACCGGCCCCTGGCTCAGGTCCAGCCAGGCGCTGGAATAGAGGGTGTCATTGTTCGGCGCGGTGACCCCTCGTGATTGTGGGCCGGCCAGCTGCCGCGCGTGTCCAAACCGGTTTAGGCCGGCCGGCATGGCGCCGCGGCCGCCCATGGCGCGGGCCCGCGTGTTGGCCATCTCGATCAGCGGCAGGCCGTAGAGCCAGGCCTCTCGCGCGGCGTCTTTCAAGCTGGCGGGCGCAGCGGTCGCGCGGGCGGCGGAGGCGAGCGCCAGGGCGGCGGCGGCAAGCATCAGGTCGCGTCGGTTCATCGTCAGCGGTCTCTTCTAGGCTTCGGTGATCGGCGGCAAGCGGTAGTGGCCGTCCAGAAGTTCGGGTTTCGGCAGGTAGGCGCGCAGGAACACTGCGAAGGGCCCGGCCGGGGCCGGCAGCCAGTTGCTCGTCCGCTCCGGGCCGGGGTCGGCATGACCGATCCAGATATCCAGCGAGCCGTCGGCATTGGTCTTCAGGCCCGGCGTGCGGTCGCCGATCGCATAGCGCTCCAGGGGATTGTCGGTGAAGAAGTACTGCCCGTCGTCCGTCGCCTCATAGAGGCTTAGCGACCAGAACGAATTGACCGGCAGCGGCCGGTCTGCCGGAAAGTGCAGGCGCCAGGCCTTCGTTCCGTCCAGCAGGTCGCGGGCGCCGTGGCCCTCCGCGCGCATGTACATGGCCTCGGCTGGTGGAAGGGCGGCCAGTCCCGACAATGCGACCGCGGCGCGATAGGCGTAGTCCTGATCGAAATCGCCGAGCCGCGAACTGGGATAGGACCAACCTCCTACATAGCTCGCCCCACCGAGGCCGCCCTTGCGGACCGCAGAACGCGCCTCGGTGACACCTGCCTCGATCTCGGCGATGTCGGCGTCGGAGAACCGGCGGGGGTCGAAGCCTTCGGCAAGGCCCATCGGGGCTATGGCCCGCAGGATCGCAAGGTCGGTGACCGGCGGCGGATTGGCGGCCATCAGGGCCGCAGCGCTGTCGAAATACGCACGCCAGTCCGCCGACCGCAGCGCATAGGGACCCGGGGTCTCTGTTGCTGGCCCCTGCATCGAAATCCCGGCCTGAACCTCGCGCGCCGCCTCGAGGTCGTGCGGGCCGTCCACAAGGATGCGGGCCAGGGCCCAGACATGGTTGGTCGGCGCCCGGATGACGTTCCAGCCTTCGACCGCCTCGCCCGGGCCGACCAGCCGGAACATCCCCCCGTCCGGGCCCGTCGTCCGCGTGCCCAGGATGGCGAAGTTGTTGGTATAGGCATCCATCAGGGCCAGCGACAGGTACCGCTCGCCCGCTGGCGGCAGGGTGATGGAGACTGGCCCCGCAGACAGGTCGATCTGGGCGGTGGAATAGAGCGTGTCGTTGTTGGGTGTTGTAACCGCACGGTGACGATGATTGGCCAGGCGGCGCACATGGGAGAACACACCCATCATATGACCCAGCGTCTGACCCCGCTGCCTTGTGGAGGCCACCTCCACCAATGGCAGTGCGAAAAGATAGGCCAGACGCGCCGCCGTCCTGAGATCCGTCACGATTGGCTCCCCTTCTCGTATCGCGCCACGACCCCTCTGGCCGCGCCACCTGCTTCCGCCCACCACTGTCGCAACAGATCGGCGGCCGCTCCGGTTGGAGCCAGCGCCACCCCCTGCCCCGCCCACAGCGAGATCATATCCGGATCATCCGCCAACGCGGCCGCAGCGCGCAGCGGCTGGGTCAGCCGGTTCTGCACCGGATAGTCCGGAACCTCGTTCTGGACCAACTGCAACTCGCGCATGAACCGGTTCTGTATTCCGCGAGCATGGCGGCCTGTGAAGGCCCGCGTCAACCGCGTCGGATCATCACCAACGGTGGCGATCGCCCGGCGCCAGGGCCGCGACGTGAGCGCCTCGTCGGCCAGCAGGAACGCCGTCCCCATCTGTACAGCCTCGGCGCCCAGCGCCAGGGCCGCGGCCACGCCGTGGCCATCCATGATCCCGCCCGCCGCGATCACCGGCAGATCCACGGCGGCGCGCACAGTGCGAATCAAGGCCATGGTCCCGATCAGGCTGGCCTCGAGGTCCTCCAGAAAGTGGCCGCGATGGCCTCCGGCCTCCATACCCTGGGCACAGAGGCCATCTGCGCCAGCATCAGCCCAGGCCTGGGCCTCGGCGACCGTCGTGGCGGTCCCGACCACATAGCTGCCAGCCCGATGCAGCGCCTCGACCTGCCGGCCGTTCAGCACCCCGAATGCGAACGAGGCCACCGGAGGCGCCGCGGCGGTCAAGGCTTCCAGCTGGGCGCCAAAGTCCGGGGCGAAGATGTTGGGCGGTGCCGGCGTAGGCAGGCCAAGTTCCTCGTACCATACAGTCAGCCGGTCCAGCGCGCGCGCCACATCCTGCGGGTCAGGCGCCAGCGTGGGCGCCATCAGCAGGTTCACGCCGAAGGGTGCGTCTGTCGCCAACCGCATCGCTGCCACGGCCGGCCCGATCTCGGCGGCCGCCATCGCCCCGGCGGCCAGAAAACCCAAACCGCCGCCCAGACTGACAGAGATCGCCAGGCCGTGCGAGGAGGCGCCCACCATCGGCGCCTGGATGATGGGGATCGGCAGCGACCGCAGCAGAGCGGCAAAGCTCATTCGCCCGCCTCTCGTTCAGCCTTCTGCCGGGCCAGTTTGTCCAGCACCCGACCGCGCCCCCGCGAAAGAGCCGTTACGACCCCGCGTAGAGTGCGAACCTCCTGCTCCGACAAGCGCCCCTTGCCGAGCGCCGAGCGCAGGTTCTGAACCATTGAAGGCCGCTTGTCCGCCGGATGGAAGAATCCGGCGACGTCCAGTTCCCTTTCCAGATGCTCGAACAGACCCAGCATCGCGGCGCCATCGGCGGGAGGTGAATGCTCCCGGAAGATCGTCGGCGGCGCATCGCTCAATGTCGCACGCCACTCATAGGCATTGATCGCCACCGCCTGCGCCAGGTTCAGCGACCGGAACTTAGGGTCGATAGGGATTGTAACGACCGCCTGGCAAAGCGCGATATCCGCCGTCTCAAGTCCGGCGCGCTCGCCGCCGAACATCAGTCCGACCCGTTCTCCGCGCGTCGAGGCCGCCAAAAGCTCGGCCGCCGCTGCTCGCGGGGTCAGGATCGGCAGCTGAAGTTCACGGGGTCGCGCTGTCGTAGCAAACACGAGATTGAGGTCGGCGATCGCCTCATGCACCGTGTCGCTGACCCGCGCGTCATTCAGCGGCCATTCCGCCCCTGAGGCCAGGGCCCATGCCCGTTCCTGTGGCCACCCGTCGCGCGGATTGATCAGCCGGAGGTCAGCCAGGCCGAAATTCGCCATCACCCGGGCTACAGCGCCGATGTTTTCCGCCATCTGGGGGGCGTTCAGGATTATGACAGGCGCTGTCGGCGATGCTTCAACCATGTCGCGTTTAGAGAAGGCTCCTTGCCGGATGGCAACCCTCGACCGCAGAAGCCTGCTGGCCGCCGCCCCTTCCCTTATGATTTCGGCCTGCCAGGCGCGCATGCCGATTACTGCGTCAAGGACGCCCCCGATCGATCTTGCGGGCCTCGAGCGCGCTGTGAAGGCGATAGCCACCGACGCGCGTCCCGGCATCCTGGGGTTCGGCCTGATGAACCTTGAAAACGGCGAGAGCTACCTGTTCAACCCGGAACGCCCGTTTCCCATGCAGAGCGTGGTCAAACTGCCGGTAGGCGCCGCCGTGCTCAGTGAGGTGGATGGCGGACGGCTGACCCTCGGTGAGCGCGTTGTCCTGCAAGAGACTCAGCTTTCAACCCAGTTCTCACCTGTAGCGAGCGCCTGGCCAGAGCGCGACACCTACACGCTGGGCGAGTTGCTGGAAGCGATGGTGGTCACCAGCGACAATACCGCCACCGATGTTCTGATGAAGCGTATCGGAGGGCCCGGCGCCATTACGGCCTGGCTGGCCTCGCGCAATCTCACCGGCATCCGCGTGGATCGATATGAGCGCGAATTGCAGCCCGAGGTGAACGGTATGCCCTCGTTCCGGCCGGAATGGCGCGACGGTGCGGTCTATGACGCCGCGCGGGCAAGGATTCCCGAGGCTACGAGGTTGGCCGCCATGCGGGCTCACATGACCGACGGGCGTGATTCGGCCACTCCACGCGGCATGCTGGAGTTCCTGCAGCGCCTCAATCGCAATGACCTGATCTCCGCAAACTCGGCAGAAAAGCTCCGCACCATGATGGTTCGTAACGTCAGCGCGCCGGGTCGACTGCGGGCGGGCCTGCCATCTGACGCCGTGCTGGCGCATCGCACCGGCTTCAGCGGGTATCATCTCGGCCTTCGGCCTGCCTGCAACGACGTGGGTATCTTCACCCTGGCCGACAAACGCGCCTACGCCATCGTTGCTTTTCTTTCGGGCTCGACCGTCGACGACGCTGCAGCGGACGCCCTGATCGCCCGCGTTGCAGGCGCCGCGGTGCGTGCGATCGGCTAGATCGCGTTCACAGCCTTTGCGTTGGCGCGTGTGGCGGCTATACGGCGACGATCATATTTCTTCCGGAGCGCCTGTCCCTCATGGCCAAGATCAAAGTCGCCAATCCCGTCGTCGACCTCGACGGAGACGAGATGACCCGGATCATCTGGAAATGGATCAAGGACAAGCTGATCTTCCCCTTCCTCGATCTGGAGATCGAGTACTACGACCTCAGCATGGAAAACCGTGACGCCACCGACGACAAGGTGACCGTCGACGCCGCCGAGGCGATCAAGAAGCATGGCGTCGGCATCAAATGTGCCACCATCACCCCTGACGAAGCGCGGGTGGAGGAATTCAAGCTCAAGCAGATGTGGAAGTCGCCCAACGGCACGATCCGCAACATCCTGGGCGGCGTGGTCTTCCGTGAGCCGATCATCTGCAAAAACGTGCCGCGCCTGGTGCCGGGCTGGACCCAGCCCATCATCATCGGCCGCCACGCTTACGGCGACCAGTACCGCGCGACCGACTTCAAGGTCCCCGGCCCTGGTTCGATGACACTAACCTGGAAGGGCGAAAACGGCGAGACCATCGAGCGCGAGGTGTTCAACTACCCCGGCGCCGGGGTGGCCCTGGCCATGTACAACCTCGATGATTCGATCCGCGACTTCGCTCAGGCCAGCTTCGCCTACGCCCTGGCGCGCAATTATCCGCTCTACCTTTCCACCAAGAATACCATCCTCAAGGCCTATGATGGACGCTTCAAGGATATCTTCCAGGAGGTCTACGAGGCGGATTACCTCGACAAGTTCAAGGCGGCTGGCCTGACCTATGAGCACCGCCTGATCGACGACATGGTCGCCGCGGCGATGAAGTGGTCCGGCGGTTACGTCTGGGCGTGCAAGAACTACGACGGCGACGTTCAGTCCGACACCGTGGCTCAGGGCTTTGGCTCACTGGGCCTGATGACCTCCGTCCTGATAACCCCCGACGGCAAGACCATGGAGGCCGAGGCCGCCCACGGGACCGTGACCCGACACTATCGTCAGCATCAGAAGGGCGAGAGCACCTCCACCAACTCCATCGCCTCGATCTTCGCCTGGACCCAGGGCCTAAAGCATCGCGCCAAGCTGGACGGCAACACGGAGCTGGACCGGTTCGCCGAGATCCTCGAGAAGGTTTGCGTCTCTACGGTCGAGAGCGGCTCGATGACCAAGGACCTGGCGCTGCTGGTCGGCGACACCCAGGGTTGGCTCACCACGGAAGGCTTCCTCGACAAGGTCGCAGCGAACCTGGCCAAGGAACTGGCCGCAGCCTGAGGCTGAGCTTTCGTTCTTTTGTTTTCATTCCCGCGATAGCTCTCGCGGGCGAGGAGAGCATCGGTGATCACCGGCGCCCCCGACGCGGAGGCCGCCGCCCTGGATCATGGCGGATTTCACGAAGGCGGACCCGGGTTCCGTCCTCCGGAGGCGACCATGAGTCTTTAACGTCTGATTCCGCGATACCCTCGACATCAGACACTGCGTCTGCGCAACAAGTTGACTCGCGCCCACGCAGCATGAAATCCGCGACAGGGTTTCAGGCCCTGTTCGCCTTTGAAGCGACAGCAGCAGGGCAGGTGTGGCGGAAAAAACACGGCCGTTTGCCCACCCTGCCTTTGTCATGCAGGCGAAGGCATACGGCGAACGCGGCCCTGACTGCCCGGCGCAGCCGGGCCGCGCCGTTGGATCAGGCGGTCGCCGAGCGCCTGCGTCGCAGCATCGCGCCGGCCATGCCGAAGCCGCCAATCATCATCGCCCAGGTCGCCGGCTCCGGAACGACCGCAACACTGTCGACGGTCAACGTCAACGAACTCCTGGCGCTTCCCCCAGTGATGAAACCGGCTACATCATTGAATTTGAAAGTAAATTTTGATCCGTCCTGGGCCGTAAACTGTTGCGCCGGGTTATCCCAGGTGAACGTACCGGCCAATACACCCGGGCGGCTGATCGATCCCGCCCGCAGATAAAAGGCAGTCCCGCCCGTGCCAGCCGATGCGATTGACGGGGAGGTAAACGCAAGGCGTGTCTCAATCCGCGCGTCGGAGTCGCCGCCGATGCCGCCCGAGATATCAAATCTCGCAAAATCAAAAGTCTCCGATGCACCTTCTTCGATTGTCAGGCTGCTGAAGGGCGTCAAAAGGCTGGCGGAGAGCGCACAGCCCGAGAATGGCAGGCACAGGCGGCTGTTCTCGGTCACGGCGATGCTGGATCCCGCCGCATCAAAATTGAATAGCAGCGCAGCGGCGTCGGCGGTCGGCGCCACGAGGACTGCCGTACCTAGCGCCAACGCGGAAATGAGACTGCGCATCTTGAAGAACCCTAACTCGACCACTTTAGGTCGATAGCAAAAAACCTGGTCCATTCGACCGCGGCCAATCTACGATCGGCCAGATGGCGGGCAATGTGACTCGCCTGAGGGGAGAAGGTTCTCCACAGATCTCCGCCGCAACTCAGCCGGCCAGGGCCGCCCTCACCGCCGCCAGACCCTCGTCAGCACGCGAGGCGTCCGGTGCACCGCCCTGGGCAAAGTCGGGCCGCCCGCCGGCGCCTTGACCGCCCATGGC
>NZ_JBILRO010000095.1:0-11207 GCF_044372605.1 Phenylobacterium sp.
GAGAGCCGCCAGGATCAGCGCCCGCCGGCCGCCGAAATAATAGTGAACGGCTCCGGTGTTTCGGGCGCCTGCCTGTTCGCCGATCTCCCTCAGGGAAACGCCGTGGAGACCGCGCTCGGCGAACATGATGATCGCAGTTTCGACAAGCCGCTCGCGGGTCGCAAGCGCATCGGCCCTCAGTCGGCGCGGCGCAGCCGCCTGTTTTTCCAGTCCAGCAGTCATGGTGCGGCGGGTTTAGCCGGGCGGCAGCCTTTTCGCCATGTAGTCATGGAAAAGTTCAAGCGGGCGCTCAAGGTCGGAGAGCGGGCCAAGGCCTGCGAGCCGGCTTTGCGTCCCCCGCCATACACGCTCCATGAGGGGAATGTCCTCGCGGTGGATGCGATCAATCACCGCGCGAAGCCCATCGATCAGAGCCGCGTCTGCCGCCAGCGATGGATCCACGATGAGATACATTCGAAGGTCGAAATACCCCTCGTCCCTGACAATGATCCGTGGCCAGACCACAACAGGTAGCGGATCCTGGACTGCGAAGGCGAGAAGCGGGAACAGCGTGAAGACCGTGAACGTCCCCTGTTCGGGATCGACCGGATGGCGAAGCTCGGCATAGTTCTCGCCGGTATCGACCGCGTATGTCTCGGCGGCCGGCCAGAAGGGCTGCAGCGTCTCCGTGTGGACCGCCAGATGATGATAGGATTCCGAGAAGTTCTCGATCATCAGGGCCCAGTTCCACGGCGAGGGATAATCGATCCAGCCCGCGGTCACCCATGAGCCGATGCCGCGCTCATCGAAACGCGGTTCAAGCGCGTCAAAGCGATGGGCGGGGAACGGGCCTTCGCCTTCAAGCCGGATGAATATCCAGCCCTGCCATTCTGCAACATCGAAGCGCGGCAGATTCTGCGTCTCTGTCAGCGTGCGATGCTCTTTCATGCACGGAGCGCCGACGAACCTTCCGTCCAGCCCGTAGGTCCAGCGATGATACGGGCAGACCAGGGTGCGGGTATTGCCCGAACCGTCCAGAAGCGTCGCCATCCGATGCCGGCAGACATTGGACAGTCCGGCGACGGAGCCGTCTGTCTGACGGACGAGCGCGATCGGTTCAGACAGCATGTCAAAGCTGAGATAGTCGCCAGCTTGCGGGATATCCGAGGATCGCGCGATCGCCAGCCACTCGCGGCGCAGAATGTCGAGTCCTTCCTGACCCGTCATGCGGCGATAGTCATCTGCCGCCCTATCCGGAATCTGGTCGCCCATGCTGTTTCCTCACATCGCATTCCAATCAAGCCCCGGATATAAAGCATTTGATTTATATAGGCGCAACATGATTTTGATGGATGCAGCAGGCCGGTCCGCCAGTCTCGGCGCCTGATCGCCCGGGCCCGGGCTATGCAAAATCACATACCCGATCTGTGAAATCGGTGATCTATGCAGTGTTCAGATTGCGCTACATAGAGGTTGTCCACACGGACAGCCCCGCTCCCCCGGGGTTCCCCGACAAGACCGCAAGGTGTGCCCCATGACCCTCATCCGCTTCGAACGCGCCCTCGACCGTCTCGCCCCGGCGTTCCTGATGGCCCTCGGCCTGATCGCCGCCTTCGGTTCCGCCAGCCTCGGCGCCTGATCCCCCGGGCCTGACCCCAAGTTCCGGACAAGGGCCCCTCGCGGGCCCTTTTTCGTGCCCGCCCGGCGCCTGGCCCGGACAACCGGACACGCGCAGACCGCCGCAACCCGCCCAACCCCACACGCAACCTCCCCCGTCCACGGGGGAGGTGTCGGCTACGCCGACGGAGGGGGCGCTGCCGCCGCACAGGCCCGGGACGTGGGCGCCGCGCCCGCAACCACCCCGCCCGGCTGCCGCCCGCGAGGCGCACCACCCCGCAAACCCCACGGTCAGCCCAAAGTTGGCGGGGAAAGCAGGATGGGAGGTGGGGATTGGCGGACGGTGCGCAGGCAAGGGTCGGGTTGGGGTCAGGAGGGGTCGTTTGCCTCCGGCCCGAAAGCGGACCTCGTGAACTTCCGCAATGGGGGGAAAGCGGTCATGCGCCGGGACCGACCCAGACACAGAAACGCCGCCGATCCTGCGACCGGCGGCGCGTGTCAGTCAGACGCAGAGGTTTATGCGACCACAGCCTTGCGGCGGCGGATCATGGAGCCAGCGGCACCAAAGCCGATGATCATCATCGCCCAGGTGCTGGGCTCAGGCACAGCTGCCCCCTGGGTGATATTGCTGTTCAGGAAGCCCGCACCGACGGAATTCTGTGTGTCCGCGAAGAAGGTGTTCTGCTCATCGTATTGAACGGAGAACGTCTGGGTTGCGTCGAGGAAGCCACTCCGGTTCGAGATGGCCTGTAGCGTGGCGAAATCAACGAAGCTGTCACCCGGATTGATCCTGATCGCGCCGCCACCGCACCTGCTTGAAAGACCGATACTGACGGTGTGCTCACCAGCCTGAAGGCCAGATGAGTTATAACCGCCAGCCGCGAGCGCACCCGAGTTGCAGTCTGCAAAGCTCGATGAAACGCTGGAAACGATGTCTTGGCCGGTGCTGGATGGACTGATCACACTGGTCAGATCCGAAACTCTCATCAAACCGAACGCGACATTCAATGAGCCGTCACCTGCGAATTCGTCTGCGCCAAACGGGCCTGCCACATCGCCGGAAGTGAAGAAATGCAACTGGCCGCTGATGGCCAAATCGATGGCAAGGGAGCCATCATAGGTAAAGCTCTGGAATGCCGTTGCGCTACCACCCGTGCGCGTGTCCGCGCCAGCCACGGACCCGACCCTGACCGTTGGCAGGTAGTCCGCGCCAAAACTGGCCGCAACTGAGCCGGAAGCACCGTTGTTCAGCGAAATGGTTGAACTTGAAAACCCCTGGCCATAGCCGCCAAAGTATTGATGTGGCTGCAGCCTGTTGAAACCGACAACGCAGGCGGCCGGTCCATCAGGACATGGTCGATTTGTGATGATCCCACCGGATCCCTGAACGACGGCGGCCTGTACCGGACCGGACATAACAGCGACGAACAGCGCCGCTGATGCCACACCCACTGCCGCTTTGGGCGAACGTACGATTGCTCCAGTCATACCGCTGAACCATTTTGCATTATGACCCGCACGCGTCTTCGCCACTCCTACAAGCGGGGCGGCCAACGCCTGGTCACCGCAGAAAGCTGCGAACCTAGTCGCCACCGCCAAATTCGTGATGTTCATGGTCTCTACCCACGAGGAAAAAAGCCGAGCTTACGGACCCGAAACGGACCCATCCAGACGATTCAACCAATAGGAAGTATGAGTATTTCGCATCATAATGATTTATCATTTATATGATGACCGCTTGGTCGCCGGAGCTGACAGGTTAACTTCGCCGAGCCACAGAGGCTCCTCCCCGGCCCAGTGATCACGCGGCGGCGGTCGCAGTGTCCCACGTCCGAAAAGCCTGGGCTCGAAGCGTTCGGAGGGACGGTCGGCGGACGAGGTGGGGCTGCAGGTTGAAGGTGTCGTAGATCGAGCCTTAGCTGGAAAGTGACGACTGGGCCTTAGACCCAACACAATCCCCGAAGCCGACGTCGCCAAATGCCGCTCAGGGTCGTTTCTCCCCGTTGGGTTCGGGCCAACAAGCGGGGAATTTCGGTGACAGTTGCAATAACCCCTAATCCATAGTGCCGTTGAACGCTCGCATCCTGGGTTATTGCAACTGTCAGCGAAATTTCGGCGTAGTCCCGGCAAGCCGCCCCGCGCGGTTCCCCGATCGCTCACGCCCCGCCGTTTGTGTCCCGGCACTCGGATTTCGCTGACATCGCGAAATTCTGCGCTTGTCTGCGTTTTCTGCGGCCAACCCTTCCGGCGCAGCCGCGGTCAGGTGAACCGGTCGCCCAGATAGACCCGGCGCACTTCCGGATCGTCGACGATCTCGTCCGGACTGCCCTCGAACAGCACCTCGCCCGCGTGGATGATCGAGGCGCGGTCGATGATGTCCAGGGTCTCGCGGACATTGTGGTCGGTGATCAGGATGCCGATGCCGCGGGTCTTGAGATAGCTGATCACCTCGCGGATGTCGGCGATGGCCAGCGGGTCGATGCCGGCGAACGGTTCGTCCAGCAGCATGAACGACGGCTCCGAGGCCAGGGCGCGTGCGATTTCCACCCGGCGGCGTTCACCGCCGGACAGCGCGATCGCCGGCGAGTCGCGCAGGCGCTCGATGTGCAGTTCTTCCAGCAGCTGGGTGACCGTGGCCCGGGCCTTCTGGTGGTCGCGCTGGCGCAGCTCCACCACCGCCATCACGTTTTCCCAGACGCTCATGCCGCGGAAGATCGAGGTTTCCTGCGGCAGGTAGCCCACGCCCATGCGGGCGCGCTGATACATCGGCTGGGCGGTGATGTTCTCGCCGTCCAGATAGATCGCGCCGTAGTCGGCCGGGATCAGGCCGGTGATCATGTAGAAGCAGGTGGTCTTGCCCGCGCCGTTGGGGCCCAGCAGGCCGGCCACCTCACCGCGACACAGCCTGAGGCTCACGCCCTTGACCACGGGACGGCCGCGGAAGGACTTGCCGATATTGTCGACCACCAGGCCTTCGGAGGGGATGGCGTCGCTGGCGTCTATCCGGTGCGGCGCGTTCATGACGGGGCGTCGGCCTTCTTCTTGGCGGGATAGAAGACGCCGCGTGGCCGCGCGCCCTGGTTCCGGCCCGTGGAGGCGCCCATCATGCGGCCTTCGCCGGTCTCGGTATTGAACACCATGCGGCTGCCGCGCAGCACGTTCTGGCCCTGAACGGCGATGACATCGCCGGTGAGGGTGACGGTCTCGGAACCCACGTCATAGGCGCCCGCGTCGCCGCGCACCCGCTGGTCCTTGCCGGTCACGTAGAAGACCGACCCTTCGGCCTCCAGCCGGATCAGGGCGCCGCAGGCGTTGGCCCCGATGCCGCTGGTCCCGGCCTGGCCCGGCGTCGGCTCGAAGACCGCGCGCAGCAGGTCGGCGCGCAGCCGCGACTGGCCCTGTAGCGCCTCGGCCCGGCCGCGCCAGACCGAGATGCAGGTCTTGTTCTGCACTTCCAGTTCGTCGGCGGTGATGTCCAGCGGCCCGTCGGAATTGGGGCCCAGCCCCTGGGCGAGCGCCGGCGCGCCCGACATGAGGGCAATGGCGACAGCGAGTACGGCGTTGGCGGCTAGCGACGTCATGATGGTCCTATGTTCCGCCCGGATCACTTTTTCGTCTCCAGGCGCGTGCGCACGCCGCCCTTGAAGACCATGCGTTCGCCCTTGCTGTAAACGCCATAGGACTCTGCGCGGATTTCTCCAAGACCTCCCGCGCCCTGAATGGGCCCGGAACCGATAACCTCGCCGGATTTGGTGTCAAACAGCGACGATGCCGTCTCGAAGGTGTTTCTGGCGTCGGCGACGCTGACACCGTTGGTGAGTTCCAGCTTGCCGTCCTGCTCATGGAAGATCCCGTCGACGCCGGTCATCCGCAACAGGTCCGGACCGTTCTCGTCCAGCACGAGGGTCGGCTTCTTCAGGATCACCCGCTGATAGTCCAGCCGGTCCCGCGTGGCCGATTCAGCGGTCAGCACAAAGGCGCGGCCCTTGGTGTCGCGGCCCACAAACCTGGGCGTCAGCAGGCGGATCGGCTCGTCGCCGGCGCCGACGGCGGTCTTGGGCGCGGAATTGAAGGTCGACCAGGCCACGCTGCCGGCCAGCCCCATGAAGATCAGCACGATCACCGCCGGCAGGGCGATCCTCAGCGTGCGGATCAGGCGCGAACGCCGCCGCCAGCGCTCGAAGTCCGCGCGACGGTGCTGGGGCGGGAGCGCGTCAGCCATTGCAGGATCGGTGGTCGTCATCTCGCGCCCTCAGCTGTGAGCGAAGATGTCGACATCTTCCCATCCGGCGACATCAAGCACGGCGCGGTGCGGCAGGAACTCGAAACAGGCGCGCGCCAGATGGTCGCGGCCCTCCCGGACCAGCATCTCGTCCAGGCGAACCCGCAGGGCGTGCAGATGCGCCACGTCCGAGGCGGCGTAGGCGATCTGGTCCGGCGACAGCTTCGCCGCCCCCCAGTCGGAGCTCTGCTGGGCCTTCGACAGATCCACGCCCATCAGCTCCTTGGTCACGTCCTTCAGGCCATGACGGTCGGTGTAGGTGCGGGCCAGCTTCGAGGCGATCTTGGTGCAGTAGACGGGCGCGGTCACCACCCCCAGATGCAGCCAGAACATGGCGATATCAAAACGCCCGAAGTGAAAAATTTTGGTGACCGCCGGATTTGCCAGTAACCTCTTGAGATTGGGCGCGTCGTAGGTCGACCGGTCCAGTTTCACCAGATGCGCATCGCCCGCGCCGTCCGATAATTGCACCACGCACAGCGGATCCCGCCCGAGGCGCAGCCCCATGGTCTCCGAATCGATGGCGACCAGTGTCGCACCGGCCAGGGCCCCGTCGGGGAGGTCACCCTCATGAACGAAAGTCGTCACCTGGCAAAAGATCTCCGAAACCGACGCCACCCTCCATAGTATCTGAGGGGTGGTGCCCAGGAAAGGACTCGAACCTTCACGGCCGTTAAGCCACTGGCACCTGAAGCCAGCGCGTCTACCAATTCCGCCACCTGGGCCCGGTCCGTCGGATCGGGAGGCGGCTACATATGGCGCCGCCTTCACGCGGTCAACGTCGGCTTTTCAAAGCCCTCGGCATTCGCATTGCCCGATGAGGCGTCATCGTCTAATTCGCGAGGATGCAAAACCTCGTCACAGTCTTCGGCGGATCCGGCTTCGTGGGCACGCAAGCCGTGCGATATCTGGCCAAGGCCGGGTGGCGGATCCGGGTCGCCGTGCGCAACCCGAACCTCGCCTACCGCATGCGCCTGCTGGGCGACGTCGGCCAGATCGACGTGGTTCAGGCCAACCTGCGCGACCGGCCGTCTCTGGAACGCGCGCTTGAGGGTGCCACCGCGACGCTCAATCTGGTGGGTCTTCTCTATGAGACAGGGCGACAGGGCTTCCAGGCAGTCCACGTGATGGGCGCGCGGAATGTCGCCGAGGTCAGCCGCGCCATGGGCGTCGAGCGTCTGGTTCAGATGTCGGCGCTCGGTGCCGATGAGAACTCATCGGCAAAGTACGCCCGCACCAAAGCCGAGGCCGAGATCGAGGTCCGGGCGGTCTATCCAGACGCCGCCATCGTGCGCCCGTCCATCGTGTTCGGTCAGGGCGACGGGTTCTTCAACCGCTTCGCCGCCATGGCGCAGCTGAGCCCCGCTCTGCCCCTGATCGGCGGCGGCGCGACGCGGTTCCAGCCGGTGTTTGTGGGCGACGTCGGTCAGGCGCTGGCCCGCATCGTCGGTGACGTGGACAATCCCGGCCAGACCTATGAGTTGGGCGGCCCCGGCGTCTTCACCTTCCGCGAATTGATGGAGATGCTGCTGGTACAGATCGACCAGCGCCGCCTGCTGGCACCTATTCCGTTTTCGGTGGCGGGCCTGCTGGGCAAGGTGGGCGATCTCACAGCGGCTGTGTTGCCGCCGCCGGTGACCTCCGATCAGGTCGAGCTGCTGAAGACCGACAACGTGGTCAGTGGCGTCTATCCCGGTCTCGCCGAACTTGGGATCACCCCGTCGACCCTGGAAGCCATTCTGCCCACCTACCTCTACCGCTACCGCAAGGGCGGGCAGTACGCCGATCAGGAAGACCGGGTGATGGCGGTGCATCCGCAGGGCTGAGACGAGGAGCTAGAGCCTGTCCGGTTCAGATGGAATCATCTGAACCGGATAAACAGGCTCGCTATCAAATCTTTAGAGCACGACGGGCGCTTGAACCGGTATCCACTTCAAGCTGTCGTGCTCTAGGCCCAGGTCAGTAGCCCCAGCCCGACGACGCCAACCACGATCCGGAACCAGCCGAAAGGTGCCAGACCCCGGCTGGTCAGGATCGCCAGCATGGCCCGGATGACCACGATAGCGACGACAAAGGCCACCACGAATCCGATGGCGATCAGCGGCATTGTCTCGTCCGTCAGCTGGGCACGGCTTTCCCAAGCGTCGAGGATGAAGGCGCCCAGCATGGTCGGGATGGCCAGAAAGAAGGTGAACTCCGCCGCCGCGCGTTTCTCCACTCCGAACAGCATGCCGCCGACAATGGTGGCGCCGGACCGCGAGACCCCAGGCACCATCGCCAGCACCTGGAACAGGCCGATCACCAGCGCCTTTTGCCAGGGTAGCTTGAAGGGGTCATCCACGACCGGCTTTGGCGCGATGCGGTCAACGAACAGCAGCACGATGCCGCCAAGGATCAGCGAGATGCACTGGACCTCCGCGCTGGCGAACAGCACGGCCTTGATGAAGTCGTGGAAGATGAGCCCCAGGACAACCGAGGGCGCGAAGGCCACGATCACTGTCAGCGCGAACTGACGCGCCTGGGGGTCGGTCGGCAGGCTCACTACTTGTTTCCAGAGTTTGGTGAAGTAGAGCGCGACCACGGCCAGAATCGCGCCCAGCTGGATCATCACCGCAAAGGTGTCCCAGAACCCGTCCGGCAGACCCATGGCCTTCTTGGCCAGCAGCATCATGCCAGTGGACGAAACCGGGATGAACTCGGTCAGGCCTTCGATGACCGCCAGAATTACAGCGTAGACCCAGTCCGGCACAGCGATACTCCTGCCTCAAACGGCGGCACCCAGAGGTCGCGGATCAGCGTGAACATTCTGTTGATTTTGGGGCTTCGGCGTTCAGGTTCCCTCTGGCTCCGGCCCGATGTACCGCGCCCTAGGACGGATCAAAGTGTCGGCCTGACCCTGCTCGATGGCATGCGCGATCCAGCCGGCGCAGCGGGCGACGGCGAACAGGGCGAACGGCGCATCCCTGGGAAGTTTCAGCGCCTCGCAGGCGGCGATCAAGGCAAAGTCGACGTTGGGCGCCAGTCCGGTCACAGACCAGACAGCGTCCTGTAGTCCCGCCAACTCCGGCGTTGGGGAAAAACGCGCCAGTAGGGCGGCGGCGCGCGGGTCTGCTTCCGGATAGAGGTTGTGACCAAACCCCGGCAGGGCGCGGTCATCGGTCAAGCGCCCGGCGATGGCCTCTCGCGGACCGAGTTGTGCCGCCTCCGCAGCAAACTTCTGAACCGCGGCCGTGGCTCCACCGTGACGGGGTCCGGACAGCGTCGCGAGCCCCGCCAGGGCGGAAGCTGCCAGCGACGCGCCGGTAGATGCCGAAACCCGCGCGGCAAACGCCGAGGCGTTCAGTTCGTGGTCCGCCACCAGAACCAAGATGCGCCGGATCAGGTCGGCGCCGGGACTGCCGGGACCAAGTCCCCACGCGAAAGCCAGCCGGTTATGGATGGCGCCGCCGCCGACCTCGCCGGCAATGGCGTCAGTCAGGACGTCCAGCAGGGTGGCTGCCTCCACGGCCAAAGCCAGCGGCGCGCGACCACGAGCCGGGGGATCTGCCGACGCGCGATCGGCCAGGGCAGCAAATGCGCGGGCTCGCATATCAGACCCCGACGGGGGAGTGGGCCGCTCGGTGCGCTTCAGCGCCACGCCATGGCCGCCGCGCAGCAATCGACCAACCGACTCGAGGGTCTCTGTCTCGGCCAGGCGAATGGCGTCGCGGCCGCGATAGAAAAGCCGGCCGCCGCTGACGGTGGTGATGGCGGACGACAGGACCGGCTCGCCCCAGTTTATGGCCCCGGTCGCCACTTCCGAGACCTTGCGGCTGCGGGACTTGCGTTCGGTCAGCGCGGCGATGTCGGCGGCGCGATAGAGGCTGCGGCGGCTGTCACCCGGATCGGGTCGCACCTGCACACGGCCACGGCTGACATAGGCGTAGAGGGTCTGGGCGCGCACCCCCAGGCGGTCGCGGGCTTCCTCGGCGGAGATCCAGTCAGCGGCAGACATTTATATTGATCACATTGATCAAGATTGACGGCACTATACTGGCGGCGTTTTCCTGCGCTCACAAGAGAGAAGGAGATTGTCATGTCAGATGGATTGGAAGGCGTTGTCGCCGCCGAGACCGTCCTGTCCGAGGTAGACGGCGCCGCCGGCGTTCTGATCATTCGGGGTCGGTCGCTGGACGAACTGGCGGGGCACGCCCATTACGAGGATGTGGTGGCCCTATTGTTCGAGGGCTTCTACCCGGATCTTCCCGCCGATGTCCCGGCGGCCCTGGGCAGAGCCCGCGCCGAAGTATTCGCCGAGGTGTCAGCGCTGGACACCGGTCTACTGGACCGCACGCCCATCGAGGCGATGCGTGCGCTCACCGCCCAGCTGGCGGACGGCGATGATCTCGCGGTCGCGTTCCGGCTGCTGGCGGCGCCGGCGGTGTTCACAGCCGCTGTGGTGCGCGCCCAGTCAGGCGAGGCGCCGGTGGCGCCCGACCCAACGCTCGGGCATTCCGCCGACATCCTGCGGATGTTGCGTGGCAAGCCCGGCAGCAAGGCCGAGGCCGACGCGCTGGATACCTATCTGGTCACGGTCGCTGACCACGGCCTCAATGCCTCGACCTTTGCAGCGCGTGTTGTGGCGTCGACACGGGCGGGCCTGGGATCAGCCGTATTGGCTGGAGTCAGCGCCCTGAAGGGGCCTCTCCACGGCGGCGCGCCCGGTCCGATCATCGAGATGCTGGACGAGATCGGTGAACCGGCCAACGCCAGGGCCTGGATCGAGAGCGCTCTGGCGCGCGGCGACCGGCTGATGGGTTTCGGACATCGAATCTACAAGGTTCGCGACCCACGCGCCGATGCCCTGAAGAGCGCTGTGCGCTGGCTGGACGCCCGTCAAGGACGGCTCGAGTTCGCCGAAGCCGTGGAGGCTGCAGCGCTGGCCATCCTGCGCGAGCACAAGCCCGAGCGATCCCTGCAAACCAATGTCGAGTTCTACACGGCGCTGCTGCTGGAGGCCCTGGATTTCCCGCCCTCAGCCTTCACATGCGTCTTCGCCATGGGTCGCGTCGCTGGCTGGCTTGCCCACGCTCGCGAGCAACTCGCCGGAGGACGGTTGATCCGACCCGCCAGTATCTATGTGGGCCCGATGCCAAAGAAGGCGGCGTAGATCCTGCGAGTCGTTTGCGCTGGCGACCTTTCTCATTGGCGCTAGTTAGGAGGTCATGAGCGCCACCCACGGCATGACCTCCGACGCGACCCTGGCCCTCACCCGGCGGGTGACGCTGATGTCTGTCGCGACGGCTGCTGTCCTGGTCACAATCAAGGCGGCCGCCTGGGTTGCTTCGGA
>NZ_JBILRO010000146.1:0-8657 GCF_044372605.1 Phenylobacterium sp.
CTGGCGGACTCCGGCCTGGATCTCGTGGCCTCGCTCGTCACGTTCTTCGCCGTACGCTACGCCGCCGCACCGCCGGACGCCGAGCATCGTTTCGGCCACGGCAAAGCCGAGGCCTTTGCCAGTCTGGTACAGGCCGGGCTGGTGTTTGCGTCTGCAGCCCTGATCGCCCGCGAAGCCATCGGCGACCTGATGGCGCCGCATCCCTTGCAGCAGGAAGGGTGGGCCGTCGCCGTGATGGCCGTCTCGATCGCCCTGACACTATTGCTGCTCAGGGCGCAGACCATGGTGCTACGCCAGACAGCGTCCGTGGCGGTGTCCGGCGACCGCGCGCACTATGTATCGGACCTGGCCTCGAACATCGCGGCCCTTATCGGGATCGCCCTGTCGGCCTGGCTGGGCCTGAATGGGCTGGACGCGCTCGCGGCCCTGGCGGTGGCAGCCCTCCTGCTATGGAGCGCCATCGGTGTGTTTCGCGAGGCTGCCAGTCAGTTGATGGATCACGAGCTGTCCGACGAGGCGCGCGCAGACATCGTGCGACTGGTGACTGCGGATGGTCGCCTTGCCAATGTCCATCAGCTGCGCACGCGCGCCTCCGGACCTTTCATCCATATGCAGATGCATGTGGACCTTGACCCTGACATGACTCTGGAAGCGGCGCACCGCGCGGTTGTGGCGGCGGAGAACCGGATTCTCGAGGTGTTTCCGTCAGCCGACATCCTGATCCACCCGGACCCCCGCGGTCGGGCCGAGCCACACGGCGGAGCGTTCGCAGAAACCGGCGCGGCGCAGTAAACGAGACCTTAAGACCCCGGGTGTCTGTTGAGTGGATTCCGATTCGCCCAGGACGCGGCAGAAGCCCCATGAGTGTCGAACGCACCCTCCACCATTTTCCGCTCGATCCCGTGTCTCGCCAGGTACGACTGGTGCTGGGCGAGAAGCGGCTGCCGTTCGTCGAAAACTCGGTGCGCTACTGGGAGCGTCCGCGTGAGCTGAACAAGTTGAATCCCTCCGGCATGATCCCGGTCCTGGTCGAAACCACCGAGGGCCAGCCGCCGCTCATCCTGTGCGAGGGACGCGCGATCCTCGATCACCTGGAAGAAGCCTATCCGGACCCGCCCCTTTTTGCTGCAGACCCCGCTGAACGGGCCGAGGCGCGGCGCCTGCTCACCTGGTTTGAGCGGAAGTTCGAATTCGAAGCCAGCGGCTACATCCTGCACGAGAAGATCGAGAAGCGGTTGCTGGGCCTGGGTTCCCCGGACATTCCGAACCTTCGTCAGGGCCGCGAGGGGTTGAAGAAACACCTCTTCGTTTTCGACGAGCTGCTGCAGGGCCGCGAGTGGCTGGCGGGAAAGCGCCTGTCACTGGCCGATTTCGTCGCCGCTGCCCATCTGTCGATCATCGACTATTTCGGCGACATGCCGTGGCGCGACTTTCCGGCCTGCAAGACCTGGTACATGAAGCTGAAGTCCCGGCCATGCTTCCGACCTTTGCTCAACGATCGCTGGCCGGGCCTGCACCCGGCCGGGCACTATGACGACCTCGATTTCTGAGCCTGACCACGACCTGATCCGTAGCGAGGCGCTAGGGCTCGGCTTCGACATCTGCCGCTTCACGGACATCGACGAGACCTGGCCGGCGGCAGCGCGTCTGCAAGCCTTTATCGCGGCGGGCCGGCACGGCGAGATGGAGTGGATGGCCGACACCGCCGGCCGCCGCAGACATCCGCGCGCTATGTGGTCGGGGGCTCGATCGGCCATCGTCCTGGGGGTCAACTACGGCCCAGACCACAATCCGCTGCAGGTCCTGAGCCAACCCAACCTCGCCGCCATAAGCGTCTATGCGCAGGGCGATGACTACCACGAGGTGATCAAGGCGCGCCTGAAGGCTCTTGCCCGCTGGCTGGTCACCCGTTTCGGCGGTGAACTGAAGGTGTTCGTCGACACCGCGCCCCTGCTGGAAAAGCCGCTGGCCGAGCGTGCTGGTCTGGGCTGGCAGGGCAAGCACACCAATCTGGTGAGCCGCGAATTCGGCTCCTGGCTGTTCCTGGGGTCTATCCTGACCACCCTCGAGCTCCCGCCCGACGCAGTCGACCCAACCACCTGCGGTTCATGTCGCGCCTGTCTGGATGTCTGCCCGACGGGAGCATTCCCGGAGCCCTACCAGCTCGACGCCAGGCGCTGCATTTCCTACCTCACCATCGAGCTCAAGGGTCCGATCCCAGTCGAGTTCCGCGAGGCGCTGGGCAATCGGATCTACGGCTGCGACGACTGCCTGGCGGTCTGCCCCTGGAACAAGTTCGCCAGCATGGCGCGAGACCAGAAGCTTGCGGCGCGGGAAGTCTTGAGAGCGCCGGCGCTCGTCGACCTGGTTCGGTTGGACGACGCGACCTTTCGCGCCCTGTTCGCGAAGAACCCGGTGAAACGTATTGGCCGCGACCGTTTCGTCCGCAACGTGCTCTACGCCATCGGCAATTCAGGCGACGCGGCTCTCGCGGTCGAGGCCGAGCAACTGGTTGACGACCTGGCGCCCGTGGTCCGAGGCGCGGCGGCCTGGGCGCTGGCCAGGTTGGCGCCCGAGGTTTTCGCGGAACTGCGCACCAGCCGAATGGCGACCGAGCGGGACGATCGCGTCCGCACTGAATGGGCTCAGAACTGAGCCGGGCCCAGGTCCTTCAGGCGCGGCAGCACCTGATCCTTGCCCGAAAGAACTGGCTCGCCGTCCAACGGCCAGGGGATCGCCAGGTCCGGGTCATTCCAAATGATCCCGCCCTCATGGTCCGGCGCGTACTGGCCATCGACCTTGTAGAAGATCTCGCAGTCGTCAGTGATCGTGCAGTAGCCGTGAGCGAAGCCGCGCGGCACCCATAGCTGTTCTCCGCCCTCTGCGGTCAACTCGGCGCTGACAAACTGGCCGTAAGTGGGAGAGCCTGCGCGGATATCCACCGCGACATCGAAAATCGCGCCCTTCAGCGCCCGGATCAGCTTGCCCTGGGCGTGCGGCGCCAGCTGGAAGTGCAGGCCGCGTAGAGTGCCCTTTGCTGCGCTGAAGGCCTGGTTATCCTGCACGAACGCGGTGTCAGCCACAGTGCCGACCAGGGCCTTCTGGCTCCAGGTTTCGGAGAACCAGCCGCGCGCATCGCCATGGCGCTTGGGCGTGATAAGCAGGAGGTCTGGAATGGCGAGCGGCGTGATCGTCATGGGTTACCGTTTGAGCGAGTGAAGCTGTCGCATGGCCCAGTCGGCGCAGGATGACAAGACGCAAGCGCCGCGACTGAGTGTCTGCATCTTTGCCTACAACTCCGGCCCGACGCTGCGCACCTGCCTTGAACACTTGGCCGCCCAGACCTTCCGGGACTTTGAAACCCTGGTGATCGACAACGCCTCGCCGGACCCCGGCGACGCCGAAATCGCCGCAAGCTTTCCCTTTGTCCGGCTGATCCGCAACGCAGAGAACGTGGGCTTCTCCGGCGCCGGCAACCAGGCGGCACGGTTGGCGCGCGGGAGGTGGTACGTTCTGCTGAACCCTGACGCTTTCGCCCGGCCCGACTGGCTGGCCGAACTGGTGGCGGCGTCGGAACGCCACCCGACGGTTCGGTCCTTCACGTCGGTGCAACTGGCCGAGGATCAACCGGGCTATCTGGATGGCCTTGGCGACGTCATGAGCATCTTCGGTATTCCCTATCGCGGCGGCTACCTCAGCCGTGATGTGGGCCAGGCGTGGGAGGGCGAGGTCTTCTCCCCTTGCGGCGCGGCGATGATGATCGACAGGGCGTTGTTCCAGGAACTCGGCGGCTTCGACGAGGACTTCTTCTGCTATTGCGAGGATGTGGACCTCGGCTACCGACTGCAGTTGGCCAATGAGCCGACGGCGCTGGTTCCAGGGGCGGTGGTTGGCCACGTAGGATCGGCGTCGTCAGGGGGACGGAAGTCTGAATTTGCTGTCTTCCACGGCACGCGCAACCGCTTCTGGGTGCTGTTCAAGAACACGCCGGCTACGTTGCTGCCGCTGGTGGTACCCCTGCACCTGCTGGCGCTCACCGCGATCTATCTGCGGGCCGAGAACCGGCCCCATGCGCGGCTGATCTGGACAGCGGTCAGGGCGGCCTTCGCTGGCGCGCCGAAAATCTTCCGCAGCCGCGCCGTGGTGCAGCGCGGACGTCGCGCGTCCCTGCTGCAGATCGCGCGTGCGCTGACTTGGAACCCCCGGGACCTGTCCGGGCGAAGGGCCGTGATCAAGCCGCTTCGCTCGCCCAGTCGATCAGGCGGCGCATGAACTGCGCGCCGCGCTGCATCTGGGAGATGTCGATATACTCGTCGGGCTGGTGCGCCTGATCTATGGAGCCGGGGCCGCAGATCACGGTGGAAAATCCGGCGGCCTGAAACTGACCGGCCTCTGCCGCATAGGCGACGACCCTGGGCGGGCCGTTATCTCCGGCCATGCGGCGCGCGAAGGCCTCGGCGACGCCGTCAGGCTCGGGAACGAAGGGCGGCACGTCGGTGCGCATCTCGACGACCACGCCGGCCTCAGGCGCGCGGGCCTTGAGCGCCTGGTCCATCGCCACCGCCTCGGCGAGAAATGGCGCGATGATTTCCGCGGGTGACCGGGGCCCCGGCGCGCGCAGGTCGAATACGAAGCTGCACTCACGCGCCAGGATGTTGTGCGCCGTGCCACCCTGAACCATGCCGATGGTCAACGTCGGACCCTTCGGCGTGAAAGGGGAGGCGGGATCCGCCTCATCCATCAGGCGCGCCGACAGCCTGGTGAGTGACGACATCAGGGTCACCGCCTCCATCACCGCCGAAACTCCCAGGTGCGGCTGGCTGGAGTGGACCTCGCGGCCCGTCACGGCTACGTGGAAGGTAGCGATGCCCTTATGGCCATTTACTGCCTCCATGCTGGTGGGCTCGCCCACCAGCACCACCGCCGGCGCAGGCAGTTCGTTTCGGATGACCTCAATCAGATGTGGCGCGCCCAGACAGCCAATCTCCTCGTCATAGGAAAATGCGAGATGCACGGGTCGCGACAGCTTGGCCGCCGCAAGCTCCGGCGCAGCGGCCAGGGCCAAGGCGATGAACCCCTTCATGTCGCAGGTCCCCCGCCCGAACAGGCGGTCGCCCTTCTGGGTCAGGGTGAAGGGGTCGGTGCTCCACGGCTGGCCGTCCACCGGCACCACGTCGGTATGCCCGGAAAGCACGACCCCACCCTCGATCATCGGTCCGATCGAGGCCAACAGGTTGGCCTTTGTCCCGTCGGCGTTGGCGACGCGCCGGTGGGGAACGCCCAGATCATCCAGATAGGCCTCGACCCAGGCGATCATCTCCAGGTTCGAGCCGCGTGAGGTGGTGTCGAAGCCCACCAGCGTCTGCAGGATGTCTCTCGCCGCTGGATAGAGATCTGTCGCGACTTCGCGGGTCATGCCGCCAGCGCCAGCAGAGGCTTCTGTCGCGCCGCCCGCCAGCCCGGGAAGATACCGCCCACCAGCCCAATGATCAGGGCGAGCGTCACTGCCTGACCGATGATCTCGGGCCCGATCTGCACCCGGAACGCCACCTGGGTGAATCCGGCGCCCAGGGTCGAGGCTGACAGGCCATTGAAGCCCAGGGCGCAGATCGCCACCCCGAGAAGCGCGCCGATCGCCGACAGCACCATCGCCTCGACCATGGTGCCCATGAAGGCCGAGAAACCGGAGAACCCGATCACCCGCAGCGTTGCGATCTCGGCCGCACGGCTGGAGACGGAGGCGTACATGGTATTGAGCGCGCCCGCGAGCGCGCCGATGGCCATGATGATGCCCAGCGGCCAGCCGAAGTACCTGATCAACAGGCCCGAACGTTCGGCCTGGGCGGCGTAGTAGGCCAGCTCGCTCTGCGCCTTCAGCTGCAGCCGGGGTTCGGATTTGGCGTAGGCCTCGAAGGCCGGCAGCGCCCCCGGGCTGGTCAGGACAACACGGGCCGTTTGAAATGATGTACCGCGCTTGAACAGGCTCTGCACCACCGGCGCGTCGGCCCAGAGCTCGGATTCGAACACGGTGCCCGGCGCCTCGAAAACGCCCACTACCCGCCAGGTCTGGGCCCCAAACCGTACCAATTTACCCAGTTCAAAGCCTTCGAACTCCCTGAGCAGACCGGCCCCGACCACAATCTCGTTGGAGCCAGGCGCAAACATGCGGCCCTGGCTGATCTTGGCCTGCTTACGCACAAGAAGGCCGTTGGCGCCGACACCTCTGAGCGGCATGTTGGCCTTGGTCCGCGACGACTTCTTGATGCCGTCCACCACCAAAAACAGTTCACCAGAGACGATCGGGCGCCCGTCCGCGCCAATCTTCACACCAGGTCCACGCGCCAGCAGATCAACCTGCTCGCGCGAGAGGGTGCTGTTGAGCTCCGCCTCCGAGCCCTCACGCAGCACGATGGCCACGTCCGGCGCGCCGGAGCCTTTCAGCGTCTGGTTGAAGCCGTTGGCCAGGGACAGGAACCCCAGCAGCACCGCCACCACCAGGGCGATGGACACCACCGTCGCCACTGACATCCACAGGCGTTGGGGGATGGATCGCACGTTCATGGCGATCACCGAGCGGGTCTGGCTCATCAGGCTCATCGCGAGGCTCCCTAACGCCGGTTAAGCGCGTCGACGATGCTCATCCGCAAAGCCGATGCGGCAGGGATGGCGCCGGTGACCAGGCCAAGCGTGATCGCCAGCAGCAATCCGCTTACGGCCACGACAGGCGCCATCGACAGGTCACCGAAGGTCGACGCCGCCGGGGACTTCGACAGGCCAGCCAGAATGAACGCCGAGACCACCAGCCCAAGCACCGCGCCCATGGTCGACAGCAACAAGGCCTCGCCCAGCACCATTCGCAGGACTCGCGGGCTCGAAAAGCCCAGGGTCTTCATGACGCCAATTTCCTTGGTTCGCTCGCGCATGGCCGAAACCAGGGTGGTGCTGACGATCATCAGGATCGCGGCGAAGGCTGCGGACACAACCATGGTGACAATGAAGTTCAGGTCGCCGGCCTGTTTCAGGAAGGCCTGGGCGAAGGTTTTCTCGTCGACCGTAGAGGTTTCATACGGCGAGTTGGCGAACGCCGCGTCGATGGCCTTTGCAACCTGATTGTTCAGGTCCGACGAGGCGGTGCGCACCGCCACATTGCCGATCTGGTCGCGTCCGAAGGTGTTGGTCTCGTTCAGATAGTCATAGTGGAAATAGAGCGCCGCCGTGGAGTCAGTCGGCTTGGCACCGGTGAAGATGCCGGTGATCTTCATGTCCCAGCTGCGGCGTCCGTCCGGCTTCACATAGATGTTGGAGCTGATCGGCACCGTTTGGCCCACCGTCCAGCCGTACTGGTCGGCGATGGACTTACCGACGATGACGCCGGTGCGTTCGGCGATGAAGGCCTTGCGTTCGGCGTCGGTCAGCCGGATGTCGTTGGCGTAAAGGGTCATGTAGGTAGCCGGATCCACGGCAAAGCCCACAAACCGGCTGTTGCGCTGGTCCTGATAGTAGGCGCCGAACCAGCTGGAGTGCGTCACGCCGGTGACCCCCGGGATCGCCGCAATCCGGTTCACATATGCGATGGGCAACGGCTGGGTGAAATTGATCTTGTTGGAGACGACCAGTCTTTCAGCCGAGGACCCGCTCTCGGACGCCCGGTTCAGTGCCACGTTGAGGCTGGTGAGCATCCCGAAGATCAGGAACGCCATGAAGATCGAAACGGTCAGCAGGATGGTCCTGAGCGGTTTGCGGAACAGGTTCTTCCGGACCAGGTCAAAGTCGGTCATGCGGTGACCTCCGCGAAGGTTCCCTTGTCGAGATGCAGGGTGCGGTTGGCAAACCGGGCGGCTTCCGGGTCGTGGGTGACCATGATGATGGTCTTGCCCAGTTCACGGTTCAGCTGCTGCAGGGTGCGCAGGATATCGTTGGCGGTGTTGCGGTCGAGGTCCCCGGTGGGCTCGTCCGCCAGTAGAAGCTTGGGGTCCGAGACGATGGCGCGGGCGATGGCCACCCGCTGTTGCTGACCGCCCGAGAGCTCCTTGGGCTTGTGCTTCGCGCGGTCGGACAGTTCCACAATCTTCAGCGCGGTTTCGACGTTGTCGCGCCGCTTCCTGGCCGGCAACTTGGTCAGCATCAATGGCAGTTCCACGTTCTGGGCGGCCGTCAGCACGGGCATGAGATTATAGAACTGGAAGATGAAGCCCACGCTGCGCGCGCGCCAGGCTGCGAGCTGGCCCTCCGAGTAGCCGTCAATACGCTCACCGTCGAAAATGATCTGGCCGCCGTCGCAGCGATCGGTACCGCCCAGCAGATTCAGAAGGGTGGTCTTGCCAGAGCCCGACGGTCCCATGATGGCGACAAAATCGCCCTTCTCGATCGTGAGATTCAGGCCGTCAAAGATGGCGATGCCTTCCTTGCCGCGACGATAGTTCTTGGTGACGTTGTTCAGCTGAATGAGGGCGCTCATCGCGGGGTCCTGCAGGCCGGGGTCAAGTGCGGGGTTCCAGGAAGGTGACCTTGACGGCCATTTCAGGAAGGACCCTGACATCCTTGCTGTCAAAGCCGATCCGGACACGGACCGTCGCCTTGTCTCGGCTGGCGGTCGGGATCTTGGCGATCACCCGGGCCGGCAGGACCGTTTCGGGGAAGGCGTCGAGGATGGCCTC
>NZ_JBILRO010000233.1:0-5454 GCF_044372605.1 Phenylobacterium sp.
ATAGGTCTGCTGCGCCCGATAGGTGTTCATCCAGGCGCCTGAGGTCTTGCCGGGCCGGGCGAGGGTGTCGAAATACCAGAGGCCCATGGGCCGCGCGCCGCGCCTGACCTGAAAGACGGTGACGCTGGGGTGCTGCGTCGGGACATCGAAGACCTGGGTGAACTGCAGACCGTAGAGACGCCCGGCCACCCATTGCAGGGCCTCGCGCATCCGGTCGAGCTGCAGGTAGGGCTTCACCTCATTGAGGTCGAGATCGTATCGGGCCTTGCGGACCTTCTCGGCATAGTAGCGGTAGTCCCAGGGCGCGATCTGGACACCGACGGTTTCCCGGTCGGCGATGGCCTGCATTTCGGCCACCTCTTCGCGGACCCGAGCAATGGCCGAGGGCCAGACACGCAGCATCAGGTCCAGGGCCGCCTGCGGTGTTCCGGCCATGGAGCTCTTGTCCAGGTTCCAGTGGGCATGTGTGGGGTAACCCAGCAGCTTCGCCCGCTCGGCGCGTAGCCGCAAAATCCGTGTGATCAGGCCGTTGTTGTCGCGCGCGTCGCCGTTGTCGCCCCGGCCGTAGAAAGATCTCCAGACGCGCTCACGCAGATCCCGCCGGTCAGAGTACGTCATGAAGGGATCGACGGCGGAACGGATATTGAGAATGGCGAAGTCACCGGGACGTCGTCGGGCGGCAGCCGCAGTCGCAGCGCTGGCTCGCAGGTCTGTCGGCAGTCCCGACAGATCGGCCTCCTTCAGGTAGAGGACGTGATCGTTCTCCTCCACCAGCACATTCTGGGCGAAGATCGTGTAGCAGCCGGCCAGTTCCGCATTGATGGCCGCAAGCCTCGCCTTGCCCGGCGGTTCAAGCTGCGCCCCGCTCTGCACCATGCGGCTCCATCGAAACTCGGTGAGACGCATCTGCTCGACGGTCAATCTGGCCGCGTGCCGTGCCTGATAGACCGCATCCACTCGTCTGAAGAGCGCGCTGTGCTGCTTGATCCGATCGAGGTGTTCCGCCAGCCGGGGTCGAAGTGTGCGGTCAGCGGCGCGGACTTCTGGAGTTGAAAGTGTGCCGATCCAGACGCTGTAGATCGCCGCGGCGCGCCCGGCCGCTGATCCGGTGTTTTCCAGAGCCGCGATGGTGTTGTCGAACGTAGGCGGGGCAGGGTTTGCGGCCAGGGTTTCCACCTCTTGCCACTCCTCGGCCATTGCGGCCTCCGCAGCAGGAACAAACTCGGCGACCTTGACCCGGTCAAAGGGAGGTACGCCCCCGTATGGCCCTGTCCAGGGCGTCAGCAGCGAATTCGTGATCTGCGAGGCGCCGGAGCGGGGCCAAGCCACTGCAGCGACTGAAGCAGCCAGGAAGGTACGCCGGCGCATGGGGTCTCCGAAAGACGGCTCCGGTATCTTCTACGTTGAACCGTTCAGGACGTCACCCGGGCGCAGATCTAATGCGCCATCCCGCTCTGGCCGCCACCAATTGCGCCGGTCAGATCCTGCGAGCGACTGATGGCGGTCGCCTCCCGGTTCGCCAGACCAAAGGCCGTGAGTAGCATCACCACCAGATGGTGCCCTTGATCAACGCCAACCCGGCCGAGATAGTACTCGCGCATGGCCGTCCGCAGCGCCCCGAATGCCAGAATTCTGGCAGCCCGCAGGTCGCTCGCATGGAATCGACCGTCAGCGACGGCGCGTCGGTGCAGGATGTCGAACTGTTCCTGCCAGACGGACTCGAGTGGAGCCACCGATCCTTCCAGCCGGATCGCGACCCAGCCCTTGACCGGGTCGGCGATCGTCGCAGCCCAGATACGATGCAGGATCGCAGCGATCAGCTCGACGGGGTCGTCTATGGTGTTTCGAGCGTCTTCCAGCCCCCAGTCAAGCTCGCGGATGATACGTGCATTCAGCGCCTGAAGCACATCCATCACGGTGGGAAAGTAGGTCAGAAAGTCATCGCGTGACACGTCGGTCGCGCTGACGAAGTCTTCTATGGAACAGGTGTTCGCACCCTTCGCCGCGATGACCCTGGCCGCCGCGTCCAGAATCCGCCGACGCAAGCCCGTGCGCGGCTCGCCCAGGAGATGGGGTTCGCCCCCAAACCTCTCACTCATCCGACCCGTCCCCCCACCGGTCTTTAGCGGCGTCAGTGCACCCTAGACGAAGGATTTGCGACGGTGTCAAACCGAGTCCCCTGAGACGTGCGTGGGTACAGGCCAGAGGCGAATGGATCGCTGGCCGCCGCCAACGGTGACAGTCCCTGCGACGCCCGCTAACACCGGGGTATGGCGATAGGTGTCTTTGACTCTGGGATCGGTGGGTTGACGGTCCATCACCGTCTCGTCGAGCGGTTTCCGACCGCCGATTTCCTGTATCTCGCCGACCAGGCCAATGCGCCCTATGGCGGCAAGTCGGGCGAGGAGATCGTCGACCTGACGCGAGCAGGGTGTGTTCGGTTGTTCGAGCAGGGCTGCGATGTGGTCGTGCTGGCGTGCAACACCGCCGCCAGCGTGGCGCTCCGGCGACTGCAGCAGACCTGGCTTCCGGGGTATCGGCGCGAGGCGGGCCGGTCGGTGAACATCCTGGGGATCGTCGTGCCCACCATCGAGGCGGCGACCGGCCTGCCGTGGGAACATGAGGCGGACCGTCGCGGCGACAAGGTCGAGAAGCTGGATGTGCTGGGGGTGTTCTCCACGCCGGCGACCGCCCGGAGCCGGGTCTATGAGATCGAGATCGACAAGCGGCGGCAGGATGTGGCGGTGTTCTCCGAGCCCTGTCCGGATCTGGCCCGGATGATCGAGACGGGAGCGCCACGGATGGAGCTCACCACCGTGATCGCAGGCCACGTGAAGGCGCTGGCCATACGGATCGGACGCCATCCTGACCGCGCGATCCTGGGCTGCACCCACTATGAGATCGTCGCGGACCTGTTCCGGGCAGCGCTGCCGCCAGGCACGCCGCTGATCCGTCAACCCGAGGCGACGGCCGAAGCGCTGGCGCGTTACCTGACACGACATCCGGAGTTCGATCCGGGTTCCTCGTCGCGTCGACTTTTCCTGACCACGGGCCAGCCGGGGGCTCAGCACGGATTGGTCGAGGCTTTCTGGGGCGAGCCACTGAGTTTTCAGTCGGCCTGATCCGATGGCGGCCTCGATAGATTTTGCGAGATTGATAGGCGCAGCCTAAAGTCTCCCGATGCTCCCCACGATCCGCCAACTCCAGTACCTCAAGCTCCTCGCCGAGCACGGCGCCTTTGGAAAGGCTGCGGAGGCCGCGCACGTCACCCAGCCAACCCTGTCGGCGGGCATCCAGGAACTGGAGCGGACGCTTGGCGCGCCAGTGGTGGATCGCGCGCGATCCGGCGTGATCCTGACGCCGGTGGGAGAGGAAGCCTTGCGCCGCGCCACGGTGATCCTCAACGAGGCCGAGGAACTGGTCGAGGCTGCCAAGAACGCCGGCCAACCCCTGGCTGGACGGTTCCGGCTGGGTGTCATTCCGACGATCGCCCCGTTCCTGTTGCCAGGCGCGCTTGCCCTGTTGCGGGACCGCTTCCCCCGGCTTCGGCTGTTCCTGCGGGAAGACCTGACCCAACGCCTGATCTCCCAGCTCAAGGCCGGTCGTCTGGACGCCGCCCTGATCGCGCTGCCCTACGATATGAGCGGGCTCGAGTGGGCCCCTGTGGTCGACGATGAGTTGCTGGCCGCCGTGCCCGCCGATCATGCACTGGCCGGACTGTCCTCGATTTCTCCCGACGCGCTGGAGCGCGAAAACCTGATCCTGCTCGAGGATGGCCACTGTCTTCGCGAGCACGCGCTCTCGGCCTGTCGCCTCAACCCGCCCCGTATGGGCAGCGGGGAGGAACCGTTCGCCGCCACCTCGCTCCCCACCCTGGTACAGATGGTGGCCTCAGGGCTGGGCGTGACCTTTCTTCCGGGCATGGCGGTGAGCGCCGGCCTTGTGAGCGGGGTGAACATCGCCATTCGCCCCATCGACGCCGAGAACCCCGTACGTGAGATCGTGGTGGCCTGGCGCGCGGGCTCCAACCGCCGCGCCGAGGGGCGGTTGCTGGCCGCGGTGCTGCAAGATGTCTGTGAGCCCGGATAGGTCTCATCTGGATGCAGTCAGAAGCGCCTGCGTCGGACCGTCTCGTCCTTGGATCGGACGTGCGATGATGAACCTGCGATCAATCACCGGATGGCGCGCCCGGTTGCGCCGGACGACCTGGATCGCATCGCCGGCATGATCGACGACACGGCCTCGGGCATCGAACGTAGCTGAAGCGCTCGACACGACGCAGGCACCCTGCGAGGCTTCCACAAAATCCCGGGGGGAACGTGATGGTGAAGGGCGCAACGCCGCAGCGGCGGCAGGTGCTGGCAGGTCTGGCGGCGATGGGAGCCACTGCAGCGGCGCCCGTCCGGCGTCCGCCGAACGTCGTGGTCGTGCTGGCCGATGACCTCGGCTACGGCGACCTGGGCGTCCAGGGCTCCAACCTGATCGCCACGCCGAACCTCGACCGCCTGGCGCGGCAAGGCGTGCGGATGACGGACTTCTACGCCTCGGCGAACATCTGCACGCCGTCGCGTGCCGGGCTGCAGACCGGCCGCTATCCGATCCGGACGGGTCTTGCGTATGAGGTCATCCGGGCCTCCGACACCAACGGCCTGGCGCTGTCTGAAATCACCCTCGCCGAGGCGCTCAAGCCGGACTACGCCACCGCCCTCGTCGGAAAATGGCATCTGGGCCATGTGGCGCCGTTCTGGCCGCCGACAAAGCATGGCTATGACCTGTTCTTCGGACTGCCCTACAGCCACGACATGAAGCCGCTGTCGCTCTACACGGCGGCGCCGGGGGTCGAACTGACCCAGGAAGATGTGGATTTTCCGCGCCTGACCCGGCGGTTCTTTGATCGCGGGATCCAGTTCATCGAGGAGAACAAGGCCGGGCCATTTTTCCTGATGCTCTCGCTCACGGCGCCGCATCTTGCGCTGGACCCCCACCCCGACCACGCGGGCCACTCGCGGGCCGCCGCCTATGGCGATGTTGTGGAAGAAATCGACAGCCAGGTTGGTCGGCTGACAGCGCGACTGAAGGCGCTGGGGATTGATCGCGACACCCTGGTTTTCGTGACCTCGGATAACGGGCCCTGGATGGAGGGCTCATCGGGCCCCTTGCGCGACCGGAAGGGCGGGGCGGGCTGGGATGGCGGCTACCGCGTGCCGTTCATCGCCTGGGGTCCCGGACGACTTCCGGCCGGCAAGGTCAGCGGCGAAATCGCCATGAACATCGACCTGCTGCCGACGATTCTGGCTTTGACCGGCCGCCCGCTGCCCGGGGCCCTGATCGATGGTCGGGATCTGTCTGCCGTCCTGACCCGCGGCGCAAAGAGCCCGCACGACGAACTGATCCTGTTCAACAATGAAAGGGTGGCGGCGGTCCGCACCGACCGCTGGAAATTCGTTGCCAGTT
>NZ_JBILRO010000234.1:0-5399 GCF_044372605.1 Phenylobacterium sp.
GGAATAGGAGCGAAAATCGTGACCCACCACGATACGCCGCTGGCCCATCTCATGGATCAGCGTGCCCAGGCCCAGCCCCAGAGCCTCGATGCCCAGCAGATTGATATCCGGACCTAGAACCCAACGGGCATCATACTCCCGAAAGCCTGTCGCCTTCACCAGCGGATAGTTCTCATAGTCCAGGGTGTTCGGGCGAAGGTCGGCGCGGGGGGCGGGCAGCATAATGGACTCCGGCATCTCGTGAGTGAGGCCATAAGGGCTGCACCCAACTGAAGGCTTAACAGCGGCGATTTTGTTCCAAAGCGCAGCGCATCATCAATCGGTGTTGACCGCAGCCGTCTAGCCTCGTTCATTAGCGCCAACCGGCGTCCGAGAAACGCCGCCAATGTAGAGGGAGCGCAATGGCCGCCAAAAAATTCCCGGTTGAAGCGGGGCATATCCTGTTGTTCGCGCGGTCAATCGGCGACGACAATCCGGCCTACATGGACGAGGAGGCCGCCAGTAAAACCGAGGCTGGCGGCATCATCGCACCTCCCACCTTTGTCCAGTCCAGCGCCCAGTTCGATCCAGACTATTTCCTGCGGCCAAAGATTGGCCGGCCCTGGTTCGGCTCGGGAAAGAATCCGACCGGCCTTGTTCGGACGGGCGGCGGTGAAGGTGGAGGCGGTGGAGGCGGCGGCCTGCATGCCGAGCAGCACTATGAGTACCATCGCCCGCTTCGGGCCGGCGACGTGCTGACCGCCACGACCTTGCCCGGCAAGACCTGGGAGAAAGAGGGCCGGCGTTCGGGCAAGCTGGTGTTTTCGGAATCTGTCACCGAGTACCGCGATCAGAACGGCGAACTGGTGATCACGGCGCGCGGCGTCGGCGTGCGCACCGAACGCCCTGTCGAGCAGAAGTAGGAGGACCCCTCATGGCGCTCAACGCAAGCAAGCTCAAGGTGGGCGATGTCCACACCGCCCGGTTGGTCGACGACCTCACCCGCACCCAGATCGTCCAATATGCCGGTGCTTCCGGCGACTATAATCCGCTACACACCGATGAGATATTCACAACCAAGGTCGCTGGCTACCCCAGTGTATTCGCCCACGGCATGCTCACCATGGGCATGACCGGCAAGATGCTCACCGACTATGTGGGCGACACCCGGCTGACCAAATATGGCGTTCGCTTCACCAGCCAGGTGTGGCCAGGCGATGCGCTTGACGCCAGCGCTACGGTCAAGGCGATCACCGAGCGCGACGGCAAAACCTTTGTCGAACTGGATGTGGCTACCACCAACCAGAACGGCGTCGAGGTGTTGAGCGGCTATGCGGAAGCGCGGATCGATCCGTAGCCGAGGCTACATCACGCCTGCGCGCAGCAGATCGTGAACATGCAGGATGCCCAGCGGCTTGCCGTCCTCGACCACGAAGAGGACGGTGACCGCTGGTAACGGGTCGCTCATCAAGGCCAGCGCCTCGCCGGCCAGCATCTGGGGTGGCGCGGTCTTGCGTGGGCCGGGCGTCATGACCTCACCGGCGGTTCGGTCCAGGAGGCCGTCTATGTGGCGTCGAAGGTCGCCGTCGGTGATGGCACCCAGCAGACGTCCGTTCGGGTCTACGACACCGACGACCCCCCACCGCATCCGGGTCATCACCAGCAGGGCCTGACGCATAGGCGTCTCGGGCGCCACCAGCGGCAATTCCTCACGGCCATGCATCATATCTGCGGCGGTGCGCAGCATGGCGCCGAGCTTTCCGCCAGGATGCAGCACCTTGAAGTCCTTCGGTTGAAATCCGCGGCGCTCGAGCAGCGCCACGGCCAGCGCGTCGCCCAGCGCCATCTGCAGGGTGGTGGATGTCGTCGGCGCATTGACCGCATCCGTCGCCTCCGGCGCATCCGGCAACTTCAGAACCATATCGGACGCCAGACCCAGCGCGCTGTCTGTCACCGCCGTCATGCCGATCAACGGGATCGCAAATCTCGCGGCAAAGGCAATGATATCAGCCAGTTCGCGCGTCTCCCCCGTCTTGGACAGCGCCAGGATGATATCGCCCGAGCCGATCATGCCGAGGTCGCCGTGGCTGGCCTCGCTGGGGTGTACGAACATGGCGGCGGAACCTGTCGAAGCCAGGGTTGCCGCGATCTTGCGCGCAACGTGACCAGACTTGCCGATACCGGTGCAAACGATCCGGCCCTGCGCTGCGAACAGCATTTCTACGGCGTTGGCAAAGGTGTCATCCAGTCCGGCGGCGAGGCGGCCGAGCGCCTCGGCTTCGGTTTCCAGCACACGTCGGCCGATGGTGATGGAGGGTGTCTTGCTCATTGTGACGGCGCGATCGCCTGGTTCTGGATGTTGCGTACGGCCTGCCTGGCCTGATCGACCCGACGCTGGGCGGCCTCGGTCTCACGACGCATGGCGGCCTGCATTTCGGGGCTACGCTGCACGGGGTCATGACCAAATGGCGCTGGCGATCGGTCGCCCAGTCCCTGCGGCCAGACCAGCGCCAGTCCGAGCGCTGCGACGGCGGCGAGGCCCAGCAGCGGAAGGTAGAAACGATCCAACATGACCCCGCTATAGCCCGCTCCGCCTTGACGCGGTAGGGGCCGGCGCCCTAGCCGGAACCTCCCCAATTGAGGAACCGTCAGTGCCGACCCTGATCCTGCTGCGCCATGGCCAAAGCCAATGGAACCTTGAAGACCGTTTCACCGGTTGGGTCGACGTGGACCTGACCGCCCAGGGCGAGGCCGAGGCCCGCAAGGGCGGTGCGTTGATCAAGGCGGCTGGTCTGTCCATTGACCGGGTGTTCACCTCTTTACTGACCCGGGCGATCCGCACGTCCTGGCTGGCGCTGCAGACGGCCGGGCAGGTGTTCGTACCCGAGGTGAAGGATTGGCGCCTGAACGAGCGACACTACGGCGGCCTCACCGGGCTCAACAAGGCTGAGACCGCCGCCAAGCACGGGGACGCCCAGGTGACGATCTGGCGGCGCTCCTATGATGTGCCACCGCCCGAACTGGCGCCGGGGGGTGAGTTCGATTTCTCAGGCGATCGGCGCTACGCAGGCCTCACCCTGCCGACAACCGAAAGCCTCAAGACCACGCTCGACCGCGTGCAACCCTATTGGGACGCCGAGATTACGCCCTGCCTGCAGCGCGGCGAGACCCTGCTGGTGGCTGCACATGGCAATTCGCTGCGGGCCATTGTGAAGGTGCTTTTCGGTCTATCGGATGAAGCGATCGTGAAGGTGGAGATTCCGACCAGCAACCCGTTGGTGATCGAACTGGACGGCAATCTGAAGCCGACGTCGGCGCGCTACCTGGACGAGGTCCGGGCCACCGCGCTGCCGCCGGTTTAAGGCGCTTCACCTGGCCGTCGGGAGCGTCCATTCTGGCGGAATGACAGACGCTGACCATATGCGCCGCGCCATCGCGCTCGCCCGGGACCAGCTGGGCAGGACCGGCGGCAACCCGGCGGTGGGCTGCGTAATCGTGCGCGACGGACTTGTGATCGCCGAGGGGGCCACGGCTGATGGCGGACGCCCCCACGCGGAGGAGCAGGCTCTGGAAGGCGCTCACGAAGGCGCCCGCGGCGCAACGGCCTATGTCACGCTGGAGCCCTGCGCCGTACGATCCCACGGAGGCCGTTCCTGCAGCGAGCGGCTGGTCGCCGCTGGCGTCGCGCGGGTGGTGATCGCCTGCGCGGACCTGTCGGTGTTCGCCGCCGGTCAGGGGGCGCGGAAGCTGACCGATGCCGGTATCAACGTAGATCAGGGGTTACTGGAGCCTGAGGCGAGGCTGCTCTATGTCGACTATGTTCCTGCAGGAACGATGGAAAGTCGTCGTTAATCCCGCCTGAGCTAAAATGGTTTCAGTGCTTATGCCGAACCTGAAAAGCTGATGCAGCGCGCCGAGCCCAGAACCCTAGTCCATTCGCGCTTGAGTCAAGCCGAGGTGGATGCGATCTGCGTGAAGCATGACCGTCTGTGGAGTTCGAAGCCGGGCGGCGCGCGGGCTGTTTTTACGTTCAAGGATCTGAGCGGGGCCGATCTGAAAGGCCGTAATCTCTGCGACGCGGACTTCACCGGCGCCGTCATGATCGGTTGCGATCTGAAGGGTGCGCGGCTGGACAACGCCACGCTGTTCTGCGCCGACCTGACAGGTTCCGACATTCGCGAGGGCTCACTGCGCCGCGCCGATCTTCGAGGATCGTGCATGCGCAACGTGGACCTGGCCGGCGCTGATCTCTTTGAGGCGGATCTTCGGGAGGGCACGCTGGCGGCGGCCAGCCGCGAGCTGGGCCTCCAGCGGGTGGAGACGGGCCAGCCGGCCCAGGGCGAGATGCGCGGCGCCATACTGGCCGGCGCCAATCTGGAGCGGTCGCGCCTGTCCGGCGCAATGGCCATGCGTGCGGATTTCACCGACGCGATTCTCAAGGACGCGAAGCTGACCCGCGCCAACCTGAAGCAGGCCACCATGAAGGGCGCCAACATGTCCGGATGCGACCTCTCTGGGGCCGATCTGGCCGGGGCGGACCTGCGTGACGTCATTCTGGTAGGAGCCACGACCGTCGCCTGGAATGTAACAGGCGCTGACATGGCCGGCGCGCTGACCGACCAGCCTGCCGGCCGTGCGCTCGATGAACTGCCCTATGACGACATGATCCGCGAACACGCCCGCTGGTGCGAGACCGGCGGCGGAGAGGGCAAACCTTCGTCCTTTGACGGGGCAGATCTCAGGGCGCTGTCCAGCGTCAGCGGCTACAATCTGACGGCGCTGTCGGCCAAAGGGGCTATCTTCTACGGGATCAACATGGAAGGCGTGCAGTTGCAGGGCGCTCACCTGGAAGGTGCCGATCTTCGAAACTGCAAGCTACGCCGAGCTGACCTGCGTGGGGCCCGGCTCCTCGGAGCGAAACTATCGGGCGCGGACCTTCGCGAGGCCCAGATGGGGCCGCTTTTGCTGGGCGCCGACCGGGTACTGCCCTGCAACCTCTCGGGGGCTCAGCTCAAGGGGTCAGATCTGACCAACGCCGACGTGCGGCATGCGATTTTCGTTGATGCCGATCTCAGCCGGGCTGACTTCTCGGGGGCCCAGTTGAAGCAGGCAAACTTCTCCGGGATCATCCGTCAGGGCGTGCGAGGCCTGGACGACATTATCTAACCGGATATCAGGTGGCGCGCCGCCATCGGACGGCGCACCACCCCGATCAATGGGCCGTCAGGCGGCCTTTTCGCTCTGGAGCAGGTCTGGCTGCACACTGGTGTTGATCTCAATCCGGCGCGGCTTCAACGCGTCCGGAATTTCGCGCTTGAGGGAGATGGAAAGCAGGCCGTCCGCCAGGTCCGCATCGGCCACCACAATATAGTCCGCCAATTGGAAGCGGCGCTCGAAATCCCGGGCGGCCAGACCGCGAT
>NZ_JBILRO010000059.1:0-14757 GCF_044372605.1 Phenylobacterium sp.
GGTTCGTCTACGCCTCGTCCGCAGCCACCTATGGCGCCGGCGAGCACGGGTTCGACGACGACAACAGCTATGAGGCGCTGGCGCGGCTGCAACCGCTCAACACCTACGGCTGGTCCAAGGCGCTGTTCGATCTGTTCGCCGCGCGCCAGGCGTCGCGCGACGACGCGCCCCCCCAGTGGGTGGGTCTCAAGTTCTTCAACGTCTACGGTCCGAACGAGGACCACAAACTCGCCATGCGTTCGGTCGCCTCGCAGATCTGGCCCAAGGTGAGCGAGGGTCAGACGGTCCAGCTCTTCCAGAGCTACCGCGCGGATGTGCCGCACGGCGGGCAGCAGCGTGACTTCGTCTATGTCCGGGATGTGGCGGATGTGGTGCGCTGGCTGCTGGAGAACCCCGATGTCAGCGGGATCTACAACCTGGGTTCGGGCCAGGCCCGCAGTTTCGAAGAGATGGCGCGCGAGGTCTTCAGGGCGGCCGGCAAGGCGCCCCTGATCGATTATACGCCCATGCCCTCGATGATCCGCGACAAGTACCAGTACTTCACGGAGGCGCGGATGGAGCGCCTGGCCCAGGCGGGCTATTCCGCCGGCCTGACCTCGCTTGAGGACGGCATCAGCGACTACGTCGGACGCTACCTCAGCCAGCCGGATCGTTACCGCTGACCATGGAGAGCCCCGTTCCACGCCGCCGGGGATGGCTGTTGCGAGGAGCCCTGGGGCTCCTGGCGCTGCTGGCGGCGGCGGTCTTCGCGTTCTGGGGCGATCTGGTTTCCACGGTGCTGGATCCGAAAGTGCCGTTCCAGATGTACAACCCGCCGCCTCAGCCGGATTACGCCCTGGCCAGCGCGTGGCACCTTCGGCCAGCGAGTGTATCGACCCGCCAGGCCGATATCTTCTTTGTGGCGCCCACCACCTATGACGGCGGTCGAAACTGGAACGCCCGGATCGACCATCCCGCGGCGGCGGCCCAGTTTCGCGAGGTGATTGCGCCCAACTATGTGGGGCCTTTCGTCGGCGTCGGTCGGGTTTTCGCCCCGCGCTACCGGCAAGCCAGCCTCTACAGCCTCACAACCCTGCGCGAAGACGCGCGGGAGGCGCGCCAGTTTGCCTACGCCGATGTGCGCCGGGCCTTCCGACACTATCTCGCCCGGGACAACGGCGGTCGGCCGTTTTACATCGTGGGTGTGGAGCAGGGCGGCACGCTGGCCATGCGGCTGCTCTCCGAGGAATTCGTCAACGATCCCCTGCTGGAGACCCGCCTGGTCGCGGCCTATCTGATCGAGACCATCGTGCCCGCCGAGAACCCGCCGCTGCTGCCTTGCGTCGAGCGGAGAGAGGCGGGCTGCCTCGCGGCCTGGGCCAGCGTGCGGGAGGGCGATTTCGAGGCATCCGCACACGTGCTGGATCGGGCGCTGGTCTGGAATGCCCAGGGCGAACTGGTGAACCTGAGCCCGCGCCCGGCCATGTGTTTCAACCCCCTGCTGGGCGCTGTGAGCGATCTGCCGGCGCCGGCGCGGCTGCATCTTGGCGCGGCGAACGCCACCGGGCTGGAGTGGGGCGCACGCCCTGCCTTCATGATGCGCAAGGTTTCGGCCCAATGCAGGAATGGCGTGCTTGTCGTGAGCCGACCCAGGTCCGTAGACCTGCAGCAACGCGGCAGCTGGGCGGATCGCCGGAAGGTTCCGGGGTTCAATCTGTTCTATGCGGATCTCGATGCCGACTCGAAGGCTCGCCTTGCAGCCTGGAATGCCCGACAACAGGGCCAACAATAGACCGACAGGGAAAGACGCCATGACCAACCGCCAGATCGTGCTGGATCGTCTGCCGCAGGGCGACAAGCTGGCTCCGGACCATTTTGCCCTGAAGGTGGCGGATCGCCCCGTGGCGGGCGATGGCGAGGTGCTGCTCAAGACCCGTTACATCTCGCTGGACGCCGCCAACCGCGCCTGGATGCAGGGTGCGACCTACCGTTCCGCGCTGAACTCCGGCCAGGTGATGGCGGGCGGTGGTCTCTCGGAGGTGCTGGTGTCTCACGTGCCGCACCTGAAGGCCGGCGATCTGGTCTTCGCCGATGCGGGTTGGCAGGAATATGCGGTCATGCCCGGCAAAAACCTCTCCGCGCTGCCGCCGCTCAAGCCCGAGACCCACCTGCTCAGCGTCTATGGCATAGCCGGCCTCACGGCCTACTTCGGGCTGCTGGAATGCGGACAGCCGAAAGCTGGCGAGACCGTGGTGGTGTCGGCCGCCGCCGGGTCGGTCGGCTCGATCGTGGGCCAGATCGCCAGGATCAAGGGGTGCCGTGTCGTCGGTATTGCCGGGGGCGAGGAAAAGGGTCGGTGGCTGACCGAGGAGCTCGGGTTCGACGCGGCGGTGGACTACAAATCCCCGGAATTCAAACGTCAGCTGCGCGCGGCTGTCCCCGATGGCATCGACGTCTATTTCGACAACACCGGCGGCGATGTGTTCGAGGCCTGCCTCTTCGCCATGAAGAATTTTGGTCGGATCGCGTGCTGCGGCGCTCTCTCGCAATACGACGGCGCGCCGCCGCCGCATGGGCCGCGGGGGATCCCTGGGTTGATCGTCACGAAGAGGCTGAACTTGCGGGGTTTCGTCGTCATGGACTTCGACGACAAGCGCGAGGCCGCGCTCGCAGATCTCCAGGCCTGGGTGGCCGATGGGCGCCTCAAGGTTCAGGAAGACATCCTCGAAGGCCTCGAGAGCCTTCCCGGCGCCTTGATCGGTCTGCTGGCCGGTGAGAACCGCGGCAAGCGCATGGTGAGGGTCTAGATGTCCGTCTTCAGCCCGACCTACGAAATTGCCCGACAGAAGTTTCGTGATGCGTCGGCGGGCGCAGGCGGCGCCCTGTCAAGCTACACCCACCCCGAACGAGGTCCCGACGGCGGTGAGCTGACGACGGATGTGGCGTGGTTTGGCCCAGCTGACGCGCAGGCGGTCCTTGTTCTTGTTTCGGCGACGCACGGGGTCGAGGGCCATTGCGGCTCGGGCGCACAGATTGACTGGATGCGAAGGGGCGAGGCGGCCCGTCTGGCGCCTGGCGTCGCCGCCCTGGTGGTCCACGGGCTGAACCCCTACGGCTTCGCCTGGAGCCGTCGTGTCACCCACGAGAATGTCGACCTCAATCGCAACTTCATCGACTTCTCCGCGCCGCTCCCTGCCAATCCGGAGTACGACCGGCTCGCCGAGGCTGTCACGCCGGCATCCTGGTCGGCGGAGGCCCAGGCCGCCTCGCGGGCCACCATCCTGGCCTATGCGCGCGAAAACGGGTTTCCCGCCATGGTGCAGGCCTTGAGCGGGGGCCAGTACGCTCACCCGGACGGGATATTCTACGGTGGCCGGTCGGAGACCTGGTCACGTCGGACCCTCCAGGCCATTTTCCGCGAGCGGCTGTCCGCCGCCTCCGACATCGGGATCATTGACTACCACACGGGCCTGGGTCCGGTCGGCTATGCAGAGCAGATTGTCAGCGCCGGGCCTGAGACAGAGGCCTACCGTCGCGCCGCCGCCTGGCACGGGGCGGCCGCCGCCAGCATTGACGGGGGTGATTCGGTTTCGGCCAAGCTGGCCGGCGACTGGCTGGGCGCCATTCCGGGGTTTCTGTCGCACGCCTGCGTCACGGGCATCGCGCTGGAGTATGGCACCGTCGACACCACCAAGGTGATGGACGCCCTGCGTGCCGACAACTGGCTGCACGCGCGTGGCGATCCGCTGGGTCCCGACGCGGCCGGGATCAAGGCGCAGATTCGCGCCGCCTTCTATGTTGATGATGACCTTTGGCGCGGCATGGTGCTGGGCCAGTCGTTGATCGCCGCGCGGCAGGCTGCGGCCGGACTGAAGCGTGCGATCACCGGGTCGCGCTAACCTGCGTCCCTCAATCCGGCTCCGGCCTTCCAGTCAAAGAGTTCCTGCAGGGTCCTGAGCGCCAGCCCGCGTTGGCTGGTCAGGTCCGGGTCGCGGGCGATGATCAGTCGCGCGTCATCGCCGGCCACGGCGATCAGGTCCCGATGCGCAAAGGCGTCAACGAAGACATAGTCGGGCAGGCCGGACTGGCGAAGGCCCAGCGCATCGCCGCCGCCTCGCAGTTCAAGATCCCGCTCCGCAATCAGGAACCCGTCGTCGGTGCGGCGCAGGATGTCGAGGCGTTGTTGCGCGGTCTCTGACAGGGGGGGATCATACAGCAACACACACGCGCTCTCGCGAGCGCCGCGCCCCACGCGGCCCCTGAGCTGATGCAGTTGCGCCAGGCCGAAGCGCTCCGCCTGCTCGATCACCATGATCGTGGCGTTCGGTACATTGACGCCGACTTCCACCACCGTGGTCGCCACCAGCACCGACAGCTTCCCGTCGGCGAAGTCGGCCATCACGGCGTCTTTCTCGGCAGCCGGCATCTTGCCGTGCACCAGGCCTACCCCGGCGCCGATCACCTCACGGAGCGCGATCACCCGCATTTCCGCGGCGGCCAGATCACTGAGCTCGGATTCCGAGACCAGAGGACAGATCCAGAAGGCCTGCGCCCCACCGGCGGCGGCGTCTTTCAGGCGCGCAACGACCTCGTCCAGCCGGTTCATCGGCGCCGCCCGCGTGGCGACCGGCGTACGGCCGGGCGGCTTCTCCTCGATGCGGCTGACGTCGAGGTCGCCGTACATCGTCAGTTCCAGGGTCCGCGGAATGGGTGTGGCGGACATCGCGATGACGTGGACGCTCTCGCCCTTCGCCTGCAGTCGTTGCCGCTCCGCCACCCCGAACCGGTGCTGCTCGTCAATCACCGCCATCTGCAGGTTCTGGAAGACCACGTCGTCCTGGAACAACGCGTGTGTGCCCACCGCCACCTTGATCGCTCCGGTGGCGAGCCCCCTCAGCTTTTCGGCGCGCGCGGCGCCCTTGTCGCGACCGGTCAGCAGGATCACCCCGATGCCGTGCGCCGCCAGCGGACCGGAAATCGTTTCAAAGTGTTGCCGGGCCAGGATCTCGGTAGGCGCCATCAGGGCGTTCTGGGCGCCGGCTCGCGCCACATCGGCCATGGCGCACATGGCCACCACCGTCTTGCCCGATCCGACGTCGCCCTGAACCAGTCGGCTCATGCGTTCGCCGGCGATCAGATCGCTCCTGATCTCGTGCAGCGCGCGGTCCTGTGCGGCGGTGAAGCGGAAGGGCAGACCGGCGCGTATCCGGTCGCCCAGATCACCCATCACAATCCGCGCAGCGGGCTCCCGCCGCCGCGCCGCCTTGCGCTGGGCCATCGCCAGCTGATGCGCCAGCAACTCATCATAGGCCAGCCGCCGCCGATGGCGGCTGAGCGGGGAGAGGTCCGCCTCGTTCTGCGGGGCGTGCAGGCGCTCCAGCGCCTCTCGCCAGGCCGGAAACTGCTCCCGCGCCAGCCAGGCCGGGTCCTGCCACTCAGGCAACTCCGGCGCGCGCGACTGGGCCTCCACGACGAACCCGCGCACCCGGCGTGGCGGCAGGCCCTCGGTGGCCGGATAGATCGGTTCGACCTGCGGAATGTCTCCGGCCTTTTCCGGCGCCACCATGTAGTCCGGATGCACCATCTGCAGGCCGTATTGGGAAAGCTCGACCTTTCCCGATACGACCCGGCGCGCATTGACCGGATGGCGCTGTTCAAGCTGGCTGCCATAGGCGCCGAAGAACACCAGGCTCATGAACCCGGTCTGATCGAATACCCTTATGCGTGTAGGCCGGGCGGCGGATCGGGAAATCTGCAGGGACTCCACCACCACCTCGAAGGTCATCACTTCGCCGTCCAGCGCCGCCGAGATCACCGAAGGCGTCCGCCGGACGACAGAGTGCGGCTGCAGCCACAGGACATCGCGCACCAGCGGTCCTGCCAGGCGTTCCAGCAACGGCGCCACGCGCGGACCCACGCCCTTCAGGGACGTGACCGGCGAGAACAACGGGAAAAGAATCTCAGGCCGCATGATTAAACGATAGTCGACTGGCGCACAGGCTCGCGCCGCTCTATATCCGCCAGCTCTCGATGAGCAGCAACGAAGCACGCCACAAGAAGTTGAAACTCCGCGCCTGGCGGCGGGGTTTCCGGGAAGCGGATCTCATCCTGGGACCGTTCGCGGATTTACACGTCTCGTCGCTGAGCGCCGCGGACCTGGACCTGTTCGAGGAATTGCTCGATCAGCCGGACCACGACCTTTACGGCTGGATCCTGGAGCGCATGCCCACGCCGGCCGCCTTCGACGGCCCCCTGATGGATCGGCTGAAGGCCTATCGCGACATTGCGCACAAGGCGATCGGGAATGGCTGACGGGAATCGGCCCGCCAGTCAGGCCCAGCTCAGACGCGTCGCCGATGATCCGGGCGGCCTGGACCTCGTCGGCGCGCCCGAGGGCTTTGACGCCCTGGTGCTGGCCGAGCTGGTGCGGGCGAGGGGCGGGCTGTCCGTGTTCGTGGCCCGTGACGCCGGGCGGCTGTCGGCCTTCGTGGACGCTTTTCAGTTCTTCGGTCAGGGGATCGAGATCCTGACCCTGCCGGCCTGGGATTGCCTGCCATATGACCGCGTCGGCCCGTCGGCGGGCGTATCGGCCCAGCGGATGGCGACGCTGTCCAGACTGGCGGACGGATTGGACGCCAAACCGCGCCTGCTGGTGACCACGGTCCCGGCCATGATCCAGCGGGTTCCACCGCTGGAGGCCGTAAAGCGGGCCAGCTATTCCGCGCGCGGCGGCAACACCGTCGAGATCGCCGACCTCGAGGCCTATTTCTCGGTCAACGGCTACAGCCGGGCCTCCACCGTGTCCGAGAAAGGCGAATTCGCTATTCGGGGCGGCGTCATCGACGTATTCCCGCCCGGGGCGGACGAACCGGTACGTCTCGACCTGTTTGGCGACACGCTCGAATCTATCCGCGCCTTTGATCCCGAGACCCAGCGTTCAACGAAGCAGTTGAAGGAAGTGTCGCTGAAGCCGGTCAGCGAGGCCCTGCTCGATAAGGAGAGCATCAGCCGCTTCCGGACCGGATATCTGGAAACCTTCGGCGCACCTGGCGGCGACCCGCTCTACGACACCGTCTCCGCCGGCGGGCGTCGCGCCGGCATGGAGCACTACCTGCCGCTGTTCTACCCGGGACTGGCGACGGTGTTCGACTATCTGCCGGCCAATACCGCCATCACCCTGGATCACCTGGCCCGCGAGGCCCGTGAAGAGCGACTGGCGATGATCCGGGACGCCTTCGATGCGCGTGCCAACGTCGAGCGCAAGGGCCACTACCATCCGCTCGAGCCCGCGCGGCTCTATCTGGAAGACGCCGAATGGGCCCAGGCCCTGGCGGTGCGCGCGACCCGCCGCCTTTCCTCATTCAACGAGGCCGGGGGCGAGGCCGTCATCGACATGGGTGCCCGCGCCGGCCGCAACTTCTCCGCCGAGCGCAAGCTGGACAGCGTCAATCTCTTTGAAGCCACGGTGGATCACGCCAGGGCGCTGTCGGCTGGCGGAAAGCGCGTGCTCTTCGCCTCATGGTCGGACGGATCGTCGGACCGGCTCATGCACATGCTGTCCGACCATGGCCTGAAGACCCTGCCTTTGGCGCCCTACTGGGACGCCGCCCGCGCCGCCGATCCCAAGACGCCTCAGCGGGTCGTTCTGCCCCTGGACTACGGTTTCGAGACCGATACCCTGGCGGTGATATCCGAGACCGATATCCTCGGTGACCGGCTTGCCCGACCGCGCAAGCGCCGCCGCGCCGCGAATTTCCTGGCGGAGGCCTCGGCCCTCACGCCGGGGGATCTGGTCGTCCACATCGACCACGGGATTGCGCGCTACGTGGGCTTGAAGACCCTGGATGTGCAGGGCGCGCCACACGACACCCTGGAACTCCAGTACGGCGGTGACGCCAAGCTTTATCTGCCTGTCGAGAACATCGACCTGCTGACCCGTTACGGCGCTGAAGGGGAGGGCGTGCAGCTCGACCGGCTGGGCGGGGCGGCCTGGCAGGCCCGCAAGGCCAAGGCAAAGGAGCGTCTGCGTGAGATGGCCGATGGCCTGATCCGCATCGCCGCCGAGCGCGCAATGCGCGTCACCGATCCTGTAGAGCCGCCCAGCGGCCTGTTCGACGAATTCTGCGCCCGTTTCCCCTACGAGGAGACCGACGACCAGCTGTCCGCCATCGGCGATGTGCTGGAGGATCTGGGCGCCGGCAAGCCGATGGATCGTCTGATCTGCGGCGACGTCGGGTTCGGCAAGACCGAGGTGGCGCTGAGGGCCGCCTTTGTCGTGGCGATGAGCGGCCAGCAGGTCGCTGTGGTGGCGCCGACCACCCTGCTGGCCCGCCAGCATTTCAAGACCTTCTCCGAGCGGTTCCAGGGCTGGCCGGTAAAGGTCTGCCGCCTGTCACGTCTGGTGCCCACCAAGGAAGCCAACGAGGCGCGCGAAGGCCTGGCGAAGGGCGAGATCGAGATTGTCATCGGTACCCACGCGGTGCTGTCCAAGCAGGTCAACTTCGCCAACCTGGGACTGGTGATCGTCGACGAGGAGCAACACTTCGGGGTCAAGCACAAGGAGAAGCTCAAGGGGCTTCGTGCCGATGTGCACATGCTGACCCTGACCGCCACACCGATCCCGCGCACACTCCAGATGTCGCTGAGCGGGATCCGCGAGATGTCGATCATCGCGACACCGCCCGTGGACCGTCTCGCGGTGCGCACCTACATCACACCCTGGGACCCCGTGGTCCTGCGCGAAGCCCTGCTGCGCGAAAAGTATCGCGGCGGGCAGGCCTACTTTGTTGCGCCCCGGATCAGCGATCTGCCCGATCTCGAGCGGTTCATTCGCGAGCAGGTGCCCGAGGTCAAGTTCGTGGTGGGCCATGGCCAGATGGCGCCGACCCAGCTCGAAGACGTGATGAGCGCTTTCTACGAGGGGCAGTACGATGTCCTGCTCTCCACGACGATCGTGGAAAGCGGCCTGGATATCCCCACCGCCAACACCCTGATCATCCATCGCGCCGATATGTTCGGCCTGGCGCAACTCTATCAGTTGCGGGGCCGGGTGGGCCGGTCCAAGGCGCGGGCCTATGCCTACATGACCACGCCGGCCGAGAAGCAGGTCACGCTTTCGGCCGAGCGACGCCTGAAGGTGCTTCAGTCGCTGGACAGTCTGGGCGCCGGGTTCCAGCTGGCCAGTCACGATCTGGACATCCGGGGCGGCGGCAACCTGCTGGGCGAGGAGCAGTCGGGCCATATCCGCGAGATCGGCGTCGAGCTCTATCAGCAGATGCTGGAAGACGCCGTCAACGAGCTGCGCGCCCGCGTCGGCGCGGAGGAGGTTGCCGACCGGGGCTGGTCGCCGCAGATCAATACCGGCGCCGCCGTGCTTATCCCGGAGGACTACGTTCCGGACCTCAACGTGCGCCTCTCGCTTTACCGTCGTCTGTCTGACGCCGAGAAGTCTGCGGATCGTGAGGCCCTGGCGGCCGAACTCATCGACCGGTTTGGACCTTTGCCGCCGGAAGCCGGCCAGCTGCTCAAGGTCGTGGCGATCAAGGGTCTGTGCCGCGAGGCCAATGTTTCCAAGATCGATGTCGGGCCGAAGGGCGCGGTCGTCACCTTCCGCAACGACGACTTCAAGAACCCGGCCGGTCTGGTGGGCTTCATCGCGAAAAATCAGGTGGCCTGGCGGATTCGTCCGGACAACAAGGTTGTGGTCAAGGGCGAGTGGGAAACCCCCAGGCAGCGCCTGGATGCGGCCGAGCGGGTGCTGAGCGAACTGGCGAAGCTGGCGGCCTGACGGGCGCCGTGACGTCAAGGGTGATCCGGCCGCGGTTCGGGTCTAACGTCGGTCACCACCATCTCCGGAGCCCGCCATGCCCACTGATCGCAAAGCCATCTTCATCACCGGTGCGGCCAGCGGCATCGGCCTCGCGGCTGCCAAACGCTTTGCCGCCGAAGGCTGGCTGGTCGGGCTGTCTGACATCGACGGCCCTGGCCTCAAGACGGCGCTGGCGGCCATCGGCGGCGACAACGCCGGCTTTACCGTCGTCCACGATGTCCGGAAGGAAGACGAGTGGGAACGCGCACTCGACGCCTTCATGGAAGCCAGCGGCGGGCGGCTGGATGTGTTGCTCAACAACGCCGGCATCGCCCGCTACGGCTGGTTCACCGAACAGGGTCGCGCTGATTTCGACGATCAGATCGACATCAACCTGCGCGGCGTGATCCTCGGCGCCTACCTCGGTCACGAACGCCTCAAGCACACGCCCGGCTCGCGCCTGATCAACATAGCTTCCCTAGCGTCACTTTCCGGATCCCCGAGGCTGGCCGTCTACTCCGCCACCAAGTTCGCCGTCCGCGGCCTCTCGGAAGCCCTGGACATCGAGTTCATGCGCTCCGGCGTTCGGGTCTCCTGCGTTGAGCCCACGGTGATCGAGACACCCCTTCTGGACAAGGCATCGGTGCCGGGAGGCCCCAACTTCCGTGAAGCCATCAACCAGGGAATGGGCGGCGGCCTTCCGGTGGAGCAGGCCGCCGAGGTGATCTGGCGCGCGGCCCACGATGACGCGCTCCATTACCCCGTCGGCGAAGCGCCCGAGGCGATGCTTCAGGAAATCCTGCCCCGCATCGAGGAAACCCGGACGCGCTGGGCCGAAATGTTCAAGGCCGGTCTGGTCACCAACTGACAGCGGCCCGGGAGAACCTGCCCGCTTCAGATGAACTCAACTAGATCCGATAAACAGCCTGTTTGTCTAAAATTCACCGCGTAACAGTTCGGTTGGTTCAGACGATTTTCATCGCCGCAGTGCAAGAAGAGCCACCATCCGGGCGGGGTCAGACTCCGCCAACCTTGAGGATCCTGCATGCGCGTACTTCTGATGACCCTGATCGGGGCCGCGGGGCTGATGTCCGCAACCCCACCGGCCTACGCCCAGACCGTCGCCGACAAGACCGACGCGCGGTGCGTGATTGCGCTGACGTTCGCTGGCCGGGATCCGAAGGACGCCCCCAAGGCGCAACAGGGCATATTCTACTTTCTCGGCAAGATGGAAGGACGCGGGGCTACGTCCAGGCTTGAAGGGTTGATGCTGTCGGAAAGCAAGACCCTCAACACCGGCCCCCTGGTGCAAGCCGAACTCACCCGGTGCGGTGAAGAATTGACCCGTCGGGCAACGGCCCTGGGCGCAATGTTCCAGCGCCTTCAGGCCACCCGCCCAGCCCAGCCCGCAGGTGCGGCGCCTCAGCCCAAGTCAGCGGTCAACCCGTCCTGAGGGGTTGCGCCATGGCGGCAGCCTGCTCCAGCGCCCGACCCACGCCTTCGGGCGACGGCACCTCGGCCACACCGAGTTCGAAGTCGATGACAAAGGGCGTGGCGCCTTGCCCAGCTTCAAAAGCGGTGCAGCCAATCACCGCAGCGATGCGTTCGCCTGCCGCGCGGGCTGATTGCAGGCTGGTAGCCGGTAGCGCCAAAGCGAACACCTCCGGCGCCAGGCGCGCGGCGGTGTCCTCGACGCGGACGAGGCGGCCGATCATGGATCCGATCTGAGGGATAGCCCGGGCCACCCAGCCGCCGGCTCTTGGCGCCTGCAGATCAGGTCTTTCGGAGACCTTGAGCATGCAAACACTGAGCGCGCGGTTCCTAGCTTCACCACTTCGGGCCAACCGCATCAGGTGGCTGGCGAACAGGTCACGCGTAAACAATCCTGTAGCGGCATCCATCAGCCCGGAAGTGCGAGCGCGCTCAAGCGCTGCCCTGACCGACTTTTGTCGACGAAACGCCCGGGCCAGTTCCACCACGCGCAAGGCCGTAGCTGTTTCAGGGGTCTCGGGCGAGGCAACGTCAGAGATCCCGCGCTGGTAGGCCTCCGAGGCGGTGATCACCGAGTGCGCCTTGATGTAGAGGAGCGCTGGCGTGTGATAGAGGCGTGTATTGCGGCGGAGCCCGGCGGCGATGGACAGGGCTTCGTGCGGGTTTTCTCCGGCCCAAAGCACCACCGCGTCAAATGGCTTCTCATGCAGATAGTCAAACGCAGTGAAGGCGGTGAAGGCGCCCACCACCTCTGCGCCATTCCGAGTCAGCGCATTGGACAGGGCCAGAAACTGCGGGGCGGGCTCGCCAATAGCCAGGACACGATAGGGGGAGGCGTCGATCTCCGGGGTCTCAAGGTTGTGGCCACGTTCCGCAAATGTCTCGAATCGGACGTCGAACTCCTCCTCGGCGACAGCAGTGCGGACCAGCGACTCCAGTCGCATCACAGCTTGAGCCGGGTCGATCGGGCCGCTGAGAACGAGGTCGTAACCACGATCCTTCTGAAAGGGATCCGGCGCGCTCATGGCCAGAATTGGAAGCTTGCGAGGCGCGCATGCAGTCCGCAGTCGTGTCGCCAGACCCACCGCCTCGTCACCAAGGCCTGCGAGGTCCACGATTGCCGCCTCTATCTGGAGATCGGCCAGCGCGGAGGCTGCAGCTGCTTCGTGGCGCGCCGTGATCGTGCGCCAGCCCAGCCGGTCAAGACCCTCGGCCAAGGCGCCAGCCAGAGTATCGTCGCGCGCGACAATCAGAACCCGGGCATTGATCCCTGCCGTCATCTCTCCATCCCATAGCGGCCAAATGGATCCACAGTTGAGGAATCATTGGAGGCCGGAATCAGGCACTCATAGCGTATCCCTGGTTGCGGAAGCATTTCATTGTGAAGGAGTGGGCAGTGTCGGGCGGAAATCTATCTGGAAGTGTGGCCGTCGTGACCGGAGCCAGTGGCGGTCTGGGCACACATTTTGTACAGCTCCTCGCCGACAGTGGTGCTGCGGTGGCCCTAACAGCGCGGCGGTTGGAAAAGATCCAGGCGCAGGCCGACGCCCTGACCAAAGCGGGCGTGCGTGCGATCGCCGTTCGGATGGACGTGGCGGATGCGGCCTCAATTGGCCCCATCCTGGACCAGATCCAGGGTGAACTTGGACCTATGAATATCCTTGTGAACAATGCGGGCGTCGGTGGCGAAGGTCTGGCGCTGGATGTTTCCATCGAGGATTTCGACGCCGCGTTTGCAGTCAATACCCGGGGAACCTTCTTCGCAGCCCGGGAGGCAGCGCGGCGGATGATTGCCGGCGGGATCGAAGGGCGGATCCTGAACATCGCCTCCATTGCCAGTCACACTGTGCTACCAGGCCTCTCAGCCTATTGCGGGTCGAAAGCCGCGACGGCGATGATGACCCGCAGCCTGGCGCGCGAGTGGGCGCGACGAGGGATCGCGGTCAACGCCCTTTGCCCTGGGTACATCGAGACCGCCATCAACGACACCTGGTGGCCGACAGAGGGCGGGCAGCGCCAACTCAAGGGCTTTCCTCGCCGCCGCCTGATGGAGGCCTCTGACCTCGACGCGGCGTTCATGATGCTGGTGGGCCCAGCGGCGAGGGCCATGACGGGTAGCATAGTCACCGTCGACGATGGGCAGTCATTGCCCGGCGGCGGCTAGGCCTTGGCTGACCAAAGGGCAGGGCGCCTAGACCAAACAAGGATTTCGGAGGACATCATGCGCCAGGGCCCGCTTACCGGTTTGAAGATCGTAGAGTTCGCGGGAATCGGCCCAGGCCCGTTTTGTGGCATGCTCTTGTCAGACCTTGGGGCCGATGTGGTGCGGGTAGATCGCAAGGGCGGTCGAGGCGGCGCGCCGTCTGACATTACCGCACGCGGTCGCCGCTCGGTCGCTCTGGATCTGAAGACGCCAGAGGCGGTTGAGGCGTGCCTGAAGCTCATGGCCTCGGCCGACGGGATCATAGAGGGGTTCCGACCCGGCGTGATGGAACGCCTCGGCCTGGGTCCGGATGTGGCGCTCAAGCGTAACCCCCGGCTGGTCTATGGCCGCATGACTGGATGGGGTCAGACCGGCCCATATGCCAATGCGGCCGGCCACGACATGAACTACATCGCCATCACTGGCGCGCTGCACGCTATTGGCACCAAGGACAAGCCAGTTCCGCCTTTGAACCTGGTCGGCGATTTTGGCGGCGGCGCTCTCTATCTTGCGTTTGGCCTAATGGCCGGGATCATTCATGCGCGGGAAACTGGCAAAGGCCAGGTCATTGATTGCGCCATGAGCGACGGATCGGCCTCCTTGATGGCCATGTTCTACGGCATGAAGGCTTCCGGCATCTGGCAGGAGGAACGTCGTGCCAATCTGCTTGATGGCGGGGCTCACTTCTACGACACCTACCAATGCTCTGACGGAAAGTGGGTCTCCATCGGCTCTATCGAACCGCAGTTTTACGCCCTTTTGCTGGAGAAGACAGGCATCACCGATCCCGATTTCCAACGGCAGATGGATCGATCGATATGGCCTGACCTGCGCGAGAAACTGGCCGCTGTGTTCGCCACAAAGACCCAGGCAGAGTGGACGACAATCATGGCGGCAACGGATGTCTGTTTTGCGCCGGTGCTGGATCTGGACGAAGCGCCAAACCATCCGCACAACGCCTCGCGCCAGACCTTCGTGCAGCTGGGAGGGGTCACCCAGCCCGCGCCTGCGCCACGCTTTTCAGAGACCCCCGGCGTCATTCAGGGACCGCCCCCCGCTATCGGCGCGCACAACACCGAAGCCTTGGCCGACTGGGGCTTTACGGAGGCCGAGATCGCGGCGCTTGCCTGAGGCCGCGCTGTTCGCGTGCCTGACGCGCGTGTTCAGCCCCGGTTCAGCGACGACTGCCTAAATCTTTGACCGGATCGGGCGTCGCATTCTCCCGTCCCTCGAAGCGGCGGCCGGTCCGGATGGACGCAAACTCCCATCGGCGGGG
>NZ_JBILRO010000253.1:0-4833 GCF_044372605.1 Phenylobacterium sp.
GCCACCTACTAACCCGGGTGGCGCGCCGTTATGATTGGCTCGGGTCACGCACCGGCCTGAGTCGGGTCTCTGTCCCCATGAACACCCACAATTCGGCGCCTGGTTTGCGGCGACTTCCTGTCCTGGAGGGGCTGCAAAGCGTCGTGCTCGTGCTGGGTCGCACGCTGTCGCGAATGTGGGGACGAGACGTCATGCTCTATACTGGCGGCGTTTCGTTTTTCATCATGCTTGCGATCTTCCCGGCGATCGCCATTGCCATGGGCTTCTACAGCCTGATGTCCGATCCGGCACGGGTGGCGGAACAGGGCGAGGCCCTGGCCCGGGTGATGCCCGACGCGGCGCGCTTGATCCTTCAGAGTGAAATGATCCGGCTATCCCAGGCTCCGGGTGGAAGTATTTCGATCCAGAGCGGGGTGGCGCTGGTGGTAGGCGCTTATGCTTCCCATCGTGGGTTCAAAGCGCTGTTGGCCGGCCTCTCGTTTATTCATGATGAGGAGCGTCAGCGTGGTTTCCTGAGCTTCAATCTTCTGGCGCTGGTGGTCCTTGTGGCCGTCATGGCTGCGTTGGGCGTCCTATCGACTGTCTTCTTCGCGTTCAGGATCCTGGGGGAAACCTTTGAGCTGAGGCCGCTCAAAGGCGCGCTCTGGCTCTATAGCGAGTGGACCTGGGCCAGCGCCGGAATGACGGCTGGCATGACCCTTATCTATCGTTGGGCGATGTCGCGCGACCCCGTCGACTGGCGGGCCTCCGTGCTCGGCGGCTGGGCGGCGGCAGGCCTCTGCATCTTTGCGTCCTGGGCCCTCGGATTTTACGTCGAACAGATCGCCGAGCTCGGCGCGACCTACGGTTCGGTGGCCACGGTCGTCATTTTCCTGATCTGGCTTTCCTGGAACGTCAACGCGCTGTTCTTTGGCGGCGCACTGGCGACGGAGGTCGAACTGGCCTTGAGGCGTCGCCGGGTTCCGCTCGCGTCCGAGCGCGAGGTCATGCGCTTGAGTGAGCGGTGACCAGGAAGCTCAGCGTTCCACCGTCATCAGATTGTTCCAGAACTGTGGCGCCGACCTCCGAAGCGAAGTGCGGCACATCGATCCTTGCCAGGGGGTCATCGGCCAAGAGCCGGATGCGGGCGCCGGCGGGCGCTGTCGCCAGCGCGCGCCTGAGCTTTAATGTGGGCACGGGACAGTGATGCCCCCGCGCATCGACCAGGATTTCTGCCGCCGCCATCTCCGCCGCATACACCGGCGCCTGCGGTCCGGCCAGTTTTAGATAGACTCTACCGCTACAGACAAACAGGCGGGTTTATCCGTACATCTGGGGTGTAGTCTGCGGTTCGACTTATGAGAGCAGTGTTCAAAAATTTCTACTTTGAGAGGTGAAGGGCCGCGATCTGGCCGGCGATGCTCTGGAAGACCTGGGTCAGCGTGGAAGAGTCGCTGACGTCGTAGAAGTAGTCCGCTCCGGTCGCACAGGTCTGCAGAAGCTCGCTGGTGCCCTCGTCGACCTCCACGCGGATCGTATAGATCTCGATGTCCTTGGCCTTCATGTTTGTGCAGATCTTGGCCAGGCGGGAATCCAGGGCCTCGGTGCGTTCGGCGCTGGACGCGCCCTGCTGGAGCGGCGTGTCGTTCGCCTTCAGGACGCGCCCCTGCCAGATATAGCCGGCGCCGGCGTAGGTGCCGTCATTGGGCGTGTCGCGTTGGCTCAGGGTGTTCTCCCCGTCGGTCATCAGCACAATGATCTTCTTGTGCTTGGGCGTGCCGTAGGCGACCCCGTCGCTGAACGGCGCGAAGGGTGTCAGGGTATTCCAGCCCCAGGCCATCCCGATCGGGATGTTGGTGTTGCCATCAGCGTTCAGGTTGTCGATGGCGGAGCGGAGCGCGGAGAAATCGGTGGTCAGGCGCATCAGCTTTTGAAGGCCACATCCGCGGTTGGGGCCAAAGTTTGTCGATAGGCCACTTCTCGATGTGTACTTGGTGACCGATCCCTGCCGTACCCTCCAATTGTTGCTGCTCGTGCCGTCTGAAAGATAATTGTTCTGATAGTTGTCACCATACCCGTTGGTCCTGCTGTCAGGCTCGTCCACGGCGAAATAGGGCGTGTACAGGGTTGCGCCTGTGGTCGGCGGGGTATCCTGCACGTCGTAGGGGGCCTCGCGCATCTCCACACACCCGCGCCAGCTGGTTCCAATCGTATCGAAGAGGGTGAAGCGATTGGCGAACTGGGTCCCGCTTGCGGTGGTGAAGATCTGATTATTGATCGGCGCCGTGCCCGCCTGATCCATCCAGGCGGCGTTGCGATAGGCGGTCCCGTCGATACGAACCGTGCTGGAGAACGGCACGATGGAGATCCGGATTGGATTGGGGGTCACGCTCTTGGAGGCGACCTCCTCCATCTTGGTCACGAACTCCTTGGCGGCGTCCTTGAGATCCGAAAGCTTGCTGCCTTCGTTCATGGAGCCCGTGTTGTCGAGCACCAGGGCGATCTCGACCTCCATGTCAGCGCGAACGACCTCGGAAGTCGCGGCGACGGTCATGTTTCCGCCGGTTAGCAGGCCGGCGACGAAGGGCCGCACCTGAACGGCCGCGTTTGCGATGACCTTTCCATTGTCGCCGATCAGGAACGATGAGGACGAAATCGTGAAGTCCTCGGTGAGCTTCAGGTTCTGGGCGAGGTAGCGGTTCCCGGCCGTTGTCATCTCGGCGTCGGTGGTGGAGTTGGTTCTTGCGGCGCCGAGGGCTGCCGCATCCAGAGCGTCCTGAAGCTGGGACTTGGCGCTGGTCGCGCGGGCCAGGTCCACGGCGCCCAGGCTGGCCACACAAATCGGAGCCATGCTGATGGCGGCGACCATGGCGACGTTGCCTCGCCTGTCATTGAGCAGCCGCCGCGCTACCGTGGATACAGACCTGTTCATGCGCATCATCCTGACGGAAACAACGTTACTGAACGGGAGAATATTGAAAGAGAGGTAATCTCTGGTTATCTCGAATTGTTAACGCGTATTTACTGTATTTTCGAGCCGATTAACTATTTGTTTATTCAAGAGCGGCAAGCTGTCGCAATGGATCACACCAGATCTCACAAGAGCGGTCAGGGCTTCCTGCAGGACAGGAGCGGTGCAACCGCGATCGAGTTCGCCTTTGTCGCCCCGGTGTTGTTCCTTTCCCTGTTCTCGATCATCGAGGTGGGCATGCTGGGCATGATGAGCAGTGGCCTGGACAACGCCGTGTTCGAAACCTCACGAATGATCCGCACCGGGCGCGGTGATGCTCCCGCCAGCGCGGCCGCCTTCGAGGAACAGGTTTGCGAAAAGCTGGGCGGCAACGTGACCAATTGCCGGGATCGGCTGACCATCAGCGTCCAGCGGTTCGACCGTTTTGCGGACGCCAACACGGTGGTCGCCGCTCCGCCTGCGGGTCAGTTCAACAAGGGCGCCGCAGAGGACATCATCATCGTGAAGGCCAACTACGTCTGGCCGTTGATGACGCCTTTCATTGCCACGGCCTACGAGCGGAATGGGCCTTTAAGCGTCACCCTGGGTTCGCGGGTCACTTTCAAGAACGAGCCCTTCGCATGATGGCCTTCTTCAAGCGCGGGATGAGCGACCAGCAGGGCGCTGCTGCCCTTGAGTTCGCTCTGATCTTCCCGGTGTTGTTCATCCTTCACATCGCCGCCGTGGAGGCCCTGGGCGCCTATCAGGCCCAGCGCAAGGTGTCGCACATCGCGGCCGTAATGGCCGATATCACCGCCCAGAACCGGACGGTGACCACCGAGGAACTGGACGATGTCCTCAAGGCCAGCGTGTCCATGATCTACCCCTATCCCAACGCCAGCGTTCAGCAGCGGGTCTCGAGCCTGAGCGCCAACGGGTCGGGATCAGTGTCCACCGACTGGACGGTGAAGAAGGACTTCAGTTCGGCGGATGGCCCCAGTGTGCCGTCGGGATATCTCTCGGCCAACGAGAGCGTTATCGTCACCGATGTTGTCTATGACTACCGCCCTACCTTCGGTCTCTTCATGCCTGAGACAATCCGGTTTACCCGCCACGCCTATGTGCGGCCCCGCCTGTCGGTGAAGGTGGAGAAAATCTCCTAGAGCCTGTCCGGTTCAGATGGAGTCATCTGAACCGGCTAAACAGGCTCGTTATCATATGTTTAGAGCACGACGGGCGCTGGAACCGGCATCCACTTCAAGCTGTCGTGCTCTAGCGAGATGCGCCCGCGTCAGATCGATCCAGCGGATTCTGACAACAGCGTGTCGAAGATCACCGTCACGCGATCAATAAACACATCGCGTTCGCGGCCCTGCAGGGCTTCGCCCCGGATCAGCCGCTCGACCAAAAAACCGATATAGCTGGCCGCGAGGACGCGCGCCCGGGCATCCGCATCGTCCCCACCCAGCCAGGACCGGATGGGTTCCAGAAATCGGTCCTGGACCAGCACATTGAGCAGCGGTGCCGTATTCGGTGAGGTGGCCGCACGCAGCAGAAACTGGAACCGAAGGGTGCGGTCCTCATCCGCATAAGGGCTCCCGGCGAGCATGATCGCCATATCCCTGGCGAATGTGGCGCGATCCCATGCTCGCACGCCATCTGACAGGAACGATGCGCGCAACGCCTCGACGAACAGCGCTTCCTTGCCACCGAAATAGCGTTTGACCAGAGCCACATCGACCCCGGCGTCGCGGGCGATGTCGCGCAGGACCGCGCAGTCGTAGCCCAACACAGCGAAGTGCGACTTCGCCGCCTCGAGAATGGCCGCCCGAGTGGCTTCCGCGTTGCGCTTTCGGGGCTCGGCCCGGGGGCGGGAAGGGGCCTTAATGTCGCTCATGGCCGTC
>NZ_JBILRO010000038.1:0-19534 GCF_044372605.1 Phenylobacterium sp.
GACGTCTTCCGTCAGATGATGGACGAGGTGATCGACCAGCGTCTGCTGGCGAGCGAAGCCATGCGGCAAAAACTGGAAAAGGACCCTAGCGCACAGCGGCAGCTGGCCGCCGCCCGCGACCGGGTCATGGGTGATCTACTGATTGATTCCACCGTCGCCGAGGCGGTCACCGAGGCCAACATTCGCGGTCTCTATGAAGAGCAGCAGAGACTGGCCAGGCGAACAGAGGAGATCCGCGCCCGTCGGATCGTGCTGGCGACGGCCGCCGAAGTCGAGGCGGTCAAGCGGCTGGTCGCGGCTGGCGGCTCATTCGAGGCTCTGGCCATGGAACGCTCACGCGATGCCGCCACCCGTTTCAATGGTGGCGACCTGGGCTATTTCACGACGGACATCATGCCCGAGGCCTATGACGCTGCGCTCAAGGGCGCCAGGCCCGGGCAGCTGATCGGGCCCTTCCCGGTGGACGGCGGTTTCGCCCTGCTGCGCGTCGAGGATGTGCGGCCCGAGCAACCGGTTGCGCTGGAAGCGGCGCGTCCCCAGATCGTGCGCTTCCTGACCTACGACCGCATCCGTGATCTGCTGGAACGACTTCGGGCCAAGGCCAAGGTCGAGACCCTTCTGAAACCCGAGGCCGGAGCGCCCAAGCCGGTTCCACCGGCTGATGCGCCAACGCCTGTCCCCGCGCCGCCGCCTGCCAAGGGAGCCGCAAAATGAGCCGCCCGCCCAAACCCGTCGAAGTCGTTGGACAGACGCTGGAACGCGCCCTTGATCCTCTGACCAGCGCCCTGAAACGCGCGGCGCTCAAACGGGCCGACAAGAGTTCGCGGGCGTTCGACGACCGGGCCGCGACGCCGGCCGCCGCCGTCGACAAGGCCGCCATGCCGGTCTCACCTCTTGCTGTACCGTTCCCACGCATGCCCCCGATCCCGGGCGTGCTGATGGCCACAGGTCGCGCCGGGTTCTACAAGCACGAGCGCGACGACCTGCTGGTGATGAGCTTCCCGGAGGGCGCCAGCTGCGCCGGCGTGTTTACGCGTCACGGGGTGGGCTCCGCGCCGGTCGACTGGTGCAAGCGGCATCTCGAAGCCACCAAGGGCGAGGGCGTGATGGCGCTGGTGATCAATGCCGGGTGCGCCAACGCCTTCACCGGCCGGCCCGGCGCCGACGCGGTCCGGCGGGTCGCCTCGGCGGTCGGAAAGCGCTTCGACTGCCGCCAGCGCGACGTGATGGTGGCGTCCACGGGCGTGATCGGCGTTTTGCTGGATGATGCGAAGATCACCGCGCGCCTGCCCGACCTGGAGTCGCGACTGACGGCCGATATGTGGGATGGCGCGGCGCGCGCGATCATGACCACCGACACCTTTCCCAAGGGCGCCTACGCCGAGGCCGAGATCGACGGCGTGACTGTGCGGATCGGGGGCATTTGCAAGGGCTCGGGCATGATTGCGCCCGACATGGCGACCATGCTGGCGTTCGTGGTGACGGACGCGGCGATCGCGCCCGGCGCCCTGCAGAACCTGGTCAACCTCTATACCCGCAATACGTTCAATGCGGTGACCGTGGATGGCGATCGCTCCACGAATGACACCTTGCTGCTGTTCGCAACGGGCAAGTCCGGCGCCCCGAAAATCAGCCGGGCCGGCGACCGCCGCCTTGCCGACTTCCGCGACAAGCTGGAACAGGTGCTGCTGAACCTGGCCCATCAGCTGGTACGCGATGGGGAGGGCGCCACGAAGTTCATCAAGATCACCGTCAGCGGCGCCGAGACGGCGGCGTCCGCCCGCAAGATCGCCCGCACGGTGGCCGAGAGCCCGCTGGTCAAGACCGCCTTCGCCGGCGAGGACGCCAACTGGGGCCGGATCGTCATGGCCGTGGGCCGCGCCGACGAGCCCGTGGATCGCGACAGCATGAGCGTGAAGTTCGGCCCCCACTGGGCGGCGCAGGATGGGCTGATCTCGCCGACGTACTCCGAGGCGGAGATGAGCGCCTACATGAAGCAGCAGGAACTTGAGGTCGCCATCGACGTGGGCATGGGCCGGGCGAGTTCCACCATGTGGACCTGCGACCTGACCAAGCGCTACGTGGAGATCAACGGGGATTACCGGAGTTAGGCCCCCATCTCCCGGTCATCCCCGCGAAAGCGGGGACCCAGGTGTTTTTCCGGTCGAGGCGTGATCGGGCGCCAGTCCAGCCAGCCTTGAAGCTTCAGAAAACACCTGGGTTCCCGCTTTCGCGGGAATGACTGAAGTTGGGGGCGGGTTGAGAGGACTTTGGGATGTTCTGCGTCTACATCCTGGCCAGCAAGCGGAACGGGACGCTGTACATCGGGCAGACCGATAGTCTGGGTCGCAGGGTTTTTCAGCACAAGGAAGCCAACGTTCCCGGGTTCACGGCGAAGTATGGCGTGAAGTCGCTGGTGTACTACGAGTACTTCGAGACCCGGGAGGCTGCGTTTCGACGCGAACGGGCGATGAAGAAGTGGCGCCGCGCGTGGAAGCTGGAGCTGATTGAGCGGTTCAATCCCGGTTGGGTGGATCTGTTCGAGACGCTGGAGCCGGAGTGAACCCTCCCCTCGGTCATCCCCGCGAAAGCGGGGACCCAGGTGTTTTTCCGGTCGAGGCGTGATCGGGCGCCAGTCCAGCCAGCCTTGAAGCTTCAGAAAACACCTGGGTTCCCGCTTTCGCGGGAATGATCGGGGGTGGGGGTGGGTTTGATCCAAGGCGCCACGCGCCTGGGTTCGTCCGCCGGGCGGTAGTTGCTGAAGCGGTTGTCGAAGACCGGGCCGTAGAAGGGGTCGTTGTCCAGGACCGGGCCCCAGCGTTCGCGCATGGTGTCGATCTCGGACTGGAAGCGCGCTGCGGCGGCGGGCGCCAGGTCAAGGCCACGACTGGCGCTCTCGTGATGGAAGAGCTCGGCGAAAGGCGTCCAGACGATGTCGTAGCCGGCGGCCCGGACCTTGAGACAGAGGTCTACGTCGTTGAAGGCGACCGTCAGACGTTCGGCGTCCATGCCTGCCACCTCGTCCCAGACAGAGCGTCGCATCGCCAGGCAGGCGGCGGTCACGGCCGAGACGTTGCGGGCCAGTTTGAGATGACCCTGATAGCCGGGGTAGTCGCCCGGCGCGCCCACATGCAGGTGTCCGGCGACGCCGCCGGTGCCCAGCACCACGCCGGCATGCTGGATCGTGCCGTCCGGGTAGAGCAGGCGCGCGCCGACCGCGCCGACATTCGGTCGCACCGCATGGCTGACCATCTCGGCCAGCCAGTCCGAGCCGATCATGCTGATGTCGTTGTTGAGCAGCAGGATGATCTCGCCCCGCGCCTCGGCGACCGCGCGGTTCATCAGGGCGGAGAAGTTGAAAGGTCCCGGCGCCGGCAGGATGCGCACGCGGGGGTCGGCCTTCAGCGCCTCGAAGTGGGCCAGGGTCTCGGGCTCGACACTGCCGTTGTCGACAATCAGGAATTCCAGCGCCTCGTAGTCCGTACCGTGCAGCACGCCTTCGGCGCAGCGGGCGAACAGGTCCAGGCGGTCGCGGGTCGGTACGATGATCGAGACCAGAGGTTGCGGGTCGGGCAAGGCGCGATGCACGCGTAGCCAGCGCGCTGCGCCGGGCTGATTGGAGACAAAGGCGCCGTCCTGATCCGTCCGGGCCAGATGCTCGGCGACGGCATGGCGCGCAGAGTCGGCGCAGATTTCCGCCCAGCGGCGCGAGAACGAGCCCTGCCGGCCCCGCCAGCGCCAGTGGTAGAGCACCCAGGGAATGTGGCGGATGCGCTCCGGCCCGATGCGCTCGGCGGCCCTGAGCGCCAGGTCGTGATCCTGGGCGCCCTCGAACCCCTCGCGCAGGCCGCCCAGGTCTTCGAGCAGGCTGCGGCGATAGACCGCCAGGTGGTTGACCATGTTCTGGCCGAGCATCAGTTCGGCGTTCCAGCCAGTCTTGAAATAGGGCTGGGAGCGGCGGCCGCGCTCGTCGATCTTGTCCTCGTCGGAGTAGATCAGGTCGGTTTCGGGGTGGGCTTCCAGGGCGGCGGCCACATGATAGAGCGCGTGCTCGGTCAGGAGGTCGTCGTGATCCATGAAGGCCACGAAGTCGCCGGTCGCCAGCGCCAGCGCCGAGTTGGTCGCGGCTGTGATCTGGCCGTTCTCCGGGCGTCGAACGACCCGGATGCGGGCGTCGCTGCGGGCATAGTCTGCGAGCACCCGCCAGAGCGCCTCGCCAGGCGAGCCGTCGTCGGCGATGCAGAGTTGCCAATGCGGATAGAGCTGGGCCTGAATCGAGGCGATGGCCGCCCGGATCAGCGGTTCGGGCGTGGCATAGGCCGGCATCACCACCGAGATCACCAGCGGGTTCGTCATGCGGGCGATGTGCCCGGCGATGGCCGCCCGGTCCTCGTCGCTCAGGGTGTCGTGGACGGCGATCCACTCTCGATACTGGGCGTCGGTCTGGGCGTCAGGACCCAGCACCTCACGGACGTACTTCTCGCCCCAGCCGGTCCTGACGATCAGGCGCGCGATCTGATGCACCGGCCAATGCAGGACCGGCGAGCGTCTGACGACAGAGAGGGCGCGAGCTGAAAGGGTGCGGAGCAGCATGTACGGTGTCGAACGTGAGGCGGTCGATCAGACGCACGCCTCACGTTCAAGTCCATAGAGAAGTCTAGCGGTTCGACCAGACCCCGGTGGAGCCGCCGCCGGAGCTGGAGGACGAGCCTGTCCGGCCGCCGCCGCCATGACCGCCGCCACGGCCCGCCCCGCCCCCACGGCCGCGGCTGTCGCGGCTGGGACCCTTGAAGGCGGGCTTGTCGGCTGCGGGACGCGCGGCGGCGCCCTCGCTGCGACCGGCGCCGCCGCCGTTGCGGTTGCGCTTGGGGGCGTTCTGGCCCCGGGCGCCGCCACGGGTGTCGGCGCGCTCGGGCTTGCCGCCGGGATCGGGCATCGCGGCCGTCACGGCGCCGAGATGGCGATCGTTGCGGCGATCGAACGAGGGGATCCGTTGGCGGCTTACCTTTTCGATGTCCTTCAGCAGGCTACGCTCGTCGTCAGAGCAGAAGGCCACGGCCGAGCCGTCGGCCCCGGCCCGGGCGGTGCGCCCGATCCGGTGGACGTAGGATTCCGGCACGTTGGGCAGGTCGTACTGGACCACATGGCTGATGGCGTCGACGTCGATACCGCGAGCGGCGATGTCAGTGGCCACCAGCACGCGGACCTTGCCGGCCTTGAAATCGGCGAGGGCGCGCTCGCGCTGGCCCTGGCTCTTGTCGCCGTGGATGGCGGCGGCGTCGACGCCGGTCTGTTCCAGACCCTTGGCCACGCGGTCGGCGCCGCGCTTGGTGCGGGTGAAGACGATGACACGCTTGAAGGCCGGGTCGTCGAACAACTCGCCCAGCAGGGCGCGCTTGCGCTGCTGTTCCACGAACACGACGCGCTGGTTGACGCGCTCGACCGTGGTGGCCTGCGGGGTGACCGCGACCTTCAGCGGGTTGGGGTTGAGGATCTCGCCGGACAGCTTTTCGATCTCGCTCGGCATGGTAGCCGAGAAGAACAGGTTCTGGCGCGGGGCCTTGGGCAGGAACTTCACGATCTTGCGGATGGGCACGATGAAGCCCATGTCGAGCATCTGATCGGCCTCGTCGAGGACCAGAATCTCGACGCCTTCCAGGGTGATGGTCTTCTCGCCCAGGTGGTCGAGCAGGCGGCCCGGGGTGGCGACGAGGACGTCGATCCCGGGGGCCAGGGCGCGCATCTGACCGCCATACTTCACGCCACCGAACACGACCGCGACGGAGACGCCGAGGTGCTTGCCGTAGGTCTTGAAGCTCTCGCCGATCTGGGTAGCCAGTTCGCGGGTGGGGGCCAGGACGAGCACGCGGGCCGAGCGGCGCGGCGCGGCCTTCTTGTTCTCGGCCAGGCGGTGAAGGATGGGCAGGGCGAAGGCGGCGGTCTTGCCGGTGCCGGTCTGGGCGATGCCCAGCAGGTCACGGCCGGACATGACGCCGGGGATGGCCTGCGCCTGGATCGGCGTGGGCGTGTCATAGCCTTCGTCAGCCAGCGCCTTGAGCAGCGGCTTGGCCAGGCCAAGGTCGGTAAATTGAGTCAATGGATAGTCTTTCGCGTGTGCGCGGCGGCGGCCCATCGGATTGTCCGATGAGCGCGGGCGGCGCGGTCTTTGGAGAAGCGCCCCGCGTGATGGGCGAATCTATGAGATCGTTCTCACTGCGCTCGACAGGCTGGGTCGGAAAAGACCCCACGCGGCTGGAGCGTCGCTAGCGCTCAGGAGGAGCGCAGCGGGCACATCGCGGTTATCGCTGTTAATGTCAACCCACGCTGGCCTTTTTCCCGGGCCGGGCGAGGCGTCGATCCGGGTCCGCCGGCGCCGGAAGGTCCTCCGGATCGTCGATCAGGATCCGCTCCGCATCGCCTTTCGGGTCGTCGTACTGCCCGGCGCTCAGGGTCCACCAGAAAGCCCAGACGGCCAGCAGACCCAGGCCGATGGAGAAGGGCGCCAGAAGCATAACGATGTTCATCTTGCCCGCCCCGTCCGCAGCGCGTTCAAGGTGACGACAAGCGAAGAACCCGACATCGCCAGCGCCGCGATGAACGGATTGACCAGCCCCAGCATCGCCGCCGGCGCCGCAACGGCGTTGTAGAGGGCGGCGAAGCCGAAATTTTCCAGAGCGCGCTTGCGAGCGCTTCGCGCCACGTCCAGGGCCTCTGTCACCGCCATCAGGCTATCGCCGGTGAACACCAGATCCGCCGCGTTCTGGCTGGCGTCCAGCGCGGTTCCGGGCGCCATCGCCGCATGCGCCCCGGCCAGGGCCGCGGTGTCGTTGAGGCCATCGCCGACCATCAGCACCTTGGAGCCGCTGCGGGAGCGGGTCTCGACTGCGGCCAGCTTGTCTATGGGCAGGACCGCGCCCTGCCAATCGGCGATCCCCACAGCGTCAGCGACGGATTTCACCGCATCCGGCACGTCGCCCGACAGGATCTCGACGGTCAAGCCTCTGGCCTTCAGGGCCCGGATCGTCGCGGCGGCGTCGGGTCGCACCCTGTCCGAGAAGCAGAACCTATACCGTGTATCGCCGTCGAAGCCGAACCAGAGCTCGGTCTCGCCATGTCGTTCCCCGGCAAGACCCAGGAAACTTGCGCGACCCAGACGGGCGCGGCGGCCGTCGATGATCCCTTCCACGCCCTCGCCGTGATGTTCGATGATCCCGTCGGCGATCGGCCCGTCGCCGGCTTCTGACGCCAGGGCGCGCGACAGGGGATGGCGGGAGGCGCGGGCCAGAGGCGCGGCCATGGCGACCAGCGCCTCAACCGGGTCAATCAGGCGCGGACGACCTTCTGTCAGCACCCCGGTCTTGTCGAAGATCACATGGGTGACTTCGGCCAGACGCTCCAGGGCCGCACCGGACTTCACCAGCACGCCTTTCCGGAAAAGCCGCGCCGAGGCGGTGATCTGTACGGCCGGGACCGCCAGTCCAAGGGCGCAGGGACAGGTGATGATCAGCACGGCCACGGCGCGGATCAGGGCTTCGCGCGGTCCGAGCCCCAGCGCCCACCCTCCGGCAAAGGTCAGCGCCGCGAGCGTGTGGACCACCGGCACATAGACCGCCGCAGCCTTGTCGGCGAGCCTCACATAGCGGGATTTGGCCTGGGCGCCGGCTTCGACCAGCCGCGCAATGGCGGCCAGGGCCGAGTCCTCCGCCCGCGCCAGGGCGGTCACCTGCAGGAGGCCCGACAGGCTGAGCGCCCCGGCGCGGCAGACCTGCCCGGGTCCGACGCGGATGGCGGCAGATTCCCCGGTCAGCAGGCTGTTGTCGATGTCGGAGGCACCCGAGGTGACACGGCAGTCCACCGGGATGCGGTCGCCGGGCCGCACGATCAGACGGTCGCCGGCGGCGATCGCCTTGATCGGGGTTTCAACCGGATGGTCGTGTGCATCGAGACGGGTCGCAATCGTCGCCTGAAGCGCCAACAGATCTGCGGCGGCGCTGCGGGCGCGGGCGCGCAGCTGATGGTCCAGCCAGCGACCGATGAGCAGCAGGAACAGTAGCGAAACGGCGGCGTCGAAATAGGCGTCGCGCCCGCGAAGGATCGTTTCGGAGAGGCTGATGGCCAGGGTCAGAAGCACGCCCACGGAGATGGGGACATCCATGTTCGCCCGTCCGGCGCGGAGCGACCGCCACGCCGAGCGGAAGAACGGTCTGCCTGCGAACAGCGCGCACGGCGCGCCCACGATGCCCGAGAACCACATCATCAGCGTCCGGGTCGCCGGTCCCAGTTCCTGACCGAACAGGCCGGCCCAAAGCGGCACCGAGAACATCATGGCGTTCATGGCGCCGAAGGCGGCCACGGCCATGGCGAGGATCAGGGCGCGACCTTCCGCATCATGGGCGGCGGCGGCCTCGCCGGGGTCAAACGGCGTGGCCGGATACCCCAGCCGCGCCAGGGCCTGGATCAAGGTCTGAGCGTCCGGTCCGGGCCGTTGCACCTCAACCGAGAGCTTGCGGTTGGTGAGGTTCACGCGCGCGGACGTCACGCGCGGCAGGTCCATGAGGCCGCGCTCGATCTTGCCCATGCAGGCGGCGCACCGGGCACCGGGCACGAGAAAGTCGAACCGCGTCGAAGTGGTCTCGCGCGCGGCCAGATCCGGGAAGGTGTCGGTCAGCGCCATGTCAATCGGCGCTCGGCGACGAACCGGGCGCCGTCGGGCGCCCGGGCTTCAACGGTGAGGTCCCAGGCGCCGCTCATGGGCCCCAGGTCGGCTTCGTAGTGGCCCGGCCGGATCTCCCGCAGGGACGGGGTCAGACGCCCGACTTCCGTGGCCGGGCGCTCCAGCCGTGCGGAAATCTTCAGGTCTCGAAGCGGCAGGCCGGCCCGATCCACATATGCGACCGCCAGTACGCCGGGGCGCGCCTCGGCTGACGCGCGCCACCCCAGCTGGTCCTGCGCTTTCAGTTGTGTGATCCGCTGATTGTAGAGCAGGCCATCTTCATATGGCGTGACGGAGACCTGACCGGGGTGCGTCCGGTAGGCCATCACGGCGAAGCTGGCGTCGACCCCGATCACGATGACGAAGAATGCGGTGACGCCGGCGGCGACGTGCCAGCCCTTCACCCGAAATCCCGGCGGGTCGATGCTGTCTCCGGAGGTCATTGGCGCACCTTTGGCGGCGAGAGGAAAACGGTGTCGGTTCGCGCGCTCACGTTGGGCGCGGCGACTTCAAAGCTGGCCGGGGTGCTGGACGCCGACAGCCGCTGGCCGTCGGTCGTGACAAACACCCGGATCGCGCTGACCTCGTTGGGCGGCGCCGTGATGACCAGGGTCTGGCCGGGCGCGGCGCCGGGGCGGCTTAGCCGCGCGCCCGTGACGCCGGCGAACCTGATGTCGAGCCTGACGGGCTCGAAGGTGCGGTTGGCGACCTTCAGGGTGTAGCCATTCCGGATCTCGCCATCGCGCAGGCGGATGAACGTCGGGTTGCGGTCTCTCAGCGCATGCAGGGTGAGAACTTCCCGGGTGGATAGCCCCCAGATCATCAGTCCGGAAACGACCGAGAGGGCTACGGCATAGTAGATCGTGCGTGCGCGCACCGGCCGGTATTCTGCCGTCCGCCCCGCCTGACGGGCGGTCACCGCCGCGTCTGTATCATAGGCGATCAGCGCTCGCGGCCGCTCCACCTTGACCATGACCTCATCGCAGGCGTCGATACACAGGCCGCAGTTGATGCATTCCAGCTGGGAGCCGTCGCGGATGTCGATACCCATCGGGCATGCGACGACGCACTGGTTGCAGTCGATGCAGTCGCCGCGCCCGGCCCAGCTGTCAGCTTTCTTGTGGGGACCGCGCGGTTCTCCACGATCGTAGCGATATGTGACCTGCAGCGAATGGTCGTCGATCATGGCGCCCTGGATGCGGGGCCAGGGGCACATGTAGATGCAAACCTGCTCGCGCATGTGGCCGGCGAACACATAGGTCGTCGCCGTCAGCAGGGCGCAGAAGAAATAGGCCGTAAACGGACCCTCTCCGGCCCAGAACGCCGTCAGCAGGGTCGGCGCGTCATGAAAATAGAAGATCCAGGCTCCGCCCGTTGCGAACGCCACGCCGAGCCAGACCAGATGCTTGCCGGTCTTGCGCCAGAGCTTGTCGAAGGACCATGGCGCGGCGTCCAGACGGAGCCGCGCGTTGCGGTCGCCTTCGAACAGCCGCTCCACATGGATGAACAGGTCCGTCCAGATGGTCTGCGGGCAGGCGTATCCACACCAGAGGCGCCCGAAAAGAGCCGTCACCAAAAAGAGCGCCAGGGCGGCGATCACCAGCAAGCCGGTGATGAAATAGACTTCCTGCGGCCAGAGCTGGATGCTGAAGAAGTAGAAGCGGCGGCCGGCGAAATCGACCAGGACGGCCTGGTCCGGCAACCCGCCCGGGCGATCCCAGCGGATCCAGGGCGTGATGTAATAGACCGCCAGAGTGAGGATCAGCAGGGCCCATTTAATCGCCCGCCAACGGCCGTGAACCAGTTTGGGATGGATCGGAACCCGGGGCTTGTAGAGCCCACCGCCCGGCCCCGCCTTGGCGCGGGCGTGCCCGGCCGCTGATTTCGGGGCCGGCCGGGTCCGGTCGATGATGACGGTCATTGTCCGGTCGGTTTGGGCGCAGTCGCGGCAAGCGCGGGCGTGGCCGCTGGCGCGGCGCCTTCGCCGCCAGAGTTCACGTGGACATAGACCGCCAGCGCCTTGATCATTTCGGGGGAGAAGCGGGCCTCCCACGACGGCATCACCCCGTTCCGACCGTTCCAGATCTGGTTGCGGATGGAGTCGCGATCCGGTCCATAGAGCCATTCAGCGTCCGTCAGATCCGGCGCGCCTTTGACGCGGTCTCCGGTACCGGTGGGGCCGTGGCAGCTGACGCACTGAACCTGGAACGTCGGGGCGGCCCTGGCGACAGCCGCTCGGTCCGCCGGTCGTCGCGACAGGGCGACCACGTACTCGATCAGGTCCGAAATCTGGGCCTCGGTCAGCAATTGATCGCGGCCGAATGCGGACATCATCGTCTCTCCGCGTGCGCCCGGGTGTCCGGAGCGGACGCCGACGACCAGGGTCTTCTGAATGTCGGCTAACCCGCCGCCCCAGAGCCAGATGTCGTCGCGCAGGTTTGGATAGCCCTTGCCGCCGCCGCCGCCTGCGCCGTGGCAGGTGGCGCAATTGTCGCCGAACACGGACTGTCCGACCTGGAGGGCATAGGCCTGGAGCTCGGGATCTGCCTCGATCTGTTCGAGACTGGCGGATCTCAGCCGGGCCGCGCCAGCGCCTCGAATGGCCTCCAAGGCCCTGAGATCGCTGGAAAGCTCCTGCCGGTCCGACTGGCCCAGCACGCCACGGGTGAAACCCGTGACCCCCGGCCAGGCCGGCATCAGCACCCAATAGACGATGGCGATGATGATTGTGCCGTACCAGACCCAGAGCCACCAACGTGGGAGGGGACTGTCGAGTTCCTTGATCCCGTCCCACTCATGACCGGTGGTTTCGATCCCGGAGTGATCGTCGCGTTCGCGCTCAGTCATGGTCGATCTCGTCGTCTTCAAGCGGCAGCCTGGCCGCCGCGTCAAAAGCCGCCTTGCGGCTGGGCCACAGCGCGTAAATCACGCCGGCGAGGAAGATGGCGCCGAAGTAGAGCGTCCCGGCCTGCTGGGCGAAGATCGCAACGGTCTCGTAGGACAGTTCGCTCATCGCATGTTCTCCGGGTCTTCGGCCTTGTAGGTGCGGAAGTCGACCATGGTTCCCAGCACCTGGAGGTAGGCGATCAGGGCGTCCATTTCGGTCAGTCGCGCCGGATCGCCGTCGAAGTCGCGTTGGCCTACCTTCGCGCCGTACCGCTTCTTGAGACCCGAGTTTTCGCCGGCGAAGGCGTCGACCTGGGTTTCCAGATCCTTGGTGGCGTTGGCGATCTGGTCCTTCGTGTAGGGCACGCCCACCTGGCGCAGGGCGGCAAGGCGCCGCTCGATGATCCGGTAGTCCAGGTCGGTCTCGGCGAGGAACCTGAAGGGCGGCATGTTGGATTCCGGCACGACTGCGCGGGGATCGGTCAGGTGATCGTGATGCCAGCTGTCGGAATACTTCCCGCCGACCCGCGCCAGATCCGGGCCGGTTCGCTTCGATCCCCACTGGAAGGGGTGGTCGTACATGCTCTCGGCGGCCAGGCTGTAGTGGCCGTAGCGCTCGACCTCGTCGCGAAGCGGCCGGATCATCTGCGAGTGGCAGAGGTAGCAACCTTCGCGGACATAGATGTCTCGGCCCGCCTGTTCGAGCGGCGTGTAGGGGCGCACCCCGTCAACCTTCTCGATGGTGCTTTCCAGGTAGAACAGCGGGCTGATTTCCACGAGGCCGCCGATCGACACAACGATCACGATGCCCAGGACCAGGGCCAGCGAGTTCCGCTCTAACTTGGCGTGTTTCTTCCACATGTGCTGGGCCCCTACGCGACGGCTTGAAGGAGGGCGACGGGTGTCCCGTCAGCCTGGGCGCTGGCGACGCGGGGCATGCGGATCGTGCGCCACACGTTGTAGACCATCACCAGGGCGCCCCCGAGGTACATCAGCCCGCCCACGGTGCGGATGACGTTCTCGACGTGCTTGGCGGCGACGGTCTCGACGAAGGCGTTGGCGAGGTAGCCCTGGGGCGTGTACTCGCGCCACATCAGGCCCTCCATGATGCCGGAGACCCACATGGCGGCGATGTAGAGAACGATGCCGGTGGTCGCGATCCAGAAGTGCCACTCGATCAGCTGATCGGAGTACATCCGCTCCTTCTTCCAGAGCCAGGGCACCATGCAGTAGATCGCCCCGAAGCTGATGAAGCCGACCCATCCCAGCGCGCCCGAGTGCACGTGACCGATCGTCCAGTCGGTGTAGTGGGAGAGGGCGTTGATCTCGCGGATCGACATCAGCGGACCCTCGAAGGTCGACATCCCGTAGAACGCGATCGCCACCACCATCATCCGGACCACAGGGTCGGTGCGCAGCTTGTCCCAGGCGCCGGACAGCGTCATCAGACCGTTGATCATGCCGCCCCAGGACGGCATCCAGAGCATCAGCGAGAAGGTCATGCCGAGGGTCTGGGCCCACTGCGGCAGGGCCGTGTAGTGGAGGTGGTGAGGTCCTGCCCAGATGTAGATGAAGATCAGCGACCAGAAGTGGACGATGGAAAGCCGGTAGGAATAGACGGGCCGCTCCACCCGCTTGGGGACGAAGTAGTACATCATCGCCAGGAAGCCGGCCGTCAGGAAGAAGCCCACGGCGTTGTGGCCGTACCACCACTGGATCAGGGCGTCCTGGACGCCGGAAAACGCCGAGTAGCTCTTGGTCTCCAGCAGGCCCACAGGGATCGCCGCGTTGTTGACCAGGTGCAGGATGGCCACGGTGACGATGAAGGCCAGATAGAACCAGTTGGCCACATAGATGTGCGGCTCCTTGCGCTTCCACAGCGTGCCGAGGAACACCAGCAGATAGGCGACCCAGACGATGGTCAGCCAGATGTCCACATACCATTCCGGCTCTGCGTACTCGCGGCTCTGGGTGATGCCGGCCAGGTAGCCGGTGGCGGCCAGCACGATGAACAGCTGGTAGCCCCAGAAGACGAACCAGGGCCAGGCCCCGCCGGCCAGGCGCGCCTTGCAGGTTCGTTGTACGACATAGAACGAGGTGCAGATCAGGGCGTTGCCGCCGAAGGCGAAGATCACCGCCGAGGTGTGCAGGGGACGAAGCCGCCCGAAGTTGAGCCAGGGCGCGTCGGGGAAGTAGAAGATCGTCGGCCAGCTGAGCTGGGCTGCGGCCAGGGCACCTGCGGCCAGCCCCGCGATCGCCCAGAACAGGGTGGCGATCACGCCGGCCTGGATCACCCCGTCCGAGTAGCGGCCCGGATCGATTCGCCAGCGTCCGACGCCGAGCCCGAGGGATATCCCGCAGATGGCCAGCACGAACGCCGTGGTCGCGACGTAACCATGGAACCGCATCAGCGGATCATCCGTCAGCGCGGTGGCCAACAGGGCGCCCAGCGCCGCCAGCCCGGTCACCACATAGAGTGCAATCACATCCCCGGAAGGTGCGTCGTCGTTGTGTATCCTTGCCAGCGTCATGGATCCCGCGATCGTTTGAGAGACTGACGAAGCTATGTCGCCTCTCGGGCGCCGCGGCCTTGATCTCGGTCAACGACAGGCGTCGCCGCGAGCCCAAGGTTATGTCGTTTCCAGGAGCGACCATCACCGTGCGTCTGACCGCCCATGAAGATCCTGTCCTGCGCTTCGGCGCGGTCGTCGCGGGGGGACTGTTCCTGACCGCCGCCAGCGTGGCGGTCGACCTTGCGCAATGGCACATGGCGGGCCTGGGAACGATCTGCGGCGCCAGCTCCCATCCCCATTGTGGCTGGTGCTTCGGAGCGGCGGGTCTGGTCCTGGCCGGACTCGCCGCATTCGCCTACGCGCTTCGACCGTCCCGACCAAGGTTGAACCCATGCCCATCCCGGCCTTCCCGCTCCTGATCCGCGCGCTCCTGGTGTGGGCGATCATCATGGTTGCCGAAAGCGCCAACGGCGTGCTGAGGCGACTGTTGCTTGACCCCACCACCCTCCACGCCCTGCGGCAGGTGTCGGTTCTGGTGGGTGTCCTGATCATCTTCGCGGTGGCGTGGGTGTTCCGGCGATGGATTGTAACCGACAGCGGCCCTCGGCTTGTCGGCATTGGCGTGCTCTGGGCCATCCTGACCCTGGTGTTCGAGTTCAGTCTGGGCCGGGCGCTGGGCATGACCTGGCCGGCGATGCTGGCGGACTACGACCTGACCCGGGGCGGTGTCATGGCGCCAGGCGTGTTGGCGATCGCGCTGACGCCGTGGTTCGTGAACTGGCTCGACCGGAAGCGTCCGGATCGTCTTGACGAGCGGTCCTAGACTACTCTGATCGGCCCGGGATAGGCCGCGAGCGCCTTATCAGATGTCAGCAGGGTGACGCCCTCGGCGGTGGCCTGGGCGATGAGCAGGCGGTCGAAGGGGTCGCGGTGGAGCGGGGGCAGGCTGTCGACGGCGACGACGTGTTCGCTGGTGATCGCCAATTCCACATAGCCGTTGTCGATCAGACCGCGCCGCAGCAGGCGGGGGTCGACCCTGAAGTCGTTGCGCCCCAGGCCCCGCTTGATGGCGATTTCCCACAGGCTGGCGACGCTGAAGATCAGAATGTTGCCGGGGTCCTCGACCAGGTCGCGCGCAGCGGCTGGCAGTCGATCCGGCGCACCGGCCGCCCACAGCAGCAGGTGCGTATCAAGCAGCAAATTCACCCTTCGCCGCCGAACAGGTTCTCGATCACCGCGCCGCCCATGCGGTCGAAATCGTCCGGGGTCTCGATCTGACCGGTCATAAAGCCCAGGCGGCGGACGGCGCCGCCGGTGGGGGCGCTGAGCGATGTGACGGTCACCATGGGCTTGCCCGCCTTGGCGATGATGAAGGGCTCGCCGTTTGCAGCGCGCTCAATCAGCCGCGACAGGTGGGTCTTGGCCTCGTGGATGTTTATGGTGCGCATGGAGAGATCCGGTTAAACTAAGTCTGATTAGTCTAGTTCACTCAATATCGATGTCAACGCCGCGCTGTAAAACCGGCCGCAATCGTCGTACCTCTGCCGACGATGAACGCTTCGCCGAAACCGCTCCTGCTCGTCGCCGCCGCCGCCCTGGTCGACGCCGACGGGCGGGTGTTGATCTGTCAGCGGCCCGAGGGCAAGGCTCTGGCGGGACTGTGGGAGTTTCCGGGCGGCAAGGTCGAGGCCGGTGAGACGCCCGAGGCTTGCCTGATCCGCGAACTGGCCGAGGAACTCGGCATCACGGTGACAAAGAGCTGTCTGGCCCCGTTCGTGTTCGCCAGCCACGAGTACGAGGGCTTCCACCTGCTGATGCCGCTCTACCTGATCCGCCGCTGGGAAGGCGTCATCGTGGCGCGTGAGCACGAGGCGATGGCCTGGGTGAAACCCAATGCCATGGGCAGCTATCCCATGCCACCCGCGGACGGGCCGCTGGTGGCATGGCTGCGCGACCTGATCTGAGGTCGCCCCGGATCAGCGCTTAGGGGTAGGGGGCTTTTCGCCGAACGCGTCCTTGACTTCGTCTTCCTTGATCCGGGCGGAAGGATCGCCCTTCTGGTTCAGGTTCTGCTCTTCGGTGCCGTCGCCCATCATGCCGGGATGCAGTTCGACGACCTTGGGCGGGGTGGGTTTGGTCATGGTGTGTCTCCGGTGGGGGTTCAGACCCAACAACAGCTGGCGGCGATTGTTCCCTCACCTGCGGACATGGGCACGCAGCGGAGCGTGCCTCTTTGCGATCGCTCAACGACCCTCCGAAATTGCGCTATGGCGGTGGGGTTCGTTCTGATTGCCCGCCGCCGAAGACCCCCCATGCGTCTAAAGGCCCTTTCCGCCGGGCTCGCCGCCATGCTGCTGGGGCTGGGCGCGATCTCCCCGGCCACGGCCTCCACCCTGATCGTCGGCACCCGGCTGGTGGACGGAACCGGAGCCTACGCTGATCTGGTGCTATTTTATCCGGATACCATCACTGACCACGCCACCAACGCAAATCCAGAGGCTCTGGCCACCGGCGGTTCACGTGTTTGGGTGAACGGGGCGGCGGCGTAGAAAGACGGCCAGCCGACGAATGTCTTTGCCGGTCGGTTCCTGAAGCGAGCCGCGACGGGTCCTATCCGCTGACACCGCTTGACCGCAGCGACGGGCACCCTTCAATCTGAGCCTTCAACAGGGAGTTCGGAATGCGGTTCCAGGCCAGGCTCAAGCGTGACTGGCGTTTCTGGAAGGGGCTCAGTCGCACCCTGAAACGGGTCAAGTCGATCACTCGCGAAAGCGACAACCTGATCTGCGACGATATCCAGGCGGCGGTGGAGTCGAATTACAATCGCCCGGCCATGACGTTCGAGGGTCGCACCGTCACCTATGGCGAGCTGGACGGGATCGCCAATCGCTACGCCCACTGGGCCAAGAGCCAGAATCTGCGGCGGGGCCAGGTGGTGGCGCTGTTCATGCCCAACCGGCTGGAATACTTCGCCATCTGGTACGGCCTCAGCAAGGTCGGCGTGGTCACGGCCCTGATCAACAACCAACTGGTCGGCGCGCCGCTGGCCCATTGCCTCAACATCTCCGGCGCCAACCATGTGCTGGTGGACGGCGACACCTCGCCCACATTAGAGGCGGCCCTAGGGCTGCTGGATCGTCCGGTGCAGCAATGGATCCTGGGCGCGGCGCTTGGCGGCCAGCGCGATCTGATCCAGGCCCTCAAGAGCTGCAGCCAGCTTCCCCCCGACCGCAGCGTGCGTGACGGCATGACGGCCAACGACACCGCACTCCTGATCTACACCTCCGGCACCACGGGCCTGCCCAAGGCTGCCCGGATCACCCACATGCGCGCCCAGCTCTACATGCGCGGGTTCGCCGGCTCCACCGGGGCGTTGAAGACGGACCGCATCTACGTGTGCCTGCCGCTCTATCACGCCACCGGCGGGCTTTGTGCGCTCGGCGCGGCGCTGCTGAACGGCGGCTCCGTAGTGCTGAAGCGCAAGTTCTCTGCGAGCCAGTTCTGGCCGGATATCATCGCCGAAAACTGCACCATGTTCGTCTATATCGGCGAGCTCTGTCGCTACCTGGTCAACCACCCGGAAGTTCCCGAGGAGACGCGCCACAAGCTGCGGCTCGCCTTCGGAAACGGTCTTCGCCCCGACGTCTGGCCGACCCTGAAACGGCGATTCAGGATCCCTGACATTCTGGAGTTCTATGGCTCGACCGAAGGCAACGTCAGCCTGTTCAACTGGGATGGCCGCGAGGGCGCCATCGGGCGGGTTCCCAGCTGGCTGAAGGCGCGCTTCAATATCCGTCTCGTCCAGTACGATCAGGAGGCCGGGATCGTCGAGCGCGCAGCCAACGGCCTTTGCATTGAATGCGGCGCCGGCCAGGTAGGCCAATGTATCGGCAAGATCGGCAGCGAAGTGCGCTCCGACTATTCCGGCTATCTGGACAAGGCTGCGTCTGAATCCAAGATCCTGCAGAACGTGTTCGAACGTGGCGACGCCTGGTTCGCCACCGGCGACCTGATGAAGAGCGATGCTGACGGCTACTTCTACTTCGTCGACCGCATCGGCGAGACCTTCCGCTGGAAGGGCGAGAACGTCTCCACCAGCGAGGTGGCCGAGCAATTGCTGGCCTTCCCGGGGGTTGACGAGGCCACGGTCTATGGTGTGCAGGTCGAGGGTGCCGACGGCCGCGCCGGTATGGCGGCGCTGGTGATGAATGGCCCGTTCGATGTCAAAGCATTCGGCGAGCATGTGGCCCGCGAGATGCCACCCTACGCCCAGCCGCTGTTCATCCGCCTGCTTCCGGCCCTGGATACCACCGGCACCTTCAAGATCCGCAAGGTCGATCTGGTCAGCGACGGCTACGATCCGAACCGGATCAAGGGCGTCCTGTATTTCAAGGACCCCAAACGGGGCTATGTGAAGCTGACGAAGTCGGTGTTCGAGCGTCTGCAGGCCGGGGCGTTCAGGATCTAGACGCCAGCAGTCAAGGATAGTTTGATGTTGAAGTATATGACGGGTGTTGCGGCGGCGGCGTTGCTGCTGGCGACGGCGTCCCCGGTGCTGGCCGTCAATGTCGCCGCCGACAAGGCTGCGATCGAGGCGGGGCTCGACAAGGGCTATGCGCGGCTCGATGCGCTCTACAAGGACATCCACCAGAACCCCGAGCTGGGCTTCCAGGAGACCGCCACCGCCGCGAAGCTGGCGAAGGAGATGCGGGCCCTGGGCTTCGAGGTGACCGAGGGTGTCGGCAAGACGGGCATTGTGGCGATCTATCGTAACGGCAAGGGCCCGACAGTGCTGGTCCGGACCGAAATGGACGGCCTGCCCATGGAGGAAAAGACGGGTCTGCCCTACGCCAGTCGCGCCGTGGCCGACTGGAACGGCAGCCCTCGCCAGTGGCCCACAGCTGCGGCCACGACATCCACATGGCCGCCTGGGTCGGAACCGCCCAGGCCCTGATCGCCATGAAGGCGAAGTGGCGCGGGACGCTCATGTTTATCGGCCAACCCTCCGAGGAGACCGTCACCGGCGCGCGCGCCATGCTCGCCGACGGACTGTTCGAGCGGTTCCCCAAGCCGGACGTGGGCTTTGCGCTGCATGTGGGGCCCGGGCCGGCGGGGATGGTGAGCTATCGTCCCGGCGTCAACAGCTCGAACTCGGATAGTCTCGACATCACCTTCCACGGCAAGGGCGGCCATGGCTCGACCCCGCATGTCACCATCGATCCGGTGTCGAGGCCGCCCGCTTCACCATGGATGTGCAGACCGTGATCAGCCGCGAGAAGGACGCCACGCAATTTGGTGTCATCACGGTGGGCTCGATCCAGAGCGGCAGCGCCGGCAATATCATCCCGGACAAAGCCGTCGTGCGCGGCACCGTCCGCAGCTTTGACGCCGGGGTGCGCGAGGTGCTGCTGAACGGCATTCG
>NZ_JBILRO010000041.1:0-18598 GCF_044372605.1 Phenylobacterium sp.
CCTGCTCTGGGCTTGGGCAGTTTCGGTCCGGGTACAGCCGCAAACTGGGGTAGCCTGCTCGGAAACCTCGCGGCTCTTCCGGCTGTTGGTCAGGCCCTGGGTCTTGGCGGCGCGCTCAACGGACTGGGCGGCCTCGGCAACGGCGCCTTCGACCTCACCGACGCCATCGCGCCAAAGAGTACGGCAGGCGCTATCGATGGCGTGACATCGCCGTCGATCTGTACAGCCGGCGTCTGCCGACAGTACGTGATCAGCCCGACGACCGGCATCGCGAGCCGCGACCTTGGCGATTCGTCCGACGCCTGGACCGGCACTGCCGGCTTCCAGTGGGAACCGGATGGCGACACCATGGCCTATGCCCGCTACAGCCGCGGCTACAAGGCGTTCGGCTTCTCGGCCGGCGGCTTCCTGGCGGTTCCCAAGGCCAAGGAAGAAACGGTCAATTCGTATGAAGTCGGCCTGAAGAAGAACTTCGGATCGAACATCCAGTTGAACATGTCGGCGTTCTATCTCGACTACCGGGACCTCCAGGCTCCGATCACGGTTCGGGTCGGCGCAACGAACGTCACGCAGTTCGTCAACATCGCGAAGTCGGAGTCCCTGGGCCTCGAAGTCAGCGGCATCTGGCAACCGATCCAGAACGTTCGCCTGACCCTCGACTACGGGTACAACCCCACGAAGATCAAGGAGAGCGTGCTTCTGGTCGACGTGAACGACAACATCAACACCGGCGCCGTCAGCGTCGTCGGAAACGACCTGCCCCAGGCGCCGGAACACAAGCTGGCTCTGAACGGCGCCTACACCTTCGAGATGGACCCGGGCAGACTCACGCTCAGCGCCTCCTATCTCTACCGCTCAGAATCCTACGCCACCGTCTTCAAGCGCACCTACAACTCAGCGAAGTCCTGGGATCAGGTTGATCTGCGGGCCTTCTGGGCGCCGACCGATGGCAAGTACACCCTGATCGGCTACGTGAAGAACGTGTTCAACACCGACGGTTATGCCGCCGCTGTCGCCGCATCGAACCGCAACAATAACCCTGCGATAGCTTCGCAACGGTCCGCCAACGGCGCCCAGAACTTCGAACTCACCCCGCCGCGCCTCTACGGCGTGGAGATCCAGTACCGCTTCTGATCAGCGTAAACGGCTAGCCAACTTGAAGCGCTTCACCGAAAGGTGGGGCGCTTCTTGCGTTAGGGCCGCGTGTTTTCCTGCGTAGCGTCCGGCCTCCGCCGCTCCGAATCCGTCGCTTAAATGAATTGACGGCCTCCCCGGCGTGCTTCAGCTTCGAAATGAAGCGCAAAAAAAAGGCGCTCGCAAAATAGCTGCGGGGAGGCAGTTACATATGAAACTCAAGCACAGCTTGCTGATGTCTGGTGCCTGTATGGTGGCCATGGCCAGCGCGACGGGGGCCCAGGCCCAACAAGGCCAATCCACCAACACCATCGAAGAACTGGTCGTCACCGCCCAGAAGAAGGAGGAAAGCCTCCAGGACGTTCCGATCGCCGTTTCGGCGTTCGACCAGAACGCGCTCGAGAAGGCCAAGATCGACGGGGGCCCCAACTTGGTCCTGGCCGTGCCCAACGTGAACTTCTCCAAGGGCAACTTCACCGGCTATAACTTCCAGATCCGCGGCATCGGCTCGAAGCTGGTGGCGGGTTCAGGCGACGCTGGCACCGGCATTCACCTGAACAACGCCCCCTTGATCGCCAACAACCTGTTCGAGACCGAGTTCTACGACGTGGAACGGGTCGAGGTTCTGCGCGGCCCGCAGGGCACGCTGTACGGACGTAACGCCACGGGCGGCGTCGTCAACCTGATCACCGCCAAGCCCACCGACACCTTCCAGGGCAACATCAGGGCCGAGTACGGCAACTACAATACCCAGAAGCTGCGGGGCATGGTGAACCTGCCGCTGGGCGACAAGTTCGCGCTGCGGCTCGCGGGCAGCATGCTGAAGCGCGACGGATTCGGAAAGAATATCGTCACCGGCAATGACGCGGACGACCGTGACCTCTTCGGCACGCGCGCCTCACTGGCTTTCAATCCGACGGACAGGTTCCGCAGTTGGGTCGTCTGGGACCACTTTGAAGAGGACGACAATCGCTCGCGGATCGGCAAGCAGTTCTGCACAAAAGACAATGGTCCCAACACCGTGGGCGGCGTCGGCTTCTCCGCTGGTGGCGCGGGCGTGATCGAGCGCGGCCTGTTCAGCCAGGGTTGTCAGGCCGTCGGCCTCTACACGCCAGGCATGCTTGGAACGGTCAATTCTCAGGCCACATTGGGTGGTTTGTTCGGCACCTACGCCGGCTTCCAGACCGGTGACGCCTATGCCGGGAAGGTGCAGACCCCCAACATTCGCGACATCGAGTCGACGTTCGATCCGATCTACAAATCCAAGACCGACATCTACCAGTTCAACGCCGAATTCGACGTGTCCGACAACATCACGATGAACTGGCTGACGGCGTTCACCACCTACAAGCTGACAACCCGGCAGGACTACAATCGCTACACGCCCAGCGTGCCCTTCAACACGACGCCGAACCCGATCAATTTGTTTGCAGCCGTGCCCGGCTACGCCACAGCTATCTATCCGTCGCTGTTCCCTGGCGGGGTCATCAACGATCCGCAGAACGGCCGGTTCAACCGGTTTACGACCAGCGACATTTCATCCGGTTACACCACACAGTGGAGCCACGAGATCCGCTTCCAGTCTGATTTCGACGGACCATTCAACTTCAACGTCGGCGGCATTTTCACCCGCTTCCAGGGCACCGGCGACTATTACGTCATGTTCAACACCGGAACCGGCTTCTACCAGCTGAACAACGCCCTCGATCCGCGCAACGGCGGCCCGAACTGCGTGGCCGGCCCCACCTGCGTCGCCATCGACCCGAACAAGGACCCAACCCGGCTGGGCCACAACTATTACGACGCCTATGGCCCCTATGACCTGACGTCCTACGCCGCGTTCGGCGAGCTCTACTGGCAGATGAGCGAAAACTTCAAATGGACGGCCGGCCTGCGCTACACGGTCGACAAGAAAGACGTCGAGAACCACGCGGTCAACCTGGGCACGCCCGGTTCCGGGGTCAGCGGTCCCCTTCCCGGCACCCCGGCCAACCTGAAGGTTTCCTTCAAGGAGACCACCGGCCGCTTCGGGTTCGACTGGAAGCCGGACCTGGCCTTCACCGACGAGACCCTGGTCTATGCCTTCTACTCGCGGGGCTACAAGGCCGGTGGCCTTAACTCTCCTTGCAGCGGAGGCGCCGGCGTGATCTGCGGCCCTCCGACGTTCAAGCCCGAGTTCATCAACTCCTATGAGATCGGCACCAAGAACGCCATCCTCGACGGGACGATGACCCTCAACCTGGGCGCGTTCCACTATGACTACAAAGGCTATCAGATCTCCAAGATTGTGAACCGCGCCTCAACCAACGAGAACATCGACGCCAAGGTCAACGGCGCCGAGTTCGAATCGGTGTGGCAACCGGTGGACGGCCTGCGTCTGAATGCGGCAATCGGTTATCTGGACACCGAAATCCAGAGCACCAGTTCGATCGATACCTTCAACCGCACCCAGTCGAACCCGGCGCTCACTCTGGTGAAGTCCTCCGCGGCCTCAAACTGTGTGGTCACCACGGCGGCGGCGGCGACTGCCCTCTCCATCGCCAAGGCGACGGGCAATCCCTTCGCCCTGACGGCGGTCTGCACCACGGTGTCGACAGCGGGAGCCGGCACCAACATCGGCAGCGGCGCTATCGCCACCGGCACCAACGCCTTCGGTGGCCTTGTATCGGATGGCGTCCCGGTCAATCTGGCCGGTAACCCGCTCCCCAACGCGCCGCACTGGACCATCTCTCTGGGCGCCCAGTACACCATGGAGTTCGGGGACTGGAGCGCCACGATGCGCGGCGATTACTATCACCAGACGGAGTCGGTGACGCGGATCTGGAACAGCGTGCCCGACCGCGTGAAGGGCTGGGACAACGTCAACCTGACCCTCACTGTCGAAAACAAGGACATGGGGATCGAGATAGCCGGCTTCATGAAGAACGCCACCAACGAAAAGGCGATCACCGACACCTATCTGACCGACGACTCCTCGGGTCTCTTCCAGAACGTCTTCTACACCGAGCCCCGCACCTACGGGATCTCGATCACCAAGCGCTGGTAGTCATCAGCCGGCAACACTGAGGGGCGGCGGAGAAGTCCGCCGCCCTTTTTCTTTTGCGTTGTCAGACTGTTGTCGCCGTGACCTGATCGATCCTGGCCGTCCATGCCGCGTCGATTTCCGCCGACCAGTCCGGTCCCGCGAGCTCACGGCACACATCGCGCACAATCCAGAAAAACCGGTCGAAGGTCGGGTTGTCGGTCCCGAATCCATCGTGGTTGACCCGCTCAGTGCGGATCAGATTGTTCTGATAGCCGCCGTCCGCGTGCATCAGACAATCGAACACCATGGTCAGCATTTCGGCGCGGATGGCGCCGCTGACATCGTGGATGAATCTCGGCTCGGTGTCGGGCAACTCCGCGAACAGCCGCGCAAAGATCGGCGCCGTCGGGTCGCCGGCGCGCGCCACCACCGCGTCGAGCGAATTGGCGATCAGGTCCATTGTTGTCTCCCCCATGTGATCGCGTCTTCCCCTGCCCCCGGCCTGGCTATAGTCCTCAATGCAACAAAGCGACGGGGAGCGGAATGGCGTTCGAGGAAATCCTCTACACGGTCGAAAACGGCGTGGGTGTGATCACGCTCAACCGGCCAGCCTATCGAAACGCCCAGGGCTACCGGATGCTCGACGAGATCGACGCGGCCTTCGATCTTGCGCTGATCGACCCTGCTGTTCGCGTGGTGCTGGTGCGCGGCGCCGGCGGGGTGTTTTCCACGGGTCACGACCTGGGCACACCGGAAGCCCTCGAATACCGCCACAGCCTTGGGGCAAAGCCTGGCATCGAGACCTACGATCAGTTCAAGAAGTACAATCTCGACCTGCTGCTGAAGTGGCGGAACTTCCCCAAACCCACCATCGCCATGGTCGAAGGCTACTGCATCTATGCCGGCTGGATGCTCGCGGCGGCCATGGATGTGGTGTTCGCGGGCGATGACGCCGAATTCCTGGCTGGCTTCGTCGAGTACATGTCGATTCCCTGGGACATCGGAATCCGCCGCGCCAAGGAGCTCGTTTTTGAAAGCCGCTTCATCAGCGCTGACGACGCCGCGCGATATGGCTTCGTGAACCGGGTGCTGCCCAAAGCCGATCTGGAGCGTGAAACCTTCGCCTGGGCACGACGCGTGGCCGAGAACAGCCCGGAAGCTCTGCGGATGGCCAAGATCCAGATGAATAAGGCCCAGGACGCCCAGGGCTTCACCCAGGCACTGGAAGACAGCCTTGGCGACTATGTGGCCATGATGTGGATGCCCGGCACCGAAATGCAGGCGCCCGGAACCCGCCGACTGCACACCGTTGATCTGGCCGTCAGAGGCCGGCGCGGTGAGCGCTTTGGCCTGCCCAAAGCCCAACCCTCAGAAGCGAGCTGACCCATGAGCAACACCTTCCGCGCCCTGCGCCTGCACAAGACCGACGCGGCGCCTGACGCCCGGTTCGAGGACCTGGGTCTTGACGATCTGATGGACGGTGACGTGGTGGTTCGCGTCGAGTGTTCGACCGTCAACTTCAAGGACGGCCTGGCGCTGACGGGCAAGTCGCCCGTGGTCCGCGTGTGGCCGTTGATCCCGGGCATCGATTTCTCCGGCGTTGTCGAGAGCTCGACGCATCAGGGTTTCAAGGCCGGCGAGCGCGTTGTGCTCAACGGCTGGGGCGTCGGCGAGGCGCACCACGGCGGCTACGCCCAGAAGGCGCGGGTCAAGGGTGACTGGCTGGTCAAGCTGCCCGACGACATCAGTAACCGACAGGCCATGGTCATCGGCACGGCCGGCTATACCGCCATGCTCAGCGTACTGGCGCTGGAGCGGCTGGGCGTCACGCCGGACAAGGGCGACATCCTGGTCACCGGCGCCGCGGGCGGCGTCGGCAGCGTGGCCGTGGCTCTGCTCGCGAAGCTCGGCTACCGGGTCGTGGCCTCATCGCGCCGCAAGGATAGCGAGAGCGCCTATCTCATGGGCCTGGGCGCGGCCGAGGTGCTGGACGCCGCTGAACTCTCGGCGCCAGGACGACCGCTGGCCAAGGAGCGTTGGGCAGGTGCCGTGGACTCCGTGGGCAGCCACACGCTGGCCAATGTACTGGCCCAGACACGATACGGCGGCGTGGTTACGGCCTGCGGTCTGGCCCAGGGCATGGACCTGCCCGGATCGGTCGCGCCGTTCATCCTGCGCGGCGTGACCCTGGCCGGGATCGACAGCGTCATGCGGCCGACGCCGGACCGGGTGGAAGCCTGGACCCGACTGGCCCGCGATATGGACCGGGCTAAACTCGACGCCATGACCACTGACGCCAACCTAACTGACCTGCCCCGGCTGGCGGCAGAAATCATGGAGGGCAAGGTGCGGGGCCGCGTGGTCGTAGACGTGAACGGGTAGCCGCCTAGAGTACGACAGCTTGAAGTGGATGCCGGTTCCAGCGCCCGTCGTGCTCTAAATGTATGAAAACGAGCCTGTTTATCCGGTTCAGATGATTCCATCTGAACCGGACAGGCTCTAGCCTAAAGCGCGCCCTCGATCGCCGAGACCAGCCCTGCGTCCCGAGGCTCGATGCGCGGGCCGAACGCCTGCAGCGCTGCGCCATCCTTGCCAATCAGGATCTTGTGGAAGTTCCAGATCGGAACCGCTGGCTCGCCGAGCGCGGCCTGCGCCCACTTGTAGAATGGATGGGCATCGTCGCCCTTCACATCGACCTTGGAAGTCATCGGAAAGTCGATGCCGAAGGTGGTGCTGCAAAAGGTCTCGATGTCGGCTTCTGTGCCGGGCTCCTGCCCCATGAACTGGTTGCAGGGAACACCCAGCACGACGAGACCCTGGTCCTTGTAGTCTGAGTACAGTTTCTCGAGGCCATCGTACTGCGGGGTGAGGCCGCACTTCGATGCGGTGTTGACCACCAGCACGACCTTGTCCCGGAAGGTCGAGAGCGGCAGCGGGCCGCCCTTGATCGAGCTGAATTCGTAATCGAAGGCATTGGCCATGGCGCGGGTCTCCTGCTGGGTTGCGCGCAGGCTAGCCCCCTTACGCGGCGTTCTCCAACGCCTGTTCGACAGCCAGGGCCAGATCAAGGGCGGCAATAGCTTCCTGTGCCGTCACCACCGGCCTGGCGGCCTCGCCACGCACGGCCGCCAGAAAGCCGGCCAGACTGGCCCCCAGGGGATCGGCCGCCGCCGCCGTGCTCGCGAAGTCCGGGTTCAGCGCAAACGGCGTTGTGTTGCGGAAGGTGCGCGCCAGGAAATCCACCTCGACTTCACCAGAGGGATAGACGATCCGCATGGTCCGGCGCCGTTCCGGGGCCAGTCGCGAGACATCAAGAATGGCGGTCAGACCGCTCTCGAAGGTGATCTCCGCGCGGGCCTGATCCCAAACGCCATTGGGGCCCAGGACCCCCTCCCCCTCGGCCGTCACCGGATCCGAACCGGCAACCGTCAGCAGCAGGTCCAGATCGTGGATCATCAGGTCCAGCACCGCCGATACGTCCTGACTCCGAGGTGACGGCGGACCGTGGCGCGTGGATTCCAGCAGCAATGGCGTCTGCCCTGTGTCCAGAAGTCCCATAGCCTGGAAGACCACCCGCTCCTGGTGTCCACACGCCAGGATCAGTCCCCTTTTGGCCGCCGCGGCGCGCAGGCGTTCTGCGTCAGCCACGTCTACGCCGATGGGTTTTTCCACATAGACATGTTTGCCCGCCGCGATGGCCGCCATCGCCTGTTCCACATGAAAGGTCGCGGGCGATGCGACCGTGACCACATCCACGGCCTCCAGGAAGGTTTCAAGGTCGGCAAAGGCCCGCCCGCCCAGCGGCATGGCGACCGCGGCGGCGCGGTCCGGTTGGCTGTCGAAGACGCCGGAAAAGCTGATCCCCGTCATCCCGGCGTACTGGCGCGCATGATAGCCGCCGAATACCCCCGCCCCGATGACGCCGCCTCGCAAAGTCTGAACCATGGAAACTCCGGACTGGGCGCGCGCGTTACCATACGCTGAGCCCTCGACGCCACCCGCGCAGGGTCCTACACCGCTTCTAACCAGAACGGGATGCAGGGACTGACCATGACCACCTATCGCGAAATCCGCCTCAAGAGCCGTCCAGTCGGTGTTCCGAAGGACGAAAACTTCGAGATCGCCTCGGTCGATCTGCCCGCGCCCGGCGCCGGCGAGGTGCAGGTCAGGAACCTCTGGATGACGGTCGACCCCTACATGCGGGGCCGCATGAACGACGTGAAGAGCTACTCCCCGCCCTTCGCGCTCGGAAAGGTGATGGACGGCGGCGCCGTCGGCGAGGTGGTGGCGTCCGGAGATCCCGGCCTGAAGGTCGGTGATCTGGTGCAGTCAGGCTTTGGCTGGCGCGAGGGCTTCAACGCCCCCGCCGGTCAGGTGCAGAAGCTGGAGACCATGGGCCTGGCGCCGCAGGCGTTCCTCGGCGCAGCCGGAATGCCGGGCCTGACCGCCTATGTCGGCCTGCTCAAGATCGCGGCGCTGAAGGACGGTGACGTTGTGTTCGTTTCGGGCGCGGCCGGCGCGGTCGGCTCCATGGTAGCCCAGATCGCCAAGGCGAAGGGCCATACCGTGATTGGTACGGCTGGTGGCGCGGACAAGATCGCCTACCTCAAGTCCATCGGCGTCGACCACGCGATCGACTACAAGGTCGAGAAGGATCTGACGGCGGCGCTGGCCAAGGCCGCGCCGGACGGCATCGACGTCTATTTCGACAACGTCGGCGGAGATCATCTGGTCGCCGCCCTGAACGCCGCCCGCCCGTTCGCGCGGTTCGCGCTGTGTGGGGCGATCTCGATGTACAACGCCACCGAGATGCCCGCCGGTCCGAACAATCTGGTCCAGATGGTGGGCAAGCAACTGCGGATGGAAGGCTTCATCGTCTCCAGCTCATGGGACATGATGCCGGCGTTCCTGAGCGACCTGTCCGGCTGGGTGAAGGATGGCAAGGTTTCCTGGAAGGAGACCGTCTTCGAAGGTATCGAAAAGGCGCCCGACGCGTTCCGGGGCCTGTTCTCCGGCGAAAACCTCGGCAAGATGCTGGTCAAACTCGCCTAGAGCCTGTCCGGTTCAGACGGAATCATCTGAACCGGATAAAAAGGCTCGTTCTCATATGTTTAGAGCACGACGGGCGCTTGAACCGGTATCCACTTCAAGCTGTCGTGCTCTGAGCGCTGGACCACACCGGGCGGGGGCGTAAAAGCCCCCGTCAGATTCAGAAGTATCGGAGTTCTCAGTGCCGCGCCTCTTCAGCGCCTACGTGATTGTCGACTGGAGCGCGGCCGCCAAGCCGACGACAGGCGCGGATTCCATCTGGATCGGCGTGCTCAAGCGCGACATTCGCTTCCGCATGGCCTTCGAGAGTTTCAACCCGTCGACGCGGGCCGAGGCCGAGACGCGACTGAACCTCATCCTTGATGACCTCAGGAAGCGCGGCGAACGCGTGCTTCTCGGCTTTGACTTCCCACTTGGGTTTCCCCGTGGCTTCGCGGCCGCGCTGAGCCTGCCCGGCGACGAACCCTGGCGCGCGGTCTGGGACCAGCTCAACAAGATGGTCAAGGACAAGCCCGACAATCTCAACAACCGCTTTGGCGTCGGCTCCGAGATCAACCGGCGCATGACCGGCGGCCCGTTCCCGTTCTGGGGCTGCCCGCCCAAGGACACGCTCACCACCCTGCAGCCCAAGCGCTCCCGCCCGCACGGCCCTGATGATCTGCCGGAGTTCCGTTATGCGGACGAAGCGGCAAAGGGCGCGTCGTCGATCTGGAAGCTCTATTACAACGGCTCGGTGGGCGGTCAGGCGATTCTCGGCATCCCGTTCGTGCGTCGTCAAAAGGTCGCCCGTGGCGATGGGTTCAGAGCCTGGCCGTTCGAGACCGGGTTCAAGGCGCTGACCGAGAAAGACCTAGAGGGCGTTGAGGTCGTGGTGGCGGAAGTCTATCCGTCACTCCTGAAGCCTGCCGTGGCGCCGGGCGAGGTGAAGGACCTGGCGCAGGTTCGCACCACCGCCGAACACTTCGCGCGCCTGGACGAGGCGAACAAGCTGGGCGCGCTGTTCGCGCCGCCCAAGGGCACGCCCGATACAGTGGTGGCCGACGCCGAACGCGAGGAAGGCTGGATTCTGGGCGCAGGGGCCTAGAGCTCCCGACGGCTCAGCATCCAGAACCGGCCCAGCAACAGCCCACACGAAATGAAGGTGGCGATCACGATGGCCCAGATGATTCCGTTGACGCCCAGCGCCATCGGGATAGCCAGCCACCAGGCGAGCGGTGCCATGATCACCACGTAGCTGAGCAGGTGGGTATAGCTGGGAACCCACACATCGCCGCGCGCGCGGAGCGATTGGGCCACTACCACCTGGATCGCGTCCGGGAAAAAGAACAGGCAGCTGATGACCAGCGCAGGGGCGGCCATTGCGATCGTGGCAGCGTCCTTTGTGTAGCCCGAGGCGATCAATTCCGCCGTGGGCCAGATGATCCCCGAGACCAGCAGGCCGAAGGCCGCCGCCACGCCGAAGGCCACAACCGCGGCCCGGTTCACCGCGGCACGGTCCCTCGCCCCATACGCCTTGCCCACAAGCACGGCGGCGCCCGTCGCCAGGCCCAGAGGAACCATGAACACAATCGAGGCGACATTGAGCGCGATGGCGAAGGCGGCGACCGCCAGGCCGCCGATCCAGCCGGCGATGATGTTCATGCCCGCAAAGGAGGCCACCTCGAAGAAGTTGGAGGCCCCGGCGCCATAGCCGATCTGGCGTTGCTCAACCTCTGCGGCGCGATCACGCTCAGGCTTACGGAACACGCCCAGCGCCCGCGCCTCCGGCATTCTCGCGATGAAAACCAGCATGGCGATCACGAGAAACGCCCGCGCGCCCGTGGTGGCCCAGGCCCCGCCTACCGCCCCCAGCGCTGGCCATCCCAACGTACCCGGCACCAGCAAAAGCAGCAGGCCCAGATTCACCACATTCGCCGCCCACATGGCCCATGCGCCGGGTCCCGGGCGGGACTGGCCTTCCAGCCACATGCTCGCGGTCACCGCCAGACCGTAGAACGGGAGCGACAGGGCAAAGATCGTCAGGACTTCCGATGAGCCGGCCGCCAGGTCCGGCTCCAGTCCGATGGCATGCATGAACGGCGGCCCAGCCGCGATCAGCACGAACATCGAGACCAGCCCGATCCAGAAACTGTAGACCAGCCCCCGCCGCAAGACCGCGCCGGTCAGATCGCGACGCCCCTCCCCGATCCGCCGGGCCGTCATGACATTCACGCCGGTCAACAATCCGATGGCGAAGGTCAGCACCACGCTGGTCGGGGCCCAGGCCAGTGCGTGATAGCCAAGTTCCTGGGCGGAGTATCGCCCCACGACGATCGTATCGCACAGCCCCATGGCCATGATGCCAAGACGCGAGATCACGACCGGGCCGGATAGGCCCAGGAGTGACATCAGGTCAGTGCGAACGGGGCCGAGACGCCCCCCGGAATCGGCGGGCTCAGGGGCCGCTAGGCGGTCCATGGCGCGAATCCTAGGTTTTCAAAGAGAGGCGGACACTGGCGCAAGCGGCAAAGCCGGGCAAGCCGGGTTCCGCCCGTTTCGCCGCGCCTGTAGCACATTGCGTGGACGACGTATCCGGGCGACCTTCAGTCTGCGCGAAACGTGGGGGAGTTGCTGGTGTCGCACATCACAGAACGCAGGGTGTGTGCGGAAGTCGAGGGCGGCTTCGTGCTTTTCCTGATCGGCATGCGGATCAACAAGCCGTGGAAATTCTGGAAGTGGGGACCGATCGCGGCGGCCATGCCGCGCATGCTGATCGAATTGGCCAGACAGCCGGAACTGGGGCTGCTGCATGCGCGCACTCATTTCAACTTTCCGAACATCATGGTCGTGCAGTACTGGCGCGACTTCGACGCCCTGGAGGACTACGCCAAGGCCCGTGATCACGCTCATCTGCCAGCCTGGCAGGCGTTCAACAAGGCCATCGGGTCCAACGGCGACGTTGGCATCTGGCACGAGACCTATGTGATCGGCCCCGGCCAGTACGAGAACATCTACAACAACATGCCGCCCTATGGTCTGGGCACCGTCGGAACCATTGTCGATGCCGTCGGTGGCCGACAGGCGGCGCGGCAGCGGGTCAGGTCGGGGACCTAAACGCCCCCCATCGCCCGCTGCGCGACAACCCCGGTGTCATCCTTCAGCTTCTCCGCCACCAGGAACGCCAGTTCCAGCGCCTGCTCGCCGTTCAGCCTCGGGTCGCAGTGGGTGTGGTAACGGTCGGCCAGGTCACCCTCGGCCACAGCCCGCGCGCCGCCCAGGCACTCTGTGACGTTCTGGCCTGTCATTTCCAGGTGAACGCCACCCGGGTGGACACCCTCGGCCTTGCAGATCTCGATGAAGCTTTTGACCTCGGAGAGGATCCGGTCGAACGGCCGGGTCTTGTAGCCGTTGTTGGCGGTCAGGGTGTTGCCGTGCATCGGGTCGATGGCCCAGACGACATTGCGGCCCGACGCCTTGGTGGCGCGCAGCAGTTCCGGCAGCCGCGCGGCGATCTTGTCCGAGCCGAAGCGGCCGTAAAGCGTGATGCGTCCGGCTTCGTCCGCGGGGTTCAGCGTGTCGATCAAGCGCAACACGTCGTCGCCCTCCATGGTCGGGCCACACTTGATGCCGATCGGATTACGGATGCCGCGGAAGAACTCCACATGCGCCCCGTCCAGCTGGCGTGTGCGTTCGCCGATCCAAAGCAGGTGGGCGGAGGTATCATACCATTCGCCCGAGGTGCTATCGACCCGGGTCATGGCTTCCTCATAGCCCAGCAGCAGGCCCTCGTGGCTGGTGAAGAACTCCACCTGGCGCAGGGTGGGCTGGCTCTCGGGCGTGACGCCGATGGCCTCCATGAACTGCAGGGTCTCGCTGATCTTGTCGGCGAACTCGCGGTATCGCGCGCCCTGGGGGCTGTCGGCGACGAACCCCAGGGTCCAGCGATGGATGTTGTGCAGATCGGCATAGCCGCCGCCGGCGAAGGCGCGGATCAGGTTCAGGGTCGATGAGGACTGGGCATAGGCCTGCATCAGCCGCTGCGGATCGGGGATCCGGGCCTCCGGCGTGAACTCCATGCCGTTGATATTGTCGCCACGATAGGACGGCAGCTCGACACCATCGATCACCTCGACGGGCGAGGAGCGCGGCTTGCCGAACTGGCCGGCCATGCGGCCCACCTTCACAACCGGCTTGCCGCCCGCAAACGTCAGCACAACCGCCATCTGCAGGATCAGCCGGAACAGGTCGCGTATATTGTCCGCGTGGAATTCCTTGAAGCTTTCGGCGCAGTCGCCGCCCTGCAGCAGGAACGCCTTACCCGCCGCCACATCGGCCAGCTTGCTCTTCAGGCGCCGCGCCTCACCCGCAAAAACCAGGGGCGGCATCCGGCGAAGGTCTGTCTCGACACGCGTCAGCTCGGCCAGGTCCGGATAGTCGGCCGGGATATGCTTGGCGGGTTTGGCTCTCCAGGAGGCCGGGGTCCAGTGTTCGGTCATGGCTCTAACGTCAGAAGCCGCCGGGGTTTCGGCGGGCCGGGCGTTTTACGCGCATTGTCGGGCGGCGTCGACGGGGTTGGTTTCAGGCGGTTTTCGGCGCGGTCTCCGCGAGCGCCACGATCACGGCGACAAGTGCGGCCAGCGCCAGCCACCACTCCTGCCAAACCCCGAAGCTGACGAAACCGAAGAATAGATAGACCGAGGCGGACCCTGCCGATGCGGCGGTCAGCAGGGTACGATCCTCCCGGACCAGGCGCCGGAACAGGAATGCCCAGGTGAGCGCGGCCAGCACAGCCCCAATAGCCCCCAGCTCCAGCCAGATCTGCAAGGCGCCATTGTGCGGGTGGAGCTGTATCGAAGGGCTGAATGCCCGGCTGGCGTCGAGGCCCCAACCGCGCCAGGGATGTTCGGAAATCCGCGCGATGGCAAAGGCCCAGTAGCCCATCCGCTGTTCCCAGGAGACCGGGAGGTTTGCGCCGAACCCGCCCAGCCGAACCAGCAGGATCAGCACCGGCATCACCAGCATCAACAACGCAGCGACTATCGCCAGAGCTTTCGGCGCAGAGCGGGGCCAGATCCAGACTGCCCCGCCAGCCGCGAGCGCCAGCGCCACAGCAAGCACCGGAGCATCGGACAGGAAGCGCTGGGCCAGCACCACCGTTCCCAACACCATAAGCCCTCCCAGCCAGCGGGGCGCACCGGCCCGCGCGCCGGCGACAGCCGCCACCGGCCAAAGCAGCGCCAGAACAAAGGCGCCCTGCGCCAGGTTCTTGCGACCCAGGTCCGGCCGGATCGGGTCATTCATCAGATTGCGCAGCGCCTGATAGACGCCGCCATTTGTCAGGGCCTCCACCAGCAGCAGGCCGCCATAGGCCGCCAGCCCCCAGGCCAGAACCCTGAGCGCCAAAGCCGCCAGTCCCGGATCGGCGCGCCGCGCGCCACACCAGGCCGCATAGTAGAGCGGCAGCTGAGCGGCCAGTTTCAGAGCGACACTATCCTCCAGGCTCTGGGCAGGATGAAACGTCCAGAGTGTGGACAGCGCCGCCCAGGCAAGGCCGAACAACAGGATGATCGCCAGCGGCGCTTCCGGTTCGCGAAGGCGCAGCGCCGGCAAACAAAGCAGGCCGGCAAGCGCCACCAGCGCGGCAAACCCCAGCGGTCCCAGCCACGCCATGAGCGGCGTCAGCCCGGCCACGCCCACCATCACCCATCCGCACCAGGTTGCCAGGCGATCAGGAGCGACACGCGGCGCTGGCCCTTGGTCTGCGGGCGCCGTCAAGGGGTCTGTCCTGCACAGTCCCGGCGAAGCAGGCTCACGCCACTGCGCCCAGAGACGGCGGCGCCACCTTGTCGCGCATTGTCACCAGTTCCTCGGCCAGTGTCGGGTGTACCGCGCAGGTCGCGTCCCATTGCGGCTTGGTCACACCCATCTTCATGGCGATCGCCGCCATCTGGATGATCTCTGGCCCATCGGGGGCGACCACATGGCAGCCCAGGATGCGCTCGCCGGCCTGTTCCACAACCAGCTTGATCATCGCCCGCTGATGGCCGCCGTAGAAGGTCTCCTTCATCGGCCGGAACTTCGACATGTAGATATCGACCTTTCCGTACTTGTGGCGGGCGTCCGCCTCGGACAGGCCAACCGACCCTATCTGTGGCTGGGTGAAGACGGCCGAGGCCACCATCTCGTGGTCGAAGGTGGTCGGGTTGTTGAAGAACTCGGTCTGGGCGAACGCTGCACCCTCCCGGATCGCCACCGGGGTCAGGTTTATGCGGTCGGTCACGTCACCCACGGCCCAGATATTGTCGACGCTGCTGCGGGAGTATTCGTCGACCTTCACGGCGCCGTTCTCGGTCACGGCGACGCCCGCGGCGTCGAGGCCCAGACCCTCGGTGTAGGGTTCGCGGCCGAGCGCGAACATCACGACGTCCGTCGTGGTGGCGTGGCCATCGGAACACCGGCTGACAAGACCGTCCGCGGTCTTCTCGATGTCGGTGATGCGTGTCCCCAGCCGCACCTTGATCCCGCGCGCCTCCATCTCCTCGGCCACATGGCTGCGGATGTCATCGTCAAAACCGCGAAGCACGTTCGGGCCCCGGTGAACCACCGTCGTATCCACACCCAGGCCATTGAAGATGCAGGCGAACTCAAGCGCGATATAGCCTCCACCCGCCACCACAATGCGCTTTGGAAGCTGCTCCAGGTGAAACGCCTCATTGGAGGTTATGGCGTGCTCGATGCCGGAAACGTCCGTCGGCATCCAGGGTCGACCGCCGGTGGCGACCAGGATCTTGCCGGCCGTCACGGTTCCGTGGCCTTCCACATTGATCGTATGGCGGTCGGTGAGGCGGGCCTTGCCGTGGAACAGTTCGGCGCCGGCGTTCTGCAGGTTGCGGACATAGATGCCGGAGAGCCGCGCAATCTCGATGTCCTTGGCCATCAGGAACTTCGGCCAGTCAAACCGTGTCTCTCCGATCTCCCAGCCATAGCCCCGGGATGTATCGAAAGATTTTGAATATTCAGAGGCATAGACCATGAACTTCTTGGGCACACAGCCGCGGATCACACAGGTACCGCCCACCCGGCTTTCCTCCGCCACGGCGACCCGCGCGCCCGACATCGCAGCCAGACGTGCAGCGCGCACGCCGCCCGAACCGGCGCCGATGACGAAGAGATCATAGTCATAGTCGGCCATGCCAGTTACCTAGGGTTCGAGTTCAAACACGCCGTCGGGGCCGCCGATCAGCGCGCAATCGGCCAGATCGAGAAACAGGCCGTGATCGACCACGCCGGTGACGCTCTTCAGCGCCGCCGCCAGCATCGCCGGTTCCTCTATGCGCCCGCACGCCACATCATAGATCAGATTGCCGCCGTCCGTGCGGACCGGCTCGCCGTCGCGCCGTCGCAGCGCCGGCATCATGCCGATCTCGCACTCGGCGAGGACGTCGCAAATTCTCAACGCCGTGATCTTGTGACCGAACGCCACCACCTCGATGGGTAGCGCGAACTTGCCAAGCGTTTTCACATGCTTGGCGGCGTCGGCAATCACCACGCAGCGGCTCGAGGCCTCCCAGACCAGCTTCTCGCGTAGCAGGGCCGCGCCCCCGCCCTTGATCAGCGACAGGCCCGGCCCGATCTCGTCGGCGCCGTCAACGGTCAGGTCGATGGTGCGGGTGTCGCCCAGCTGGGCGATGCGAATGCCAAGGCTGGTCGCCAGATCGGCGGTGGCCTGCGAGGTGGGCACGCCCACGATGTCCAGCTTCCGCGCGGCGAGGGCGCGCACGAACCACGCGGCGGTGGAGCCGGTACCCAGACCCACCACCATGTCCGCTTCAACAAGTTTGGCGGCCGCTTCGCCCGCGGCGCGCTTCTGGCCGTCGACATCGATCATTTCGCCGCAGCCTTCTTTCTCGCCGCCATCACCTGCCGGAAGCGCGCCGCCCAGCCGGCCTTCTCGATCTGGGTTCCCCGTTCCAGCGCCAGGGCGTCGGCCGCCACGTCCTTCGTGATCACCGAGCCGGACCCGATATAGGCGCCCTCGCCCACCGAGATCGGCGCCACCAGGGCGCTGTTGGAGCCCACAAAGGCCCCGGCCCCCACATGGGTGTCATATTTGAAGAAGCCGTCGTAGTTGCAGAAGATGGTGCCCGCCCCGATGTTGGCGCCCGCCCCCACCGACCCGTCGCCGAGGTAGCTCAGGTGATTGGCCTTGGCGCCCTTTCCGACAGTGACCTTCTTCACCTCCACGAAGTTGCCGATGTGGGCCTCCTCGCCGATGTCGGCGCCGGGACGTAGTCGCGCATAGGGGCCGACCAGCGCGCCCGCGCGCACGATCGCGCCCTCCAGATGGCTGAAGGCCCGGATTACCGCACCGGTCTCCACCCTGACCCCGGGGGCGAACACGACATAGGGCTCAACCGTGGCGCCGGGCGCCAGATCCGTGTCCCAGGAAAAATGCACCGTCTCGGGCGCCGGCATGGCCACGCCGTGCGCCAGAAACTGCTCGCGGCGCCGGCGCTGGAAGATCGCCTCGGCCTGCGCCAGCTGCGCCTGGGTGTCGGCCCCCATCACCGCCGATTCCGGGGCGATGTTGGCCCGAACCACGGCCTCCTCATGGGTCGCTTCAGACACGATATCGGTGATGAAGTACTCGCCCTTGGGGTTGTCGTTCTTCACCCGACCCAGCCAGCGGAAGAGGTCCCTGGCGTGAGCCACATACATGCCGCCGTTGCAAAGCTTGACCGAACGGATCTCTTCCGTGGCCTGGCTCGGCTCGACAATCCGGATCACATGGCCGTCCGCGCCCCGCAGCACCCGGCCATAGAGCAACGGATCGTGCGGCTCGAAGCCCATGATGGCCAGCGCCGCACCCTTGGCGCGAAGGGTGAACAGATATTCCAGGTCCTGGGGCGAGAGCAGCGGGCAGTCGCCGTTCACCACCAGGACATCGCCCTCGAAGTCAGCCAGCACATCGCGCGCCGCCAGCACCGCATGGCCGGTGCCGAGCGGCGGGTCCTGCAGCACAGGTGCGCCTTCACCCAGTCGTTCCACGGCGCGCGCACGCACCTCCGGGCTATGATTGCCCACCACCACATGGATCGGGTCGCAGCCGGCCGCCTGCACGGTGTCGATCACCCGGTCCAGCAAGCTGCGCCCGCCCACCTTGTGCAGGACCTTGGGGATCGGCGACTTCATCCGCGTGCCCTGGCCGGCGGCCATGATCACGGCAGCGCGTGCGGTCATTCGGTGTTCCCCCCGGGCGAACTGAGTCTTTCTGGAATAAGGACTTAGCAAGCCTTGTGGCGACGCGCGAGAAACAGCTAGCCTCTCCTCCACGTTCCAGGGGGAAATTCATGACAACGCGCGCCTCCCTCGCCGGCGCCACCATCGCCTTCGATCTCGACGGCACCCTGG
>NZ_JBILRO010000238.1:0-5286 GCF_044372605.1 Phenylobacterium sp.
ATCCATGCGTATTTTGCCCCCTAAAGGATGGACTGCCCGGTCTTGGCCCAGTCCGCCATGAACTGTTGGAGACCGCGTTCGGTTAACGGGTGCTTGAAGAGCGCCAGGAAAACGTCCGGGGGGATCGTCGCGCAGTCCGCGCCGGCCAGCGCAGCCTCGGTCACATGTTGCGGCGAGCGGATCGACGCGGCCAGGATTTCGGTATCGAAATCGTAGTTGTCGTAGACCGCGCGGATCTCCGTGATCAGATCCATGCCGTTGGCCCCGTGGTCGTCCAGACGGCCGATGAAGGGGCTGATGTAGGTGGCGCCCGCCTTGGCGGCGAGCAGCGCCTGGGCCGCCGAGAAACAGAGCGTCACGTTGGTCTGGATCCCTTCCGCGGTGAACTCCGCCGTTGCGGTCAGGCCCTCGCGGGTCAGCGGCACCTTGACGACGATGTTGGGGGCCAATGCGGCCAGCTTGCGACCCTCGGCCAGCATGCCGGCCACGTCCATGGCGGCCACCTCGGCGCTTACCGGTCCGGAGATGATGCCGCAGATCTCGGTGATCACCTCCAGCATGTTGCGGCCGGACTTGGCGATCAGGGTCGGATTGGTGGTGACGCCGTCGATCAGGCCGGTGGCGACCAGATCCTTCAGGATGGCGGTGTCGGTGGTGTCGAGGAAGATCTGCATTCGTTTGATCCCGGGCTTGTTCGCGGCGCTTGTAGCTGCGAAGCCCGCAGGCTCACAACCCGCCGCGCACAATGAGCCGAATCGCCTCCGTCCTGATCCCCATGCCGTTGCCGGAGGCGTTCGACTACGCCGAGCCCGAAGGTATGGCGCTTTCCGCGGGCGATCACGTGGCGGTTCCCCTCGGCCCGCGCCTGGTGCGCGGCGTCGTGGTGGCCTTGCGGGCTTCGCTTGGCGGTAACCGACCGCTGAAAACGGTCGCCGAGCGCCTGGACGATCCGGCGCTTCCTCCGGGGACCCTGGAGTTCGTCCAGTGGGCCGCGCGATATGCAGTCGACAGCCCCGGCCAGCCGCTGGCGATCGCGCTCAGGGGCGCCCGCACGCCGAAGCCTCGCCCGGTGCGGGTCGCCTCGGCCACAGGCCTCCTGCCGGCCAGGCCCACGCCGGCCCGCACCCGTGTGTTGGAGGTGGTCGCAGAAGGTCCGCTCCCGCCTGCCGAACTGGCCCGCGCCGCCGGTGTTTCCTCCGGCGTGGTCAAGGGGCTCATCGATGAAGGTGTTCTGGCGCTGCACCAGATCGCGTCTGAAGCCGCGTTCGATCCGCCGGACCTCAGCCTGCATGGCGCGGCCTTGAACGCCAGTCAGTCCGCCGCCGCCGCAGTCCTTTCAGGCGTCGTGAACGCGGGGGGCTACAACGTCGCGCTGCTGGACGGGGTGACGGGCTCGGGCAAGACCGAGGTCTATCTGGAAGCTGTTGCTGCGGCCCTGGCCGCCGACCCGGACGCCCAGGTGCTGATCCTGCTGCCCGAGATCGCCCTGACCCAGGCAGTCATTGCCCGGGTATCAATCCGCTTTGGCGCCCAGCCTGGCGAATGGCACTCCGATGTGGCCCCGCCGGCGCGACGGCGGGTGTTTGACGCGGTGGCTGCCGGGCGCTGCCGGATCGTGGTCGGCGCCCGCTCGGCATTGTTCCTGCCTTTCCGGAGGCTAGCCCTGATCGTGGTCGATGAGGAACACGACACCTCCTACAAGCAGGAGGAAGGTTTCATCTATCAGGCCCGCGACCTGGCCGTTGCGCGGGCGAGGATCGAGAACGCCGGGGTGATCCTGGCCTCGGCCACGCCTTCTCTGGAGACCCTGCGCAACGCTGAGCAGGGCCGCTATCGCTGGCTGAAACTGACCGCGCGCCACGGTGGCGCGGTGCTGCCGGACATCGATCTGGTCGATCTGCGTGAGACGCCGCCGGAACCCGGCCAGTGGCTCTCGCCACCGCTGCGCCTGGCCATGGCGGAGACCTGGGCGCGAGGCGAACAAAGCCTGCTGTTCCTCAACCGGCGCGGCTACGCGCCGCTGGTGCTCTGCAAGGCCTGCGGCGAGCGCATGACCGCGCCCGACACGGATTCCTGGCTGGTTGAGCATCGCTACAGCGGGCGGCTGGTCTGCCATCTCACCGGCTTCTCGATGCCCAAGCCGGCCGCCTGTCCCCACTGCGGGACCCGGGACAGCCTGGTGTCCATCGGGCCGGGGGTCGAGCGGGTCGAGGAAGAGGCCCGTGAACTGTTCCCGGAAGCGCGGGTGGCGGTCTTCTCCTCCGACACCATCTTCGACGCCCGCGAGGCGCGCCGGATGGTGGAGAGCATGGCGGCGGGCGAGATCGACATCCTGGTGGCCACGCAAGCGGCCGCCAAGGGCCACAACTTCCCCAGGCTGACGCTGGTTGGCGTGGTGGATGCGGATCTGGGACTGAGAGGTGGTGATCTGCGCGCCGCCGAGCGCACCTATCAACTGCTGGCCCAGGCGACGGGCAGGGCGGGGCGTCGCGATCTGCCGGGCAGAGCTCTTCTTCAGACCTATGCGCCCGAACACGCTGTGATGCAGGCGTTGAAAGCCCAGGACCGCGACGCGTTCGTGGCCGCCGAGATGGCCGAGCGAGAACTGGCCGGGCTGCCGCCGTTTGGCCGGCTGGCGGCCGTCATTGCGTCCGGTCCGGACGGCGCCCAGCTGGAGGCGTTCATGCGCAAGATGGCCGAGGTCGCGCCCAATGCGCCGGGGGTCGAGGTCTACGGTCCGGCCGACGCCCCGCTGGGCCTGATCCGGGGGCGTCGCCGAAAGCGGTTCCTGGTGCGGGCCGATCGCACCGTCGACCTGTCGGCCTACATGGCGGCGTGGCGGGCAAGGGTCAGGCCACCCGGAGCGATCCGGGTGGCCATCGACATCGACCCCTACAGCTTCCTCTGACGGATCAGTGGAGCGACTTGTCGGCCTGAGGTGGCTTCTTGCGGCGTGAGAGCATGTTCAGGATCTCGACGAAGGCCGAGAACGCCATCGCGACATAGATGAAGCCCTTTGGAATGTGGATCCCGAAACCATCGGCGATCAGCACCACGCCGATCATCAGCAGGAAGCCCAGCGCCAGCATGACGACCGTCGGGTTCTCGTTGATGAAATTCGCAAGCGGGTCGGCAGCGAGGAGCATCACCAGTACGGCGATGATCACGGCGGCGAACATGATTGGCAGATGGTCGGTCATGCCCACCGCGGTCAGGATCGAGTCCACCGAAAACACCAGATCGAGCAGGATGATCTGGAAGATGGCGGAGCCAACATTGTTGATCACAACGTCCTTGGTTGGCTTTTGACCATGCTTCTCATTGGGGTCGACTTTCTCGTGGATCTCCAGCGTGGCTTTCCACACCAGGAACAGGCCGCCGGCGATCAGGATCAGGTCGCGCCAGGAGAACATCAGCTCAAAAGAGGGTTCGCCGTAGGCGTTTGGCAGGCCCTGCCAGGGCAGTTCGAAGACCGGCTTGGTGAGACTGGCGATGAAGGCCAGCGTCGACAGCAGCCCCAGGCGCATGACCAGCGCCAGCGAGATGCCGATCCGCCGGACGCGCGCACGGTGTTCCACCGGTAGCTTGTTCGACAGAATCGAAATGAAGATCAGATTGTCGATGCCGAGCACAATCTCCATCACGACAAGCGTGACGAAGGCCGCCCATGCAGCTGGGTCCGTGACCAGCGCGACGATATCCATAAAAACCCCTCCCGAGTTGCCCCGCTATCTAATCATTCTTTTGTGAAGCGCTAGGGTTCGGGCGCTGAAGGTGCGGGCGCCGATTTTCTGATCAGGCCTGCCGCCGCCGGCGCCGGGGCTTTCGGGAAATTCTCCTCTTGGGCGAGTCCCGCCGAACACATGCACCGATGCGCTGAGCTCTTGTTTCAGCTTGTTACCGAAGTATGAAGTTAGGATGTTTTTAGATTAGAAATCGGCGAAAACAGGGTAAATTTCAATATATGTCCAGCATCAATACAAAAAACTGCGCCATGTTCGCCAATAGTTTTCAATATTCTCGATGACTATTCACGCCTTGACAGGATTTGTATTTATTCAGAATTCTTAATGGAAATCACGATCCTGTCCGTCAATCTGCATAATCGGAAGGCAGGTGGCGCTCTGATCGCGTAAACCCTCTTTTCACTCAAGCGAGATACGGTTATCGCTTGGGCCGAGAGCCGCGCGGGAGTCACCGAAGCATGCTGAAACGGACACGAGCCCTGATTGGTTCCCTGACCGCCGCGGCTGTTGTCGCCTTCACCCCGGCGGGTGCGGTGGCCGATACCTATTGGCAGTGTGTTCCGTTCGCGCGCCTGATTTCCGGAATCCAGATCTTCGGCGACGCCTGGACCTGGTGGACGCAAGCCGCAAACAAATATGAAACCGGCTTCCAGCCGCGCGCGGGCGCCGTTCTGTGTTTCAAGCCGACGCAGCGGATGCGGCTTGGTCACGTGGCCGTCGTCAGCCAGGTGTTGACGGACCGGGTGGTCCAGATCACCCACGCCAACTGGAGCCCGATTGAAGGTTCGCGCGGCAAGGTGGAAAAGGACGTCACCGTCATTGACGTGTCCGCCGGCGGCGACTGGAGCCAGGTCAAGGTCTGGTACGATCCCAGCCGGGACCTGGGCGGATCAACCTATTCGACGCACGGTTTCATCTACCAGGACACCACAGCCCGCGTGATGGCCGCGTCCGGCCTGAGCCGAATGCAGAACGGTGCCATTGCAGTGGCCCAGTCCGCTGCGTCGCAGATGGCCGGCGCCATGCGCCCCGGCCAGGGTCCGATGAGCGTTCTCTCGCAGGCTGCGGAATCCACCGACCGCATCGCCGCGCTGATCGCCGCCGCGACCCGGCAGGACAATGACCCGCCCCGCTAGAGCATGACGGCTTCAAGTGGGCGCCGGTCGAAGCGCCCGTCATGCTCAGGAAAGGCTCTAGCCTGAGAAGGTTGACGGCCGCGCCCGCGCGGCCGCACAAGGCCGGGCGGAGGCGACGGCATGATCAATGTCCTTCGACGCGGCCAGCCCAGCGTCCAGGCGATATCCATCCAGGCCGGCTGGCGCCCTGAGCCGGACATTGTCTGGATAGACCTGCTGCGGCCCACCCGCGACGAAGAGCTGGCCGTCGAGGCCGCGCTGGGCCTGCAACTGCCGACCGTAGAGGAAATGGAGGCGCTTGAGCCTTCAAGCCGCCTCTATCAGGAAGGCGGGGCCACGTTCCTGACGGCGACCCTGCTGGCCCATGGCAGTGAAGCAGCGCCTCACGCCACTCCCGTCACCTT
>NZ_JBILRO010000300.1:0-3560 GCF_044372605.1 Phenylobacterium sp.
GATGCGGCGACCGGAACGGTGACGCTGGCCCTCGCCGATGAGCCTCCCCAGCTCGACAGTACCCGAAGCACCGACACGATCAGCAGCATGGTCCTTGGCCACGTCACCGAGGGCCTGATCAGGAACGGGGAGGGTGGCGAGCTCGCCCCCGGCGTGGCCGAACGCTGGGAAATCACCGACACCGGCGCGACGTTCTGGCTGCGTGCAGATGCCCGCTGGAGCGACGGCAAGCCGGTCACAGCCCACGACTTCGTGTTCGCCTGGCGCAAGGCTGTCGATCCGAAAACCGCCAGCGAGTATGCGACGATCCTCTTCGCGATCAAGAACGCCGAAGCCATCAACAAGGGCCGTGCGCCGGTCTCCAGCCTGGGTGTGCAGGCCGTTGGCGATAATGTCCTGCGCGTCGAGCTGATGCGGCCCGTGCCCTATTTCGCAAAGCTGATGGTCTTCAGCACCTTCAGGCCGATACGCGAGGACTTCTTCAACGCCACGGCTGGTCGCTACGGCGCCGACGCCGACATGCTGCTCTATAACGGTCCCTTCACGATCACGCGATGGGTCCATGGCGCCCAGCTGCGCATGGAGAAAAACCCCTACTATTGGGACAAGGATCGCGTGAAGGTGAAGGTTCTCGACTTCGCCTACTTCAGCAGCGACCCCAACGCCCTGATCAACCTCTACAAGGATGGAAAGATCGCGGTCGCGGGCCTCAATCAGGAAAACCTGAACGAGGCGCTGGTGAAGCGCTGGCCGATCAACCGCTTCCAGCGCGGGGCGGTCTTCTACATGGAATTCAACCATCGCAAGGACCGCCCCACGACCAACCTGCATCTGCGCCGGGCGATCCAGCTGGTGATCGATCCGGATGAGGTGGTCTACCGGGTGATCAAGCTGCCCGGAAACCTGCCCGGGCGGTCTCTGTTCCCCGTCTGGCTCGATGGAAATCAGGGCAAGTTCCGGGAGGAGTATCCGGCAACGAAGGTCATTCCGAATGCGGTCGAGGCGCGACGCCAGCTTGCCCTGGCCAAGAAGGAATTGGGGCTGGAGACCTTGCCGCCCCTGACCTTGCTATCGGATGACGGCGCCCTGGGCGATAAGATGACCGAATACTTCCAGGAGACGTTGCGCCGGGAACTGGGCCTGACTATCCGCATCGACAAACAGATCTTCAAGCAACGCCTCGCCAAAATGAGCGCAGGAGATTTTGATCTGGTGCTGGGGGGCTGGAACCCGGACTACCCGGATCCTCTCACCTTCGCCGACCTGTTCGCCTCCTGGAATTCCAACAACCGGGGCCGGTACAACAATCCGAGACTGGATCAACTGGTCGCCGTCGCCCAGACCTCCACAGACGTCCGGACCCGGATGGATACGTTTGGCGAAATCCAGCGCATTCTGATCGAGGATCCGCCGATGGTTCCGATCTATGAGCCCGGTGTAGTCTACGTGGTGGACCCTCGCCTGCAGGGCTTGGTCCGGCGGGTGGCGGGCTTCGATCCCGACTACACCAACGTCAGCATCGTCGAGAAGTAGGCCGGGGCATGTGGCGATACACCATCAAGCGGCTGATCCAGGGCGTTGTAACCGTGTGGTTCATCGCGACCGCGACGTTCCTGGCCATGCATGCGGTGCCGGGCGATCCGATGAGCGGCGACAGGGCCGTAACCCCGGAAATCCGCAAGAACCTGGAGGCCAAGTACGGGCTGGATAAGCCGCTGGCCCAGCAGTACGTCATCTACCTGGGCAACCTTGCCAGAGGGGACTTCGGGATTTCTTTCACCCAGCAGAACCGTGAGGTGAACGACATCATCCGCGAGCACTTCCCGGTGTCTGCAACGCTCGGAATCCTGGCCATCGTCTTCGCGTCGCTGGGCGGCATTCTTTGGGGCGCGCTGACTGCGCTCTATCGCAACAAGCTGCCCGACATCCTGATCATGTTCTTCGTCATCCTTGGCATCTCGGTGCCAAGTTTTGTGTTCGCCGCGCTGGGGCAACTGGCGCTTGTGAAGGTGAACGACTTCCTCGGGTTTTCCCTATTGCCGGTGGCGGGCTGGGGCACGGTCTCGCACATGCTGGTCCCGTCTCTGGTGCTGGGCCTCGGGACCATGGCCTACCTTACCCGCCTGATGCGCAGCTCCATGCTGGAGATCATCAATTCCGACTATCTGCGGACCGCCAAGGCCAAGGGATTGCCGGCCACGCGGATCTTCACCCGGCACCAGCTGCGCAATGCGATCCTTCCGGTGGTCACCGTCCTGGGCCCCTCGATTGCGGGGATCACGACCGGCAGCTTCGTCGTGGAGTCGGTCTTTGCGATCCCGGGGCTGGGGCGATACTTCGTCCAGGCCGTGCAGCAGCTGGACTACACGGTGATCATGGGGACGACGGTGTTCTTCGGTTCGTTCCTCGTGCTGATGGTGATCCTTGTGGACCTGCTCTACGGGTTCATCGATCCCCGGGTCAGGTTGGAGTAGCCGGTGGTGTCCTCAAACCCGCAGACCGAGCCCGGGCTCGACGACTTCGCCCCGCTGGCGGTGGAACAGCGTCGCCAGCAACTCTCCCGTCCGTCCCTGTCCTATTGGCAGGACGCCTGGATCCGGCTGAAGGCGAACCGCCGCGCCATCGTCTCGCTCTACATTGTGATCGCCCTGCTGCTGTTCACGCTGCTGGGACCTCTGGTCTGGCGGGTGGATCCGTCGGCGCAGGACCTCGATCAGGTCAGTCGCGCACCAGGTGCCGAGCGCACGGTTACGCTCGCGGCGCCCTATCGACCGTGGAACGGCGACGCCGTGCTTCCGGGGAGCAAGGACCTTCGTCTCGCCTATCCAGCCAACACACAGGCCGTGCGGATGATCTGGGATCTGGTCCCTGGCGCCAGCGCCTATCGCATCTACCGGGACATCGTTCCGGCCCTGGCCGGTGAGCCCCTCGGGCTGCCGATCGCGCAGACCCTTACCGGGACGGAGACGCGATACGAAGACCGGCTCGACCTGCGCGCCGAAACCTATTTCTACACCGTGGTCGCGCTGGATGCGGCCGGCGCCGAGATGGGGTCGCGTCAGGCGCTGTCCGTGACGCCGGTGGCGGTCATTACCGTCGCGGAGGCCAGGTCGCGAGGCCTGGCGCCGCCGTCCGAACCCTTGAATGTGGGCGACCAGGTCCGCTTCAAGCTTCATCCGCTGGGAACCGACTACCTCGGCCGCGACATGCTGGCGCGGTTGATGCACGGGGCGCGGGTGTCCCTGTTCATCGGGATTGTCGCGCCTCTGCTGTTTGTGTCCTTTGGCGTCGCCTACGGCAGTATGGCGGGCTTCCTCGGGGGCCGTGTCGACCAGATCATGATGCGGTTCGCCGACTTCGTGATCGCCCTGCCGTTCCTGCTGTTCATGATCCTGTTCAAGATCGCCTTCGGGATCGGTCCGGGGCAAAGCGGCATCCTGCCGATGATCGTGGCACTGGTCATGCTCTCCTGGCCCGGCACGGCCAGGCTCGTGCGAGGACAGATCCTGCAGGTCCGCGAGGAAGGCTACGTCAGCGCCGCCCGCCTGCTGGGGGCCCGG
>NZ_JBILRO010000240.1:0-5236 GCF_044372605.1 Phenylobacterium sp.
ATCGATCCCGGCGCCGCGGCGCCCGAGGCCTCCGCAGAGCCCGGCATCCGCATCCTGGCCCAGTTCATCCGCGACCTGTCGTTCGAGAACCCGCGTGCGCCTGACGCCCTGCGTCCCAGCCCGGACCAGCCGGCGATCGAGCTCAACGTCGAGATGAACGCGCGCGGCCGCGAAGACGGTCTGTTCGAGGTCGACCTCAAGTTATCGGCCCACGCCAACCGCACTGACGGCCCGCTGTTCGTGGTCGAACTGCTGTACGGCGGCGTCTTCCAGATTACCGGTGTTCCCGGCGACGAGATGGAGCCGGTTCTGCTGATCGAGTGCCCCCGCTACCTCTTCCCCTTCGCCCGCCAGGTCATCGCTGAGGTCACCTCGCAGGGCGGCTTCCCGCCCTTCCTGCTGGACCCCATCGACTTCGCCGGCGTCTATGCCTCGCGCAAGGCTCAGGCCGAGCAGCAGATCGGCCACGCGTAGAGAAGGCCGGGCCTACAGCCCGAACTTCGCCCAGAGGTCCTGGTTCTTCACCACGTCTCGGATGAACGCAGCGTGGGTCTCCCGTTCGCCGTCGGTGGAGCGGGGCGCCAGCGGGCGGGGCCTTGGGCCATAGTCGTTGCGTGACGAGACATGGACGGTGCTGGCCACCACCTCGGCGGTCAACTCCAGCCTGCGCTCTCGACCGCCCTTCAATTCCAGATAGACTGCCGCCAGCAACCTGGCGTCGATCAGGGCGCCGTGCTTTTCGCGCTCCGACAGCGACACCTTGAAGCGCTTGCACAGCGCATCCAAAGAGTTGTGCATGCCGGGAAAGCGATGCTTGGCCAGGGCAAGGGTATCGATCCATCGCGCCTCAGGGATCGGCGCGCGACTGCAATTCGCCAGTTCCCAGTTGATGAACCCCCGGTCGAAGCCGGCGTTGTGGGCGATCAGCGGCGCGTCACCGATGAAGTCCAGGAACCCCTCCACGACATCAGGGTGCTCGAACCGGGGCTTGCCGCGCAGGAAATCCGCCGACAGTCCGTGCACCTTCTCTGCCTCGGCGGGCATGTCCCGGCAGGGGTCTATGTAGACGTGGAACGAACGGCCCGTGGGCACGAAGCTCTCGATCTCCAGACAGGCCAGTTCCACCAGCCGGTCGCCGGTCTTCGGGTCGAAGCCGGTGGTTTCCGTATCGAGGACAATCTCGCGCGCCATGGCTATCCATGCCCCGCTTTGCTGCTCGGGTTCAAGTCGCTGGCGAGGCGTCGCGTCGGGCGCTTTCGCTGACATCGCGCAGGGTCATGAGCCACGCCGAAAGAGGCTGGGTGATCTTGCCCGGCGTCTTCGCGAGATCGTCAGCCTCCCGAAGGCGCATCGCGTCTTGGAACAGGGGGTCAGCCTCAAAGCGCACGACCTCTTCGGGGGTCATCTCCCCGCCCTGTAGCGCAAGTGTTTCCTGGCTGACCGGCGACAGTTTCGCGCGATACCCCGGCCGCGTGGTGACAATGTAGCGCTTCGCCGCCACGTGAAGGCCGACCAGACCGGCCACCCGATCCCCAAGAAGCCCGCGCACCGCAGCGCCGCCGATCCTCGCGTGGTCGCGGATGTGACCCTGGCCGTGACTGACGTCGTGCACCAGACCGGCGATCTGGAGTTCCAAATCCTCCGGGGCCAGCTGCGCCAGGACATCGGCGCACTGCAAACCGTGATCGATCTCACTTAGCCCCGGAGCCTCGCCGGGCACGTCGGCCATCGCCTCGAGATGTGCTTCCAGCGCCTGAAGGCTCGCGAAGGGTTTCAGGGGTTCGTTTGTGGACATGGTGGGTTTCCTTGCGCTCCAGCCAGGCGGCAGCGGCGGCCAGCGACCCTTGCCACCTCCCTCGATGAGCAGACCTGTCAGGGTGCGCTCGGTGTGTTGCGCACGCCAGGTCAGCTGAGCCTGGGCCTGTTCGAGGATGCGCTCCAGCCGAACCTCAGCGGTTCGCCAGGTCGGATCAGCCTCAAGATCAAAGCTCAGCGAGCGGCCATCGCCGAAGTGGACATAAGCGCCCCGGGCATCCCGCCGAACCGCCAGGTTTGACCGCTCGGCGCGCAGGTCTCGACCCGCCGGTTGCGGTGTCGCCCCAATGTAGCCTGTGCGCCAGTCATATTCCCAGTGCGCGGCGCTGCGCCATTCCGGCGGTTCGACACCATCAAGGAAGGGGGTCAGGGGCCGCCCGTCGCACTGTGACGGGACCTCAAGTCCCATCAGGTCACACAGGGTTGGAAAGATATCGACGTTTTCAGTGAACGACTCGACGACGCGTCCGTGCCCTGCGGGACGGCGCGGGTCCCGGAGAAGGCCGACCACGTGGTAGCTGGCCTCGAAGTAGCCGGCTTTCTGGACGAGCCCCTGGTCTCCCAGTTGCTCGCCGTGATCCGCCGTGATGATCACCACCGTGTCATCCCACTGGCCCAATGCTTCGAGCGCTGCCCAGACCCGGCCCAGCTGATGATCAACCTCGCTGACCATCCCGTAGTATTGCCCCCGCAACGCCCGCATCGCCGCCGGATCCTCGGGCGCCTTCATGAGGGGATGCCGCATCAATCCCGCATGCAGCTTTTCAGGCGTCGCCGTCGCCTCGACCGGTGCCGGAGACCTGTCCGGATCGTACATCTGCGAAAAGTGGCCGGCTGCGGCGTAGGGCGGATGCGGGCGGAAATGGCTGAGGTGAGCGAACCATGGGCCTTCCTGCACCTGCAGCCAGGCGAGCAGGTGGTCGGTCAAAAAGGCCGCCATGCTGTGCTCGGCGGGGCGGTCGGATTCACTGGCCAGCGCCAGGTCGGGATCCGTGAAGCGCGGGTACCCCATGTCAGCCAGCCAGTCGAGCCAGGCCCCCGGATCGCCCGCCGCAAGTCTGCAACCGATTTCGAAGCCCGGCAGCACACCCTCGTAGCTCTGCAGCCGGGGGTCATCAGGCCCTTCGGCTTCCCGGGGATCGACGCTCTGGTCGGTGTAACCGAAAAGCGTTGGCCGGTATCCGGCTCGCGTCGCAGCCTTGGCCAGGTTGTCAAACCGCGCGTCGAGCGGCGCGCCGTTGCCGACAACCCGATGATTCATCTGATAAAGACCGGTGTAGAGGCTCGCGCGGCCCGGGCTGCAAGGCGCGGCCTGACTATAGTGTCGTGCGAATCTGACGCCGTTGGCGGCAAGCCTGTCGAGATGCGGCGTGCGCACGACGGGGTGGTCCGCCGCGGACAGACACTCCGCGCGAAACTGATCCAGCGTCACCAGCAGATAGTTGGTCAAACCGGGCTCCTTCCAGTGTCGGCTTAACCCGGCTTCGTCACCGTTATTGTGACTGACGCGCGGTTTACCGATATCAAGGCGACGGCTTTCGAAGCGCCGCTATCACCTCGGTCACCTGCGTCCGCGCCGCCTCGAGACCCTTGCTGGTATCGATCACGAAGTCGGCGCGCTTGCGCTTTTCCGCGTCCGGCATCTGCTGCGCCAAAATCGCATCCAGACGCTCCGGGCTCATGCCTTCGCGAGCCAGAACCCGCGCGCGCTGCATCTCTGCCGGCGCGGAGACCACGATCACCGCATCCATGTTCTTCTCGCCGCCCGTCTCGTAAATCAGCGGCACATCCAGCACGATCATGTCGGCGCCCGACGCTGTCGCCGCCTCGAAAGCCTCGGCGCGGCTGCGGCCGATCAGCGGGTGGACGATGCTGTTGAGCTTCGCCATGGCTTCCGGCTTGCCGAGCACCGCATTACGCAGCGCCTCGCGATCGACACGACCATCGCGGACCGTCCCTGGAAACGCTTCGCCCACGGGCGCTACGGCGACGCCCCCCACGTCATAGGCCGCGTGCACGGCAGCATCGGCGTCATAGACGGGGATCCCCGCGTCGCGGAACATCGCCGCGGTCGTCGACTTGCCCATCCCGATGGAGCCGGTCAGTCCGATGATTTTCATGGGTTCAGAGCCTTCAGCGCCAGCCCCCGCACATCAACCCCTTTCGGTGGGGGTTGACCGTAAAAGGCTTCGAACGAGGGTTCGGCCTGGCGGATCAACATTTCCAGACCGTCGACGGTGGCGCGGCCCAAGTCCCGCGCCTGTTTCAGGAACGGTGTTTCCAGCGGCTTGTAGACCATGTCCATCACCACCGTGTCTTCGGGGGTCAGTTCCAGGGGAATGTCGAGGCTGCCTTGGCCAGACAACCCGGCCGACGTGGCGTTGATGATCGCCCTTGTATCCCTGAACGCCCCCACCGCATGGTTCAGCGGAAGGGCCGAGACGTTCCGGCCCAGATCGGCGGCGATCGCCTCGGCCTTTTCCAGGGTGCGATTGACGATCCAGACGCGCGGGGATCCTGCCGCCAGCAAGGCCGAGACCGCGCCCCGCGCCGCGCCGCCCGCGCCCAGCACCACCGAGGGCCCGGCTGTCACATCATACTGCGGGGCTTGCGCTGCGAAGGCCCCAAGCAGACCCACGCCGTCGGTGTTATCGGCATAGACCTGACCATCCGTATCGAAAATCAGCAGGTTCGCCGCCTGGGCACGCCGGGCGGCGTCGCTTACCTGATCGGCCAGGCCCAGGGCGGCTTCCTTGAAGGGCAGCGTCACGTTGACCCCCCGGATCGCGCCGCCGCGCATGCCGCGCACAAACCGCTCAAAGCCCAAGGCGTCCGGCGAGAACGCCACATAGACCCCGTCGACGCCCGCCGCTTCCAGCCAGGCGTTGTGCAGGATCGGCGACAGGGAATGTGCGACCGGCCGTCCCACCACACCCGCGACAATGCTGGCGCCCGTGATCAAGCTGGTATCTCCCCATGTTGGCGCAAGAGATCCAGCAATCCCATCAGTGGCAGGCCCAGGATGGCGAAATAGTCGCCCTCGATTTTCGAGAACAACTGGGCGCCGGGGCCCTCCAGGCGGTAACAGCCCACCGATCCCAGCGCCGCCTCTCCCTCGGTGGCCAAATAAGTCTCGAGAAAGGCGTCGGAAAAGTCGCGCATGGTCAAGGTGGCCGTCACCACCTCGCGCCAGATCGGTATGCCATCCCGGGCCACCACCACTGCGGAATGAAGCCTGTGGGTCTTGCCGCGTAGAACCTTCAGTCGCGTCCCGGCGGACTGGAGATCCGGAGCTTTGTCATAGAGTGTGCCGTCCAGATCGAGTGTCTGGTCCGCGCCGATCACCAGGCCCGTCCGGGCCAGCGAGACGACCAGTGCCTTTCGCTCGGCCAAGGCTTCGGCGACGTCCCGTGGCCCGGCG
>NZ_JBILRO010000241.1:0-5221 GCF_044372605.1 Phenylobacterium sp.
ACGGTTATCCGAAGGCTTTGCGCATATCGGGTGGCGCGGCGCGCGCTGAGAGGTAGGATACACCAAGCGACTCGGTTTCAGCGGCGCCCGCTGAAACCTCGCGACAACATCCAGCCGGGGGAGCCCATGGCCACTGAAAAGAAAACGAACGCCCTGCAGAAGCCCTTGACGCCTTCGGCAGAGCTGGCCGCCGTAGTTGGCGCAGGCCAACTCTCGCGCGGCGAGACGGTCTCGAAGATCTGGGAATACATCAAGAAGAACGACCTGCAGGATCCCGCGAACAAGCGCGATATCCTGGCTGACGCCAAGCTGAAGGCTGTTTTTGACGGCAAGGACAAGGTCAGCATGTTCGAGATGAACAAGCACCTGGCCCGGCACCTGAAATAGTCGCCGCCACGGTGCTCGGCCGTGGTCACGCAAGGACATTCGACTGAGACCTCGCGGGCTGGTGCCTCCGCGAGGTTTCTTCGTGTTTGGGGCCTTGCACTTCACAGAGCCGCCCGCAGCGCGCATATGCGGCCCTCTCGTGCCGAAGCCCTCCTGACAGAATTGCCGTGAAGTCACCGAACAGAGCCATCATCCTCGCCGCCGGTCAGGGAAAGCGCCTGCTGCCCTTGACCGAGTCGAGGCCAAAGTGCCTGATCGAGATCGCCGGTCGCTCGCTGCTTTCCTGGCAGCTTCTGAGGTTGCAGGCCGCCGGTGTCGAAGAAGCCGTCATCGTGACTGGCTTTCGTGCTGAGGCCGTCGAGGCAGAGGTCGCTTCGCTCGGACTGAGCATGGCGGTCCGGCTGACCTTCAACCCCTTCTACACCGTCTCGGACAACACGGCGTCCTGCTGGATCGTGCGGCATGAGTTTGACCGCGATGTGCTGCTCCTCAATGGAGACACCTTGTTCGGTCCCGGCGTAGCCGAGCGTCTTATGGAGGCGCCCGATGCGGATATCACCGTCACCATTGACCGTAAGTCGTCCTATGACGCCGACGACATGAAGGTATTGACCGAGAACGGAAGCCTCCGCGCCATTGGCAAATCGATTGAAGCCTATGATGCGGAATCGATTGGCTTTCTCCGCTTCTCAAGCGTCGGTGCGGCCCGGTTTGTGGCGGGTATCGATCAGGTCTTGCGCTCGCCCGAGGGTCTACGTCGCTGGTACCTCAGCGTCATCGACGAACTGGCCCACAGCGAGGTCGAGGTCCGGGTCTGTTCGATCCAGGATCTGGAGTGGGGAGAGATGGATTTTCTCCAGGACGTTCGCTCCCTGAACCGGTTGGCGGCGGGTTGGACTGCGCCCTGAGGCAGGCCTAGTCTCCCACGATCCGTCGCACGAGATCCAGGTCTGCGGCCTTGTCGACGTCAACCGAAGCCAGCCCGTAGGGCGTTTGCACAATGGCCGCTGATACCCCGGCCATTTCGCCCAGCCTTGTGGCGGCGTCGCCCAGTCCCAGTCGTCCGGAGAGATACCGCAGCAGCATCCCGGCGCCCAGGATCTGCGCCATTCGCCAGGGCCGCTTGCGCTCCGCCTCGACCTTTCGCCAGAAGTCTACAATGCGCAGGGCGCGGTCATTGGCCAGGTAGAAAAGGTTGCAGCCAGACCAGTGCCCGTCGGCCAGCTTCAACCAGGTCCGGCGGGTTTCCGGCGCCGCTGCCTCGACGGTCTGCCGCGCGGCGACCAGGGCCGCCACATCTATCCCGTCCGGCACATCGGCCAGAAATTGCCGGACCCAGACCGCATCCAGCAGGGCGTGGTCAGCGGTGGTCACCAGCAACGGCGTTCCCAATTGCCCGGCGCCGGCTGCAACGCTCAGGCTTGGTCCGGCCGCTTCATCCAGCGCCTCTACGCCAAGCCGCGCCATCTCGATGCGTACATCCGAATGACTGGAGATCACGGCGATCCGCCCGGCGCCGGCCGCGCGCAGGGCAGCCACCACCCGCGCCAGCAATGTCTCGCCGCCCAGCACGATCAGCGCCTTGTGGCTCACGCCGGCATAGGCGGCGACAGGGTCCGTTCCGCTGCGGGACCCTGCCAGCACCAACGCCCTAAAGCCGCTCAAACCAGCGCCTTCTGATAGAGCCGGTAGGTTTTGTAGACCTTGGCGCCGCCCGCATCACAAATCCGGCGCATCGGCAGATTGTCCTCCAGCACCCAGGACAGCTCATAGCGTGCGTAGCCCAGTCGCCGCGCCGCCTGGGCTACGGCGTCGATCAGCAGGAACGGCACAAGCTGGCCGCGAAGGGACCCGGCGACCTTCCGTTTCACCCCCATCAAGGGAACCCGGCCGGTCTTCACCCCTTTGATCTTCAGTCGCCAGATCAGCTTGGCCCAGCCGAACGGGAACAGCTTGCCCTTCAGGTCGGCGATCGCCTCGTTGATGTTCGGAAGCAGGATCATGAAGCCCACAGTTTCGCCGTCCATTTCAGCGAACCAGGTGAGGCGCTTGTCGATCAGCAGTTTCAGGGTCGCGGCCAGGGCCTTCGTCTCGGCCTCGGTCGTCGGTGTGAAGCCCCAGTTACCCGACCAGGCGTCGTTCAGAATACCGGTAAGGGTATCCACCTCAGCTTCAAATCGGCTCATGTCGAGCATGCGCAGGGTCACGCCCGGTGGCGGTCCCTTCCGGATGCGACGCAGGATCGGCGCTGGCAGATCGTCGTTCACGCTGCAGATGTAGGCGAATATGTCCTTGGCCTTGGCGTAGCCCTGTTCTTCAATCCGATGGGGCGCATGCGCGGTATCGTGGCTCATCATGAACATCGGGGGATGTTCAGCCCCCTCGACCAGCAGCCCGACTTCTTCGTTGGTGGACAGGTTTACCGGCCCGAGTGCGGCCCGGCATCCGCGGCTTCGCAGCCAGGCCTCGGCGGCGCCGAACAGGGCCGCGAAGACAGCGGGATCATTCTCCGCGGCGATCATGCCGAAATTGCCAATTCCCTCGGCGGTCTGAGGGTTCAAAGCATCGATCTGTGCGCTGATGCGGCCGACATCGCGTCCTGCCCTCACAGCCAGCCAGAACTGCACCTCAGCGTGGGCAAAAAAGGGATTGCCCTTGGCCGTCAGGGATTCCTGGCGCTCGAATATGAGCGGCGCCACATAGTTGGGATCGCCGGCGCCCAGCCGCATTGGAACGCGGATGAAGCGATCCAACTGAGCCGCCGTCGCGACAGGAATGACCTGGATGTCGTCGCGTTCTTCCCCCGGCGCCATCACCCCTCCAGATAGATCAGGGCGGTAATCCCGAGCGCAGAGAACATGGCGGGTGCGGCCCAGGCCGCAAGGATCGCGGGCGCTGCCCCGTTCTCACCCAGGGCGGTGAACGCGCCATCAAAAACGAGGAACAACAGTCCCACTGCAAGACACTGCACCAGCAATGTCGCCCCGCCGCCCCTGAAGTTGGCCATCGAAGCCGGCGCCGCGAGCAATAGCATCACGATGCAGGCGAATGGCGCCGCCCAGGCGCGCTGAAGCTGGGTTTCATAGTAGGTACGCGGGCGCATCGAAAGCCCGCCCGCAAGCGCTCGGCTGGCCTCCTGTGGCGTGACCAGGGTCTGACCGGCCGCCATCGCCCGTACATCGGCGGGCTGCAGGTCCTGTGTCCAGTCCATCGTTGTGGCGGACCCTTCCGAGATGGTTTTGGTCCCCAAGGTCTCGAACCTGGGTTTGATCAGGGTCCAGCGGCCTGCTTCCCAGACCGCCGTCGGCGCTGTCGTTCTTTCGACCAGGCGACCGGCCTGATCCCGGCGATAGATGATCACGGACTCAAGGCTGCGGCCGTCGGGGTCCCGTGGCAGGGCCACCACCACCTCATTGGCCAGCCTGAACGTCACCGGCGTGATCTTTTTTGTAGCATCTTGCGGCGCGCTGGCCTGCCACCAGGCGCTCAGCATCTGATCAGTGCGGGGTGCGATCACCATCCCGATCGCCAGTTGAACCAGCGCCAGTGCCAGCACCGCCGGCAGGGCCAACAGCGTGATCCTGTAAGCCGAGATACCGGTCGACCTCAATGCGGTGACGACGCTTTCGCCAGCCAGTTTTCCGAACGCGAACAGGCATCCCGCCAAAACAGCCAACGGGGCCGCCTGTTCGATCAGTCGAGGCGCCCTCAGCATGGCGTAGTAGGCGACGCCGCCGGCCCCGAGGTTGCGGTCCAGGATCTGCGTCGTGACCTCGAGAAGGTCGATAATCTGGAGAACACCCGTCAGCACAGCCAATGCGGCCAGCACCCGGGCTCCCATGAGTTTCAGCAGATAGGCCGGGAGCGTCATGCTGCGCTCGCGACGGTCGATTTGGGTCTGAACCGGGCGATCATGCTCGAGATATACTCAAGCGCCCGCCCGACTGGGGTATCTCCGGGTCGCCTGAGACTTGTGGCGAAGACCGTGACGGCGATCAGGGCGAACACCAGGAGCGGGCCGCCAACCGCCAGTTCAGCAGAAAGGCGTCCCGTCGCGGCCAGGCCCTGGCCCAGCTGTATCGCGTGGAAGAACGCCAGCAACAGAACGCCGCCGACGATCATCCCGGGTGCCCGTCCGCTACGTTTGGCCGACAGTCCAAGCGGTAGACCCAGAAGGGTCAGCAAGGGCAGAACCAGGGCCTTGGCAAGCCGCCCATAGAGTTCACCCTTCAAGGATTCGCGCGGGATTGTGGAATTGTCCGCCTTGGCCTGATCGGCCAACTCGAACAGCGTCAGTTCCCGTTCGTCGCCCCCCCGGGCACGCAGCAGGCGCGCCGGGCCCGTCAATGGCAGTTGCATGGTGAAGCGCTTGAAACTCAGGACTTCGGGCTGACCGGCCGAATTGAAGCGCAATTGCTGGCCATCGCTCAGGTCCAGACGGACTGTTTTGCCGTCGGCCATGCGACGAACCTCCGCCATCCTGGCGGTCGTGATTTCGTCCTGACCTTTTTCCGTGGTCCGGCGGATCAGGATATGGGTCAGCTTCTGGCCGGCCCCATCGGCCTCATCGGCGGTGACGGTCAGGGTCTTGGAGGGGATCAGGATGGTCTCTGCAGGCACCAGTCCGTTCCAGCCAGCGTTTTGCGCCGAGTGCAGGACGGCGCGGTAGGCGTAACGGCTGTAGGGCTGCAGGAAGCCGAACACCACCAGGCTTACCGCCGCCAGCGCTGCTGCCAGGCAGAGGTAGGGGGCCGCAAGCCGCGTGAGTGAAACACCCGCCGCCAAGAGGGCATCCACCTCGGAGGCCTGGTTCAACCGATTCACCACCACAAGC
>NZ_JBILRO010000242.1:0-5216 GCF_044372605.1 Phenylobacterium sp.
TTAGGGTTCGCATCGGGCGCCCTTAGCTCAACCGGATAGAGCACCCGCCTTCTAAGCGGGCGGTTGCAGGTTCGAGTCCTGCAGGGCGCGCCAATCCCGGACGGGAGTTGCGTAACTCACGTTGTTCGTAGAATTGGCCGACGCGCTCCTTCGCCCCTTGCGGGAGAAGGTGTCAGGCGAAGCCTGACGGATGAGGGGTCGCGCGAACTTATCAGAATGATTTCCGGGGTTTATCGGAGAGGGTGATCGACCCCTCATCCGACCGCCTGCGGCGGCCACCTTCTCCCGCAAGGGGCGAAGGGGCACAGCTTCGACCGCTCTGGCCATGCCGGGTTACGCTGCGGTCCCCGGGGGCGGCGGCTTCGCGATGATCAGAAGGGTTCGAACGGGCGCGCCAATCCTGCTAAAGACCCCCATGGCCTGGACCCGCCGATACGACGACGCCGAACCCCAGAGGATCAACAAGTGGTTGGCCCAGAGCGGCGTATGCTCGCGCCGCGAGGCTGAAGCCCTGATCGGCGAGGGCCTGATCTATATCGACGGCGAGCGGGTGGAGGACGCGGGACGCAAGATCCTGCAGGGCCAGACGCTCACGCTGACCGACAAGGCCGAAGGGCGGCTGGAGGGCTTCACCGCCGTGCTCAACAAGCCGGTGGGCTATGTCTCCGGCCAGCCGGAGCCCGGCTACACCCCCGCCGTCCGCCTGCTGACGAAGGAAGCCCTGGTCGGCGAGAGCGTCACCATCCCGGACTCAAGGATGAGCCTGCCGCCGCTGGGGCGCCTGGATCTGGACAGCCACGGCCTGCTGATCCTCTCCAACGACGGCGTCCTGGCCAAGGCCGTGATTGGTCCGCAGTCGGAGCTGGACAAGGAATATGTGGTCCGGGTCGCGGGCCGCATCGACCCGCCCAAGATCGCGCTGCTGCAGCACGGCCTGGAACTGGACGGCCGCCAGCTCAAGCCGGCCAGGGTCACGGCCCAGGGACAGGTCCTGCGCTTCATCCTCACCGAAGGCCGCAATCGCCAGATCCGCCGCATGTGCGAGCTGCTGGATTTGAGGGTCATGGATCTGCTGCGGTTGCGGATCGGGCCGCTGGATCTGGGGGATCTGCCGGAAGGTCGTTGGCGGGTGCTGAGTGCGTCGGAACGGCAGGCCATGATTGCGGCGTCTCGGGGTCGGCAGGGGATGGGCTCGGCCACTTGGTAGGCGATGACCGCCCGTGGGCGGACTCGCTGATTTTCCAACTTGGGTGGTTAGCGGACCTTGGCCGTGGTAACTTCACGGTCGCGGCGTCTTTTAGGAACCGTGGACTGTGGTGGGCTACCTTGGCAGTGAGGCCTGTGCCAGTTTTTTCATCCCCTGCGAGGACGGCGTTGATTGCGTTGCTTAGCCTAGTGGCTGCAGGCTGCAACAACTGCGGCGTCAATGAAGTCAGTTCAGCCGGGGACGTGACAGTCGGTGGTCGCTGGACGAAATCGTCCGACGAAGTAGAAAGCTACTTCTGCGAAGTTGAAAGCTGGCAGGGTGCGGCGAACGCGAACGGCGCGAGCTCTCGCGGTGCTGATTGCCAGACGGCTCGCGAGTTCTCCGCTTTCTTTGATCACGACGGGAAGCGTTATAGGGCAAAGATCCAAGGGGCGCGCGTTGTCAGCCTGGGACGTCGCAGCGCCTGCATCGACATGTGACCTTTTTCCTCGATGTTCACGTCAGCAACGGGTCGATTGCGACCCAAAGTCACAGGTCTGCAAGCGGACATTTGCCAAGCCTTCCATAGCGGGCGCCCAATGCCAGGCCCGATCCGCTAGACCCCCGGCGTCCGGTCCGCGGCCAGCGGGATCGTCCAGTCCGCGCGCGACGGCATTTCATCCAGAATCCACCGCGTCAGCCGTTCATAGTGGGCGACAAAGCGGGCGACGGCGCCGTCATCCATGCCGCCCCCAGTGCGGGCGCGAAGCTTGTGTTCCTGCTCGGTGCGCCAGGCGCTGACAACGTCAAATCCCGGCGCCGCAAGCAGGACGAGCAGGTCCAGCCGCTCGAACAGGGCCTGGTACGGCCCCGCCAACTGCCGATCGACATATCGGCGCCAGCCGCCATCGGGATCCTCGTCGCGCTCGAGTCCGTTCACCGGGGCAACCAGATCAGCCTTGGGCTGCGGTCGCGCGCCCACGCACCAACCTTCCAGAATCACCACATCCAGCGGCCCTTCCACCTCCCGCCAGGCCGATTGCGGACGCCGCTCATCCGAGGCCTTGTCAAAGGTGGGCAGGGGCGTCACGCCCGGCAGGGCAAGGTGATCCAGCACCACGCAGGCCAGCGCCACGTCATGGGTGCCGGGCGGCCCGCGCACCGCCATCAGCGGATGCACCTTGCGGGCCAGCCAGGCCCGGGCCTCGCGGCTCAGGTAGAAGTCGTCCAGCGAAAGGCTGACGGCCTTAAGGCCCTGCACGCACAGGATCGCGACGGTGGCCTCGGAGATCGTCGACTTCCCCGACCCCTGCGCGCCACAGAGCCCCACAAAGACTGTCTGCCCCCGGGCGGCGCGCAAGGCTGCAGCCCGGGCCGCAAGCGGTCGGCAGACCCGCTCCAGCGTCGTCCTGAAACTCTCCGGCAGCCGCTCCCGCGCCAGGAACGCGGCAATGTCGTCCTCGGTCACCCGGCCAGCCTGGCATAGGCGTCCAGACCGGCCCGGAGGTCGGCCTTCAGCTCCTCCGGGTCTTCAAGACCGATGTGGAGGCGGACCAGCGGTCCCCCGTAGTCCTTCGCAAAGTTCCGGACCTTGAGTTGCGGCGCGCAGGAGATCGCCAGGCTCTCGAACCCGCCCCAGGAGAACCCCAGTCCGAACAGCTTCAACCCATCCAGAAACGCGTCGACCGCCGCGTCGGGCGCCGGGTTCAGGGCGAAACTGAACAGCCCGCAGGCGCCCTTGAAGTCCCGCGACCAGATGGCGTAGCCCGGAAATTCCGGCAGGGCAGGGTGGTAGAGCGCAGCGACCTCGGGTTGGGTTTGCAGCCATCGCGCAATGGCAAGACCGCTCTCGCCATGGCGCGCCAGCCTGACCGGCAGGGTCCGGAGCCCCCTGAGCATCGCATAGGCGTCCTCGCCGGACACCGCCCAGCCTATGTTGGTGACGCCCTCCTCGAGCAGCCGGACCAGCCGCGGCTCCCGCGCGGCCGCCGAGCCCATGAAGGTGTCCGAGTGCCCGCAGACATACTTCGTCAGTGCCTGGATCGAGATGTCGATCCCGTGCTCCAGCGGCTTGAACAAAAGGCCCGCGCCCCAGGTGTTGTCCGTCGCCGTCAGGATGCCGCGCGCCCGCGCGAGTTCGGCGATGCGGGGCAGGTCCTGCATCTCGAAGGTGAGCGACCCGGGGGTCTCCAGGAAGATCAGGCGCACGGCCTCCGACGCTCCCGCCACAAGGTCTTCGGGCGAACTCAAGGGATCGTAGTAGGTCACCTTCACGCCGAAGCGCCGCAGCACATGATCACAGAACCGCCGGACAGGCTTGTAGACGCTGTCCACCACCAGGATCTCGTCGCCGGCCTTCAGCACGGCGAGCAAGGCCCCGGAGATGGCGGCCATGCCCGAGGGGTAGAGGGTGACGCCGGATGCGCCCTCAAGCTCCGCCAGTGCTGCGCGCAGGCTGGCCTGGGCGGACAGCCCGGAGCGACCGTAGGTCACGTAGTTGTCGTCGTCGTAGAGAGACGCCGCCGTCGGCAACAGGACCGTGGAGCCCTTCTGGATCGGGGGGCCAACGGTCTTGGCCAGTGGGCCGCTGAGGGCCCCGGCGCGGATCAATCGGGTTTCGTCGGACATGCGGGGTTGCGGGTGGGGGCGACGCTGGCGAAAGTGCCATTCCCCTTAGAGCCCGAAGCGTCTCTGAGTTTCAAGGAGCAGCAATGATCCGCAGCCTCGCGGCGATCACCGTTCTGGCCCTGACCGTGGCCGGATGCAGTCCGCCCAAACCTGTGGAAAAGGCGCCCGCCGCCTCGCCGACAGCCGGACCAGCGGCGGCGCCGATCGGATACTCCCCTGCGAAGAGCCCGACCCTGGACGCGGTGCGCAAGCGTGGAGTCGTGCTCTGCGGTGTGCATCCCGGCCTGCCCGGCTTCGCCCTGCCAGACCCGCGCGGCGAGTGGCGAGGGTTTGACGTGGACATCTGCCGGGCCGTGGCGGCGGCGGCTCTGGGCGACGCCAAGAAGGTGCGCTTCACCGTGATTGGCGGAGAGGATCGTTTCGGCGCCCTGAAGCGCGGCGAGATCGACATCCTGTCCCGCAACACCTCGGAGACCTTCGCCCGGGACGCCGGCCTCGGACTGACGTTCCCGGTCACCACCTACTATGACGGCCAGGGGTTCCTGGCCCCCAAGGCACTGGGGCTCAATAGCGCCGAGGAATTGGCCGGCGCCCGGATCTGCGTGCAGGCAAAAACCGCCAGCGCCGGCAACCTGGCCGACTTCTTCAGTGCGCGCGGCATGAAGTACCGCGAGGTCGTGGCCGCCTCCGAGGCCCAGGCGCGCAAGATCTATGAGACCGAGGGCTGTGACGCCTTCACTGCCGATGTCTCGGCTCTCGCGGCCACCCGCTCGTTGCTGGGCAATCCCGGCGCTCATGTGCTTCTGCCCAACGTGATCTCCAAGGAGCCGCTGGGACCCGTCGTCCGCCAGAACGATCCGGTGTGGGCCGACATCGTGCGCTGGAGCGTCTACGCCACACTGATCGCCGAGGAACTTGGTCTGTCGTCACGCACCGTAGAGGAGGCCCGCGAGACGGCCACTGACCCCGAGACACGCCGCCTGCTGGGATTGGAGGGCGATCTCGGGCCGTTACTCGGCCTGCAGCCGGACTGGGCCTTTCAGGTGATCCGCCAGGTGGGCGGGTACCACGAGATTTTCCGGCGCGATCTGGGCGCCGATTCCGCGCTGCGCCTGGACCGCGGCCTGAACGCGCTGTGGTCAGCGCCGGAACCGGGTCTCATGTACCCGCCGCCGATGCGCTAGGCTCCGGACTCAGTTTTAGGTCAATAATTCAACAATATACGCTCATCCCGGCGAATGCCGGGACCCAGATGGAATGCCGCAGGGGCGGGTTATATATTCACGCAGCGATTCCAATCAGCCTCTCAGTTTTGAGATCTTGGTCCCGGCATTCGCCGGGATGAGCGGCAGTTAGGACAGACCCTAAAGCTCCAGCCGCATGGCGCAGCGATCCTTCAGGC
>NZ_JBILRO010000243.1:0-5197 GCF_044372605.1 Phenylobacterium sp.
AGCCTCACGGTGACCGGCGACAGGAACTGGTCCTGATTGGGAAGGATATGGATCAGCGGGCTCTGACCACGATGCTGGACAGCGCGCTGCTAACACCGGCGGAAGTCCAGCGCGGGATCAAGGGGTGGAGCAGACTCCCCGATCCGTTCCCGGTCTGGGGCCGCCAGGTCGAGGTCGCGTGATGTCGCTGGACAGGCTTGAATTTCGTCTCACGCCGGAGGAGCTGGGGCAAATCATCGATGCTCTGCATCGCGACTGCGAGTGCTGCGAGCCTGAGGCTGCGGCTCAAGCATCGCGCTTCACCTGCGAACCGCTGGTCGACGACACGCCATGAGTGCAGCAGATCGCGTGTTGGATGGTTCGGCCATTGGCCTGTCGGGTCTTTGTGTTGCCCATTGCCTGGCATTACCAGTCGCTGCCGCACTGCTGCCGGTGCTTGGTGCCTGGGCGGAGGCCGAGTGGGTGCATGTCCTCTTTGTCCTGATCGTCGCTCCATTGTCGGGTCTGGCGCTTCTGAGGCCTTCGCCGCACGCCCGACGATCCATCCGGGTTCTCGCACTCGCGGCTATCGGTATCACTCTGTTGGCCGCTGGGGCTTTCGTCGCAGGGTCGAAAGCCGTTGAGACTGCGGTGACTGTGGTTGGGAGCCTCTGTCTGGCCAGCGCGCATATGTGGAACTGGTACCGCCGAGCGTCCATCAGCGGCGGGCCGCGAGTTCCGACCGACGGCAACAACTCGCACCCATACTGAACTGGAGATTTTTGAAATGCCGGCCTCCGCGACGATCCCCGTTACCGTACTTACCGGCTATCTGGGTGCGGGAAAGACTACCCTGCTCAATCGCATTCTCACCGAGAACCACGGCAAGCGTTACGCCGTTATCGTCAATGAATTTGGCGAGCTGGGCATCGACAACGACCTTGTGGTGGGTGCTGACGAGGAAGTGTTCGAGATGAACAACGGCTGCATCTGTTGCACCGTGCGGGGTGATCTGATCCGAATTCTGAATGGACTGATGAAGCGCAAGGGTGGCTTCGATGGCATCCTGATCGAGACAACTGGCCTCGCTGATCCCGCGCCGGTCGCGCAAACTTTCTTCGTAGACGACGAAGTCCGCCAGCGCACCCGGCTGGACGCCATTCTGACCGTCGTGGATGCCGTGCACCTTGAAGCCCGGTTGGCCGATAGCCACGAGGCCGCCGAACAGATCGCCTTTGCCGACGTCATCCTGCTGAACAAGATCGACCTGGTGTCATCACTCGAAGTCGCCCGCCTTCAGACGTTGATCGCGCGTATGAACCCGACGGCACGGATTGTGCCAACCCGGAACTGCGACATCGCGATTTCAGATTTGTTGGATCTGGGTGCGTTTGATCTGGATCGCATTCTCGAAATCGAGCCGGGCTTTCTGGGTGAAGACGAGCACGAGCACGATGAGGCGGTGGTTTCAGTTTCGATGAGTCTGGACAAGCCCTTGGATTCCAACCGGGCGCGGGCCTGGGTTTCGTCAATCGCATCCGACCTTGGTCAGGACATTCTGCGCTGGAAGGGGATTCTTCATATCGCCGGACAGGACCGCCGCCTGGTGTTCCAGGGGGTGCACATGTTGCTGGACGTCGACTTGCAGAGGCCTTGGCGAGAGGATGAGACGCGGGTGTCGCGGGCTGTCTTCATCGGTCGCGATCTACCTGCTGCGCGGCTCAAGGCAGGTTTTGAAGCCTGCGCCGTCCGGTGAGTGATCCAGGGATACTGACGGGTCCAGCACTTGGCCTTGTTCTTCTGCTGGGCCTGAGACATGGGCTTGATCCGGACCATATCGCCGTCATTGACAACCTGACATTCCGTGCCGCCGAGGAAAGGCCGCGCTGGGCACCCTGGACGGGCACGCTCTTTGCGATCGGTCATAGTTTGTCCGTAGCCGCAGTGGCCATAGGCGTTGCTATGTTGTTTCCCCGGTTTGCCTGGCCGGATTGGGCGAGCACGGTGATTGACTGGGCGGTCATTGGCTTGCTGATGTTGGTCGGTGTCTTGAACTTGCTGGCCCTGCGCCGCCCGGGTGCCTACACGCCGGTTGGATGGCGGCAGGGCCTGATCCCGCGCGCCCTGCGAGGCAGCTCGCACCCGCTTGCCATAGTCACGACCGGGATTGTTTTCGGCCTGGTGTTCGACACAGCCACCCAGGCCGCAGCCTGGGGCCTTGCTGCCTCGTCGACGGCCGGCGTCAGCGGTGCGGCGATCGTCGCTGCGGTGTTCGCGCTTGGCATGATCCTGACCGATACCGCCGACAGCCGGATCGTTGCGGGTCTGCTCCGTGACCGGGGCGACCCCGAACGCGCGCGACGCTACCGCCGAGCCGTCGGATGGCTGATCGTTACAATGTCCTTCGGGATGGCAGCCTATGCTGTGGCGGGATTTCTGCGGCCGGAGTCGGGGGACCTGTCCGATGAACTCTTCTCGGGTTTGGGTGTCGCAATGGCCGTCGCTGTAGTGGCGTTGTTGCTATGGGGGCGCCGCAATCAGCGCCATGGCACCACATGAAGACCTCAACGCTTGCACGCAGGCTTTATCAGTTGGCACTGCGCTCGAATTTCCTTCGATCTGTGAAGAACTGCCGCTAGCTTGACGAGATGGAGCAGAACCGCGCCCAGTCCGACATTTGCCATCATGGACACGGCCCAAAACCTACCAAGGCGGCGCTTGCGGCGACAATGAAAGATGCGAGGCGACGCTGCGAGGGTGCGGGCCTGAGATGGACGGCCCAGCGTGAGCGGACGCTGGAGATGTTGTTTCTGGCCGGGGGACCCGTGAAGGCTTACGATCTGATCGGCGACTTCAAAGTCGGAGCTTCGACTGCGCCGCCTACGGTTTATCGCGCCCTCGACGCCTTGGTTCTTCTGGGATTGGCTCACCGGATCCCGAGCATAAACTCGTACGTGGCGTGTCACCGCGATGCCGATGGCCATGTCGCGTCTTTCCTGATCTGTGATTGCTGCGGTGCCGTTGAGGAAGTGTCGACGCCAACGGACGCCGTGTTGGTGTCCATCGCAAACCAAAGCGCGTTCAAGGCCGCGTCCCTGACCATAGAAGCCCATGGGCACTGTACCCGCTGCCAAGCTTGAAACGCCGGTTCGAAGGACTCGCAGACAGTGATTGTGCGCTGACGTTCTCAATCAAACGTGAGGCCAGGCCTCCCATCCTCCACGACAAGACGCGCGAGAGTTGAAATCGTTGCTGCCGGGTCGCGCCGATCGGAGATGGCTCTGAACGACGCGTGCATCTGTTGGGGCGAAAGCTCGACCGAGACATAGCCCTTCGACTTCAAGTCGACAAAGCGAACGTGGGGGTTGCGCTGCTGAACGTTTGCAAAGGCAGCGGCGGGCGGGCTGTTTGCGGTGATGGCCGGCGTCACAAGCTCGGTCGCAACGGTCGCAGAGCCTGGATCCCGAAAGTCGACCTTAAGCTCGTTGGCCCAGGAGGAATGGATGTCGCCGGACAGGAACACCGGGTTGCGGGCGCCTGACGCGCCAAGGCCTTCCAGCATGCGCGTCCGGTTCGCCTGGTAGCCGTCCCATCCATCGGTGAAGTGGCCGAGGCTTCCGTCGGGCGCAGTCTGTTCCAGCCGCGCGACCACCAGATCCTGCGCCATGATCGTCCAGCGGGATTGAGATCGGCGGAACTGCTCCTGCAACCAGGCCTCTTGGGCCGCTCCCAACATGGTTCGTGCGGGATCGATCAGATCAGGACAGGTGTCGACATGACCACGCCGCGAGGTGAGCGTCTGGCAGGGCTGTGGCGTTCGGTACTGGCGTCCATCGAGCACGTTGATCGACGTCAGGTCGCCATAGTCAGTCCGTCCATAGATCCGCATGCCATCGCGCCTTGGGCGCGATGATCGACGGAGCGGCATGTGCTCATAGAAGGCCTGATAGGCTGCCTCGCGGCGGCGCAGGAAGTCGGCCTCCGAAACGCTGGGGTCCTGGGACCAGCGATTGGCGTAGTCGTTGTGGACCTCATGATCGTCCCAGGTCGCCAGGCAGGGCGCAACGGCATGCAGCGCCTGAAGATCCGGGTCGGTTCGGTAGAGGGCGTAGCGGTTACGATAGTCTGCGAGGGATAGCGCGTCACCCTCCCGCTCGTGTCGTCGTACCAGGTTTGCAGCACGCTCGCCGCGATGACTGTACTCGTAGATGTAGTCCCCGAGGAAGAACACCAGATCTGGCGTCTCCTCCGTCATGTGCCGATAGGCGCTGAACCACCCCAGTTCCCAGTGGGAGCAGGACGCCAGGACGAGCTTCAGGCTGGAAAGGCGGGCGCCGGGCAGGGGCGTTGTCCGGGCCCGGCCGATGGGACTCTCATGGCCCTGAGCGGTGAATCTGTACCAGTAGGGTCGAGATGGCTGCAGACCAGACACCTCCAGATGAACCGCGTGGCCGAAACGCGGATCAGCTATGATCTGGTCGGTTTTCAGAATTGACCGCAACTGAGGATCAGCGCCGATTTCATAGCGCACCGCAACGGATCCGGACATGCCGCCTGCTCCGTCTGGCGCCGTTGGGTCTACGGCCAGACGGGTCCAAAGGACGAAGCCGTCGGGAGACGGCGATCCACTGGCAACACCTAGTGTGAATGGCGTCCTGGGTGTGGTTGCCTGGCTCAAGCGATGCGCGCAGCCGCCAAGCCAAGGCGCGGTCACAACTCCGACGGCGCCGCCGACAAACGCCCTACGCTGCATGGGCGTCGTGCTGTGGTTTGCTTTCAGGAATGGTCCACAGTTGAGGCACAGCCCTGCTCCTGAGACGCCTTGGCGGCGGGAATTCAATGTGTAATGTTATATCATCACAATCGATACTATCCCGTCATTTGAAAGGTTTCGCGACAATGCCGTCGGATCGCGACACGGCGCCTGCGCCGAGGCTGAAACTGGATGCCGTGCGCGAACTTCTGGTCGAGGTTCACGCCGAGGACACAGCTCGCGCTCGCGTCCACATAGACGCCGCCATCGTTGCGGCGGGCGAGGGTTGGATACCCCTGGACGCCGTGGCCGACGCGCTCGCCCTGGCGACCGCCGATGTCGCCGCGCGGTGCGCCTCGCCGGAGCGAATAGCGTTTGCCCTTGAACAACTGGCTGCTGGTCTGCGTCGTAGCGGGCGCGCACGGCTCAATGCCTGAACACAACCGGAGTAAACATCCATGCTTT
>NZ_JBILRO010000089.1:0-11788 GCF_044372605.1 Phenylobacterium sp.
AGACCTCGGGCGTCGTGGTCGCGGCCAAGACCGATGCGGCCCACCAGGGACTTTCCAGTCTGTTTGCTATTCACAATATCGAGCGTGTCTATGTTGCGTTTACCCGGGGTGCGCCCTGGCCCCACACGGGGACGATCGAGGGGGCCATCGCGCGGTCCTCCCATGATCGCAAGAAGATGGCGCTGGTGAAGTCCGGCGGACGCCACGCTATCACGCATTACAAGGTAGCGAGTACTTTCGGGCCGCCGGACAAGCCGCTGGCCGCCCGGCTGGAATGCCGGCTCGAGACCGGTCGCACGCACCAGATCCGCGTCCATCTGGCCTCGCGCGGCACGCCCTGCCTGGGCGACCCGGTCTATGGCTCCGGCGGACCTTCGGCCACGGTGCGCGCGGCGATGGACGAGGTGGGCCTGACGCGCCAGGCCCTGCACGCCGCCGTGCTGGGGTTTGTGCACCCGGTGACCGGCGAGACGCTGCGGTTCGAAAGCCCGCTGCCGGCGGACATGGCGCAGCTGGAGCAACTTCTGGAGGCCTTGTGAAAATCCGCCCTCAGCTTCCCTATCGTCACCCCAAGAAAGCCTGCCTTGAAGGCGCCCCATTTCCGGGGATATTCCTGACTTCAGAAGTCGGACTTTCGGGTCGTTCCTCCCCGCGACCTTCCGCCCGCGCAACCCGATGCCTACATAGGGGTTAGAGGGGGCGAGACGTCGAAGCGCGCAGACCGCGCATCGGCCCGTATGTCCGACAAAACGAGGGGATAAGACCATGGCCGCAAATGCGATCGCCGTGATGTCGCCGGAAGGCGGACTGAGCCGGTATCTGACCGAGATCCGGAAGTTTCCGATGCTGGCCAAGGACGAGGAGTTCATGCTCGCCAAGGCCTGGCAGGAGCACGAGGACCCGAAGGCCGCCCACCGCATGGTGACGAGCCACCTGCGTCTCGTGGCCAAGATCGCCATGGGCTATCGCGGCTACGGCCTGCCGATCGGCGAGGTGATCTCCGAGGGCAACGTCGGCCTGATGCAGGCCGTCAAGAAGTTCGACCCGGACAAGGGCTTCCGCCTGGCGACCTACGCCATGTGGTGGATCCGCGCCTCGATCCAGGAATACATCCTGCGCTCGTGGTCGCTGGTGAAGATGGGCACGACGGCGGCGCAGAAGAAGCTGTTCTTCAACCTGCGCAAGGTGAAGAGCGAGATCGCCGCCCTGCAGGAGGGCGACCTGCGCCCGGATCAGGTGACGACCATCGCCACCAAGCTGGGCGTGCTGGACGAGGAAGTGATCTCGATGAACCGGCGGCTGGCGGGCGGCGACGCCTCGCTGAACTCGCCGATGCGCGCCGACAGCGAGAGCGAGTGGCAGGACTGGCTGGTCGATGACAAGACCCCCAGCCAGGAAACCGTGGTCGCTGACGCCCAGGAAAACAGCGTCCGCATGGACCTGCTGGGTGCCGCCATGACCGAACTCACGGACCGCGAACGCCACATCCTGACCGAGCGCCGCCTGAAGGACGAACCCACCACCCTGGAAGACCTCGCCGGCCACTACGGCGTCAGCCGCGAACGGGTCCGCCAGATCGAGGTGCGGGCGTTTGAAAAGCTGCAGAAGTCGATGCGGGCGGCGGCGCTGGAGAAGCACCTGATCGAGGCGTAGGGGCAGCCTGCCAAGCCAGACGAGGCGGCCGGATTGATCCGGCCGCCTTTTTGCTATCCGGGTTCTGGCGTCAGGTGATTGTGCTCACCATGACCATGATCGTGGGTGAGCGCCTCGCCATGCGCGTTGGGTTCGATGGCGATCAGGTTGAGGTCTCCAAACCGGACACCCCGCTCGGCGCGAATTGCGTCGGCGAGCGCACGCACTCGCGCCTTGGCGCCCTTCAGCATGGTGCTTTCCAGGCAGTGGTCGTGATCGAGATGAATGTGGACGGTCGCGATGATCAGGTCGTGGTGAGCATGGCTGATCTCCGTGAGCCTCTGCGCCAGCGAACGGACACCGTGATTGTACACGTAGGAAAGGTTGGCCACACATTCGCCCTCGTCAGTCTGGTCCCGCCGCGCCGCAATCGCCTTGCGCACGAGATCGCGAACAGCCTCGGAGCGACTGCTGTAGCCCTGTTCGGCGGCGACCAGATCGAAGGCTTCGGCCAGGGATTCATCGAGGGAAATGGTCACACGCTGCATGGGGTCTCCTGATCCGGCGACTGTGAGGGCGGACGCGAGACTTGCCAACGCCCCTGTTATCTGGGAGCGCTGACTGATCGTAGGAAATTCGGGCGCAGAGTTCCTACGAACGGTGACGCCTACAGCCCTTGCAAAGGGAGTTCTGCCAATGTTGCGTGTCGGACGATTGGTCTGGGTGATCGCGCTTTTTGTACCCGGCCTTGCGACCGCTGCGGTCGAGGATGCCCCCGTCGCCACGGTGCCTTCGGAGGTGGCCGAGGTCTACGTCTGGGGGAAACGCGAAGGCAGGATAGGCGCCGCGGCCTCGGCCAGCGAGGGCCAGGTCTCCTATGGCGCCTTCGCCAACCGCCCGCTGTTGAGGCCGGGCGAACTGGCAGAGGTGGTGCCGGGGCTGGCGGTGTCCCAGCACTCCGGAACAGGCAAGGCCAATCAGTACTTCCTTCGGGGTTTCAACCTCGACCACGGTACCGACTTCTCGATCTCGCTGGACGGTGTCCCGCTGAACCTGCGGACCCATGCCCACGGTCAGGGCTATCTGGATGTCAACGGCGTCACCCCCGAGCTGGTCCAGACCATCGACTACCGCAAAGGTCCCTATTTCGCTGAAGCCGGTGACTTTTCCGCCGCCGGCTCGGCGGCATTCCGAACCTTCCCGTCGCTGCCTCAAAACTTCCTTCAGGCCCAGGGTGGTGAAACCGGGTTTGGACGTCTCGTGGCGGGCCTGAATGTAGGCGAAGGCCTTGTCGGCCTGGACCTGACGACGTCCAGGGGGCCGTGGGATCGTGACGAAAATCTCCGGAAAGGCAGTCTCTTCGGCCGTTTCGGCGTCGGCGACTGGTCGATCTCGGCCCTGGCCTACGACGCCCGGTGGAACTCAACGGACCAGATCCCGGCCCGGGCCGTCGCATCCGGGCAGCTTTCGCGCCTGGGAACCGTGGACACCACGGATGGCGGCAAGACCAGCCGTTTCATCGTCTCCGCGCGACGCCATCCGGACAGCGAAAGCGATACGGTCGTCTATCTCCAGCGCTACAGCCTCAACCTCTGGTCCAACTTCACCTACTTCCTCGTCGACCCCGCCAATGGCGACCAGTTCGAACAGGCCGAGGATCGATGGATCGTGGGCGCATCCGGCTATCGGACCTGGCGTCCAGCCCAGTCCGACTGGTCGTTCCGCGCAGGCGCCGAGGCCCGGCTGGACGACATCGGCAAGGTGGGTCTCTACCGCACCCGCGCGCGTCAGCGCATGTCGACGGATCGACAGGACGAGGTCCGCGAGGCCTCGGCCGCGCTTTGGGGCCAGGCCAGCTGGAGTTCCGGTCCGCTTCGCGCCACCCTTGGTCTGCGCGGCGACGCCATCCATGTGGATGTGAACTCTGACAACCGCGCCAACTCCGGCCATGCCACCGACGCCCTCTTCAGCCCGAAGCTGACGCTGGCCTGGCGCCTTTCGCCGTCGGTCGAGCTCTATGCCGATGCCGGACGCGGGTACCACTCAAACGACGCGCGCGGCGCGGTGCAGACGGTGGCGCCTGTCGCCCTGACCGCCGTCGACCGGGTGCCGTTGTTTTCGGCCGCTGACGGCGTCGAGGCAGGCCTGCGCTATGAGACCGGCGCCCTGAAGGCCAGCCTCTCGATCTGGGCCCTCCGGCTGGCGTCGGAGCTGGTCTATGTGGGTGACGCGGGTGAAACCGAAAGTACGGACGAGACCGATCGGCTTGGCGCGGAATTCCTGCTCAGCTGGTCGCCGCGCCCGGGGATCAACCTCGATTTCTCAGGCGCAACGACACGCGCGCGCTATCGGGGAGATCCGCCGGGCGGCGACCGTATCCCGAATGCCCTGGAGTACGTGGTGACCGCCGGCGCGACGGTTCGCGTCAACCCTGACAGCGTCGCCCAGGTCACGCTGCGCCGGCTCGGGCCCGCGCCGTTGATCGAGGACAACTCCGCCCGGTCCAGTTCATCCACCGTCGTCAATCTGGCCTATGCCTATACGTTCGGGCCGACCGTGATTTCGCTGGATGTGCTGAACCTGCTGGACAGCCGGGATAATGACATCACCTATTTCTACGCCTCACGGTTGCCCGGCGAGCCTGCGGAGGGAGTAGACGACATCCACTTCCACCCGCTGGAGCCGCGTCAGCTGAGAGTGACGGTCCGATACGCCTTCTGAAGGCGTGAGGCCTCAAGCGCCGACCGACCCCACGAACTTCCACGGCAGCGTCTCGCCCGCGTGGAACGGGACAACGGCGTTGGGGCCGGCCCGGACCGCGTCCGGCACGACGCACTCAACGCGTTCCAGAGCCACTTTCCCGTCATTGAGCGGCAGGCCGTAGAAGCGCGGGCCGTGCTCGGAGGCGAAGCCTTCGAGGTGGTGGAGCGCGCCTTCCTCCTCGAAGGTCACGGCATAGCTTTCGAGGGCGAAGGGGGCGTTGAAGATGCCGGCGCAGCCGCAGGCGGCTTCCTTGTCCTGAACGGCGTGAGGAGCGGAATCGGTGCCCAGGAAGAACTTCGGCGATCCCGAGGTGGCCGCGGCCCGCAGCGCCAGCTGGTGGCGTTCGCGCTTGACGATGGGCAGGCAGTAGAGGTGCGGGCGGATGCCGCCCTGGAACATGGCGTTGCGGTTGATGGCCAGATGGTGCGGCGTGATCGTGGCGGCGATATTGGGGCCGCTGGCCTTGACGAAATCCACCGCCTCGGCCGTGGTGATGTGCTCGAAGACGATCTTCAGCCCCGGGAAGTCGGCCACCACCTGGGTCAGGATGCGTTCGATGAACACCGCCTCGCGGTCAAAGATGTCGACGTGGGCGTCCGTCACCTCCCCGTGGATCAGCAGGGGCATGCCGATCCGCTGCATCGTCTCCAGCACGCGGTAGATGTTACGGATGTCGGTGACGCCGTGGCTCGAATTGGTGGTGGCGTGGGCCGGATAGAGCTTGCAGGCGGTGAAGACCCCGGCGGCGAAGCCGGTCTCGACCTCCTGCGGATCCATGCCGTCGGTGAGATAGCAGGTCATCAACGGGGTGAAATCCAGCCCCGGCGAGACGGCGGCCAGGATGCGGGCGCGGTAGGCTTCTGCGGCGGCCACGGTCGTCACCGGCGGGACCAGGTTGGGCATGACGATGGCGCGCGCGAACTGGCGGGCCGTGTGGTCGACCACCGAAGCCAGCACCTCACCATCGCGCAGGTGCAAATGCCAGTCGTCGGGGCGGCGGATCACCAGCCGGGTAATGGCGGCTTCCGAAGCCGGGGCGATCAGGGTGGTCATCGGGCAGATCCTGGTGGGTCGGTGCAGGATCGCTTCTTATACTTCGACGGCGGCGTAAAGCGGTTTGGCTCTATCGGTCCCGCCGCATCGCCATGGCGGCCAGCATCCGCACGTGTCCCGCCACCAGAGCCTCGCGCTCTGCCCAGGGGAAGCCCGGGCGCGCGATCAGCAGCGACACCAGCCCATGCATCCCGGCCCAGATCGATTGCGCCATGCGTTCGGGGTCATCTCCGGCGCCCAGCCCGCGCGCGTGCAGGTCGGCGATCATCCGGCGAAGAATGTCGAACGCTGTATGGCCGGGGACCGACACGTCCGACTCATCCACCGGCCCCGCGACCGCCACGCGCCCGTGCGGGTCCTCGATCATGAAGGCCACGCGATAGGCATCCGGATTCTCAAGGCCGAAGTCGACGTAGATGCGAAGGCCCGCTGCGACCGCCTCGGGCGTGTCGGCATCCCGCACGCCCAGCTTCAGCCGCGCCTCAAGCTCGTGAAACGCGCGGGCGTGGAGCTCAGCAGCGATCTCGTCCTTCGAGGCGAAGTAGGCATAGAGCGTCGGCTGCGACACGCCCACGGCCTGGGCGATCTGGCGCGTGGAGACGCCGTAGAGTCCGTACTCGCCAAACAGCCGCAGCGCGGCGGCAAGGATCTCCTCGCGACGCTCGGCGCCAGCACCCTTGGCCTTGCGGGGCGAACGATGGAGCGTTCCTGGCATGCCGTGCTCCTTTCACGATCCGGGATGGCTTGACAATTCCGACAGATTACCGATCATCGATCACTTATCAATGATAGACAATCGGCAAGCCCGTGATCAGACCGCGCCCTGTACTGCTGACAAGTCTCCTGGCGGTTCTGCTGATCGCGGGATGCAGTGGCCCGAAGACGCCGGCCCAGGCGGTTCCGTCGCCCGCCGTAGAGGCCGTCACTGTGGGCGCTGCGCGTCTGGACGGAACGGTTCAGTCGACAGGGCGGATCGAGCGGCGCCGCGAGATGGATCTGTCGTTCCGGATCCCCGGGGTGATGACGCGGGTGAGCGTCGAGGCAGGTGACCGCGTCCGGGCCGGGCAGGTACTGGCCACACTGGATCCCGCCACTGTGGCCGCGTCCGAACAGCGTGCGGCCGCCGACCTTGAGCGTGTGCGGCGGGATCTGGCCCGCGACCAGAAACTCTTCGACCAGGGGTTTGTAAGCCGGGCGCGGCTGGACGATCGGGCCAGTGCGGTGAAGTCGGCCCAGGCCGCCTATAACGCCACCGCCTTTGATCGGCGATGGGCCAGGCTGGTGTCGCCGGTGAGCGGCGTGGTGCTGGCGCGCAACGGTCAGGGCGGCGAGGTGGTTCAGCCCGGTCAGGCCGTGGTTCGGGTGGCCGATGAGACCAGTCCGTTTGTTCTGCGCGCGCCGATGCCGGATCGCGACGCCGCGCGCATCCAGGTGGGGGCCCGGGCGCAGGTGCAGCTGGAGGGCCTTCCGTCGGCGTTGACGGGGCGGGTGACGCGGGTGGGTCAGAGCGCCGGCGCGCGGACCGGCGCTGTCGATATCGAGATCGAGCTGCCGAACACGGCCGGGCTCCGAAGCGGCCAGATCGCGACCGCTCGCATTGAGGCGGGGGGCGCGACGACGACGGCGGCGACGGGCCTTGTCCGGCTGCCGGCGGAGGCGATCCTGGAGGCCCGGGGCCGCGCCGCCACGGTGCTGATGGTCGAACCCGGAACCTCGATCGCGCGTCGCCGCAGCGTGACCTTCACCGGCTTTGAAGGCGACTTCGCCCTGGTGGGCGGCCTGCCGCCCGGCGCGCAGTTGATCACCGCCGGGGCCGGATTCGTGGGCGACGGCGAAAAGGTGAGGGTGGTTGATCCCACCCGGCTGACGACCGCCGCGGCGCCTGCAAAATGACCTTCGACATCGCCACGTTCTCGGTCCGCCGCTGGCAATTCACCCTGGTGGCGTTCGCCCTGCTGACCATGCTGGGCGTCAGCGCGTTCCTGACGACGCCACGCTCGGAAGACCCGCACTTTCCGATCCCGACCATGATCGTGCGCGCCGTCCTGCCCGGCGCGGAACCGGCGGAACTGGAACAGCTGGTCGCCGATCCCATCGAGGACGCCCTGTCCGGCCTTGATGATGTGGACAACATCACCTCCACAAGCACCGACGGCGCGGCGATCATCAATATCGACTTCACCTGGGACGTGGACGTCGACCGGAAATATGACGAGGTCGTGCGTGAGGTGAACGCCCTGCGCGGAACCCTGCCGCAGGGCCTGACCCAGCTTCAGGTCCAGCGCGCGCGCACCACCGAAGTGGCGGTGATTCAAGTGGCCCTGGTCAGCGACAGCATGCCCATGCGCCGCCTCGAGAAGGTCGCCGACCGGCTGCGCGAGCGGCTGGACCGGGTGCCGGGCGTGCGCAAGGCGGAGTATTGGGGGGCGGCGCCGTCGGAGCTGCGCGTCTCGCTGGATCTGGCGCGACTGGCCGAACTGAGGCTGCCCGCCACCGCGGTCGCCGACGCGCTGAGGGCGGCCGGCGCGGACGCCCCCATCGGCGCAGTCCATGCGGGGGAGCGGCGCTTCAACGTAAAATCCGGCGGCGCCTTTCGCGACGTGGAGGATGTTGCCGCCACGCCCGTGCGTGAGGTCGACGGCCAGGTGGTGCGGGTTCGTGATGTGGCCCAGGTTCAGTGGGCCGAACAGGAATCCCAGCATGTCACCCGCTTCAACGGCCGTCGTGCGGTCTTCGTCACCGTCGCGCAGAAGGACGGCGCCGACGTGGGCAAGATCACCAAGGGCGTCGAGGCCCAGCTGGCCGAGTTCGAAAAGACGCTGCCGGGGGGCGTGAAGCTGGAGCGTGGCTTCTTCCAGTCGCGAAACGTCGAGCATCGGCTGGGCAATCTGTTCCGGGATTTCGGCATCGCGCTCGGGCTGGTGCTGATCACGCTGTTGCCGCTCGGTCTGCGAGCATCAGCGGTGGTGATGGTCTCGATCCCGCTGTCGCTGTTGATCGGGCTCGCCACGCTCCAGATCCTCGGCTTTACCGTGAACCAGCTCTCGATCGCCGGGTTCGTGCTCTCCCTGGGGCTGCTGGTCGACGACTCTATCGTGGTGACCGAGAACATCGCGCGTCACCTGCGGATGGGCCTCGATCGAACGACCGCCGCGATCCAGGCGACGCGGCAGATCTCGCTGGCGGTGATCGGCTGCACGGCGACGCTGATGCTGGCCTTCCTGCCGTTGCTGGCGCTGCCGGGTGGAGCCGGGTCCTATATCCGCTCACTGCCTGTGACCGTCCTCTGCACCGTGGGCGCCTCGTTGCTGGTGTCCCTGACCATCATTCCGTTCCTCGCCAGCCGGATGCTGTCACGCCACGAGGACCCGGAAGGAAACGCCATACTGCGCGCTGTGAGCGGGGGTATCCACCGGATCTACAGCCCGATCCTGCATCGCGCGCTGGCCCGGCCATGGCTGGCCATGGGGATCATCACCGTCATCTGCGCAACGACCGTGCCGATGCTGGGGGCTATCGGGTCCAGCCTGTTCCCGCCGGCCGAGACACCGCAGTTCCTGGTCCGCATCGAGACTCCGGAAGGCACGTCGATGTCCCGCACCGACCAGGCGCTGCGCTATGTCGAGGACAGGTTGGCGCGCGAGCCGGAAGTTCGCTGGACGGCCGCCAACCTGGGGCGGGGCAATCCGCAGATCTTCTATAACCAGAGCCAGGGCCAGCCCCGGTCCAGCTATGCGGAGGTGTTCGCTTCGCTCGACGCCTGGAAGCCGGACGAGACCCCGGCGCTCTTTGATCGGTTGCGCCAGGAGTTCGCGCTCTACCCCGGGATCCGGATCAGCCTGATCACCTTCGTCAACGGTCCGCCGGTCGAGGCCCCGATCGCCGTGCGTATCAGCGGCGAGGATATGGGCGTGCTCAAGGCGCTGGCGGCGCGCGCCGAGCAGACCCTGAAGGCCACGCCCGGCGCCCGCGACGTGAACAATCCACTGAGCGTGGAGCGTACGGATCTCAATCTCGGGGTGGACGAGGGCAAGGCTGCCGCCATGGGCGTGGCGGCCGGCGCTCCGCGCCGCCTGGCCCGACTGGCGCTCTCCGGCGAGGAGACCGCCCGCTTCCGTGATCCCGACGGCGACGACTATGCCGTGCGGGTGCGCCTGCCCATGGGCGAACGGAACGAGCTCTCAGCGCTGGAAGACATCTATGTGCCCACGACGGGCGGCGAGGCGGCGCAGCTGGGCGCCATCGCCACCCCGCGCTTCCAGTCCAGCCCGGCGCGGATCACCAGGTTCGACCGCGTACGAACCGTAACGGTGACCAGTGAGGTCGGGACGGGCTTTCTGACCTCCGCGGTCACCGCAGACGCGAAGGCGCGGCTGGACAAGGCGCTGGACCTGCCCCCCGGCTATGCGCTCAGTCTGGGCGGCGAGGCCGAGGCGCAGTCTGAAAGTTTCTCCGGCCTGGGCGCGGCGATCCTGATCGCGATCTTTGGCATTCTGGCGGTTCTGGTTCTGGAGTTCGGCAAGTTCCGAACGGCGCTGGTGGTGGCCGGCGTGATCCCGCTGGGCCTGTTCGGCGCGGTGGCGGCGCTTTGGCTGACCGGCAATTCCCTGTCGTTCACCGCCACCATCGGCCTGATCGCGCTGATCGGGATCGAGGTGAAGAACTCGATCCTGCTGGTGGACTTCACCGAGCAGTTGCGCCGAGAGGGCGTGCCGCTGCGTGAGGCCATCGAGAAGGCGGGCGAGGTGCGGTTCCTGCCCGTGTTGCTGACCTCGGTGACGGCGATCCTCGGGCTGTTGCCGCTCGCGCTTGAGCGGTCCGGCCTCTACTCGCCGCTGGCCATTGCGATCATGGGCGGGCTGGTGACGTCGACGTTCCTGTCGCGGGTGGCGACGCCAGTGACCTACTGGCTGATCAGCCGGCACGAGGCGGCGGAAACGTCGGAGCCTGCGCTGTCACCAGCGTAGGGGCCGCGGCCCGGCGGAAACTCGGCAGCCGGCCTTGCAGAAAAACTGTGGCGGCGCCGCCGGGTCATTGGGCTATGCCGCTCAGCGTGCAAGAAGAGATCGCTCACTCCGGAGACCCCAGATGGCCCGCATGAAGTTCGGCGCATTCCTCGCCCCGCATCACCCGATCGGCGAGCACCCGATGCTGCAGATGCGCAATGACATCAAGTTTGCCGCCCAGCTGGACGCCCTCGGCTACGACGAGTTCTGGGTCGGCGAGCACCACTCCACCGGCTGGGAGATGATCGCCTCACCCGAGATGTTCCTGGCCGCGGTGGGGGAACACACCCACCGCATCCGCCTGGGCACCGGCGTGGTCTCGCTGCCCTATCACCACCCCTTCACCATCGCCCAGCGCATGGTGCAGCTGGATCACATGACCGGCGGACGGGTGATCTTCGGCACGGGTCCCGGTGCCCTGCCGTCGGACGCCCATATGCTGGGGATCGATCCCATGACCCAGCGCGACCGCCAGGACGAGGCCATCGGCGTGATCCAGCGCCTGTTCGCCGGCGAGCGGGTCAGCCACAAGAGCGACTGGTTCACCCTTCAGGACGCCCGCCTGCAGCTCTTCCCCCTGCAGGAAGAGATGCCCATGGTGACCGCCTCGTCGATCAGCCCGTCCGGCATGACCCTGGCCGGCAAGTACGGCATGGGCGTTCTGTCGATCGGTTCCAACTCCGACGCGGGCCTGGCGGCGCTGCCGACCCAGTGGGGCTTCGCCGAGCAGGCGGCGGCCAGGTCGGGCAAGACCGTGGATCGCGCCAACTGGCGGGTGCTGATGAGCTGGCACATCGCCGAAACCCGCGAGGAAGCCCGCGCCCAGGCGGGCAAGGGCCTGATGCACTGGCACAATGAATACACCGTCGGCACCCTGATGCGGCCGGGCGCCTTGCCCTTCAAGTCGCCCGACGAAGCGGTCGATCAGACCGCCTTTGTCGACGGCGCCGCCTCGGTGATCGGCACGCCGGATGATCTGGTGGCCGCGATCCGCAAGCTGTCGACGTCCGCCGGCGGCTTCGGCACGGTGCTGGGCTTCGCCCACGACTGGGCCAACCGCGAAAACACCGCCAGGAGCTGGGACCTGGTGGCGCGTTACGTGATCCCGGAGGTCCAGGGCCTGCTGGAAGGCTACCGCACCTCACGCCAGTACGTGATCGAAAACCGCGAATGGTTCGAGCGCGCGGGACAAGCCGTGCTGAGCAAGATCATGTCGCACGAGGGCGCCGCAGCGGCGCTGAAGGCCGGCATGCAGGCGGGTGCGGCGCTGAACTCCCCCAACGCGCCGGACCTCGACAAGGCGGCGGCGGAAGCCGGCGAGTAGGGGCCTTACG
>NZ_JBILRO010000188.1:0-6876 GCF_044372605.1 Phenylobacterium sp.
CAGCAGCGGGGCGGCCCACCGCCCGGCGTCGGCGCGGTTCAGACGTTCGCCTGTATGGGTGGCGCGGGTCAGTTTCTGGTGGATCTCCGACGCAGCCACCGTAATCCTCAAATCGTAGGCGATGCCTTGCAGGAAGTTCGCCTGCGCCAGCATGGCGCGCAGGGCCTGTTCCGGATCCGTCTCGGAAGCGGCCACCGCAGCCCGGATGATCTTCAGCGCCTGATTGATCTTCTGTTGATAGGGGGTCTCGGATCCATCGTCGCGGCGCTTGAGCGAGCCGGAATAATCACCCGAATTGAAGCGACGCCGGTCAGGGCCGATATAGCTGATACCCTCAACCCAATCCCGCTCCCTCAGCGTCACCGCCTCAAGGCGGCGCACCAGGTCCTTCATGCTGTAGGGCTTGCGCAGGAATTCATGCGCGCCGGCGTCGCGCGCCGCCAGGATCGAGGTGGCGGTGGCCGCGCCTGAGACGGCGATGACCGGCGCCTGGCGTGCGCGCCAGGTGCTGCGGCGAAGGGCGCGCGCGATTTCCAACCCGTCGAACTTGGGGTCTCCGACCTCCACGACCACCAGCTGCGGGTCGCAGGTCTGCGCGATCTTGAGCGCGCGCTCGGTGTCGTTCGCAACCCAGCAATAGGACCGCGCGACGTCACGCATCAGGTCCACCAGCAGCCGCGCACCGGCTGGCTGTGGATCGGCTATCAGCACGCGTCTCAGCAACGGCTGCATCTTCGCGTAAGTGCGTTTCTCACCGTCGTTCAAGGCGCGGCTCCCGCTTTTCAAACGAAGCCATAACTCAGTATGGGTAAATGACCCCTTGATGCGGCGGGCCGTCAGTCGTGGAAGGGATCCCGCATCAGGATGGTGTCGTCCCGCTGGGGGCTGGTGGACAGCAGGGCCACCGGCGCGCCGATCAGTTCCTCAATGCGGCGGACGTACTTCACCGCGCTGGCCGGCAGGTCCTTCCAGGAGCGTGCGCCCTGGGTCGTACCGCTCCAGCCCTCCATCTCCTCATATACCGGAACAAGCTGGCTCTGGGCCTTCAGGCCCGCGGGCAGATAGCCGATCGCGTCTCCGGCCAGGCGATAGCCGGTGCAGATCTTCAGCGTGGGCAGGCCGTCCAGCACGTCCAGCTTGGTGAGCGCGATACCGGCAATCCCGTTCAGCGCCACCGACTGGCGCACCAGCGCCGCATCGAACCAGCCACAGCGGCGCGAACGTCCGGTCACGGTGCCGACCTCGCGCCCGACCGTGCCCAGGTGCTCGCCCACGGCGTCGAAGAGCTCGGTGGGGAATGGCCCCTCGCCAACCCGGGTGGTGTAGGCCTTGACGATGCCCAGCACATAGCCCGGCCCCTTGGGGCCAAGGCCCGATCCGGCGGCCGCCTGCCCGGCCACGGTGTTGGACGATGTGACATAGGGATAGGTGCCGTGGTCCACGTCCAGCAGGGCGCCCTGTGCGCCCTCGAACAGCACACGCTTGCCTGCCTTCACCAGCTCGTCGAGCATCAGCCAGGCAGGACGGGCATAGACCAGCACCTTGGGCGCGATCGCCTCCAGTTCGGCCAGCAGGGCGGCGGGATCCACATCGGGCAGGCCCAGTCCCCGGCGGAGTGGCGCATGGTGCGCCAGCAAGCGGTCAATCTTGGCCTCCAGCGCCTCACGGTCGGCCAGATCGGCGACGCGGATGGCGCGGCGACCTACCTTATCCTCATAGGCCGGGCCGATTCCCCGCCCGGTGGTGCCGATCTTGTTCAGCGCGGCGGCTTCCCGAGCCTGGTCCAGATCCCGATGGATCGGCAGGATCAGGCAGGCGTTATCGGCCACGACCAGCAGATCGGGGGTGATCGCCACGCCCTGGTCACCCAGGGTCGCGATCTCCTTCAGCAGATGCCAAGGGTCCACCACCACGCCATTGCCGATGATCGAAAGCTTGCCCTGCACTACCCCGGAGGGGAGCAGCGACAGCTTGTAGGTCTGGTTCCCGACGACGAGAGTGTGGCCGGCGTTGTGACCGCCCTGGAAACGAACCACCACATCGGCGCGGTTGGACAGCCAGTCGACGAGCTTGCCCTTGCCCTCGTCGCCCCACTGGGCACCGATCACCGTGACATTGGCCATTTTGGATACGATCTCCCGACCTGCCCGGAAAAAACCCGCAAGCCCTTCGACAGGTGCTCGGCAAGCGGGCGGAGATCAATTCGGGAGCCGGTTTAGACCAGCTGGACCTCGTCCTCAAGCGTTTGCCGCGCTATCAGGCGATCATGGACATTCCGCGTTTTCATCTCGCCTTCCCGGTGCGCGATCTTGCCGAGGCCCGCGCTTTCTATGGCGAATTGCTGGGATGCCCCGAGGGGCGCTCCAGTCCCGAGTGGGTGGATTTCGACTTCCACGGTCATCAGATCGTGGCGCATCTGTCGCCGGGCGAGGCAGGCGGGGCTGCGACCAATGCGGTCGATGGCCACCAGGTGCCCGTGCGCCATTTTGGCCTGCTGCTGACCTTGCCGGAATGGGAGGCGCTGGCCGCGCGGCTGAAGTCGGCCGGGACCAGTTTCATCATCGAACCGCACATCCGCTTTCCCGGCGAGCCGGGCGAGCAGGCCACGATGTTCTTCCTGGACCCTTCCGGCAACGCGCTGGAGTTCAAGGCCTTTGCCGATGACGCGCAGGTGTTTGCCAAATGACGATCACGCTTGCCGATATCGAGGCCGCCGCCGCCCGCCTGGAGGGCCATGCCGTCAGGACCCCGCTGATCGAAAGTGCGGCGCTCAACGAACGGCTGGGCCTGCGGGTCCTGATCAAGCCCGAGACCTTGCAACGGGTGGGCGCGTTCAAGTTTCGCGGCGCCTACAACCGTCTGGTTCACCTCAGTGCGGCGGAACGGGTTCGCGGCGTTGTAGCGTTCTCGTCCGGCAATCACGCCCAGGGTGTGGCGCTGGCGGCGAAGCTGCTGGGAATGCCCGCCGTTATTGTCATGCCCAGCGACGCGCCCACGGTGAAAGCCGAGGCCACGCGAGGCTATGGCGCCGAGGTGGTCTTCTATGACCGCCTGACCGAGAGCCGCGAAGCGATATCGGCCGCCATCGCCGCCGAGCGCGGCGCGGTCATGGTCCCGGCCTTTGACGATGTGCACATCATGGCAGGCCAGGGTACGGCGGGCCTGGAAATGGTCCGGCAGGCGCAGGCCCTCGGCGCACCGATGGACGCCGTCATCGCGCCGTGCAGCGGGGGTGGCCTGTTGTCCGGGATCGCCACGGCGGTGAAGGCGCTCTCGCCGCATACGGCGGTGATCGGGGTCGAGCCGGCGGGCTATGACGATACACTGAAATCGCTGAAGGCCGGCCAGCGCACGCCCATGAAACCCACCCATCGCACCCTCTGCGATGCGCTGGAAACGCCCTGCCCGGGCGAACTCACCTTCCCGATCCTGCAGAAGACGGTGGCGGATGTCGCCGTCGTCACCGATTCCGAGGTGGCCGAGGCCATGCGCTATGCGTTCAGTGTTCTGAAGCTGGTGGTGGAGCCGGGCGGCTCGGCCGGCCTGGCCGCCCTGCTGGCCGGCAGGATCGGTGGCTACAGCGGCAGGACCGTGGGTCTGGTGCTGTCGGGCGGCAACGTCGACCCGGAGCTGTTTGCCCGCGTGCTGCGCGGCGAGCTTTGACCGAGGCTTAAGTCGCTCTTCATGGCCTGAGCCTAGCTTACAGCGAATCAATCGCCGGGTTTCAGACCGACCATGAGCGGCGCGCCCCTATCGCGGACCTCCTCGCTGGACAACGCACTGCGTGCGCTGGTCTCGAACGTGACGCAGGTCGAGGCTCAGGCAGCGGCCGCCGCCGCCATAGAACGCAGTGCACCCGCTTCGTCGCCTCAGGCCAGTGATCCGGCGAAGGCCCTGCTGGACGCCGCGAGAGCCCAGGCCGCCGCCCGGCAAGGCGGCCTGGCGCCGCTCTTCGCCAACCTGACCCAGGCCCGGGCCCTTGCGGGTTTGCCGGCCGAGGTCAGGGCCGCGATCCAGCAGCTTCTGGCGCTTCCCACGCCGGCTGCCGGCGACTGGAGCGCGCAGACGGTCCGCCAGGCTTTCCTGCGCTCCGGCCTGTTTCACGAGGTGCGACTGGCGCAGGCGGCGCCGACCCCGGATCTCAAGGCGGCCCTTCTGGTCCTGAAACAGGCGTTGGCGGAGAATATTGCGCAGCAACCCCGGCTCTCGCCGCGTTCCGCCACCGCGCCACCGCCCACCCGGGATGCGGCGCTTGCCGGGCAGCCGGCGGTCGAGGCAGAGATCACGCGCGATACAGAACGCCAGCCCGCGCTGCAGATCCTTGGTCGGGACGTGGAGCATGCCCTGGCGCGTCAGGTGCTGCACCAGATGGCGTCGCTCCCTGAGGGGGCGAAGTCCGCCTGGATGTTCGAGTTTCCGCTGGTGACGCCGCAGGGCGTCGCTATCGCCCAATTCGAGATCGAACAGGATCACGGCGGGTCGCAGTCGGCCGAGGCCGCCCGTCCCTGGCGCGCCCGCGTCTCGCTGGATGTGGAACCGCTGGGTCCGGTTCACGCCGAGCTGTTTCTGAAAGACGGCGTCGCCTCGGCGACAATCTGGGCGGAACGCGAGACCGGTCTGAGCCAGCTGCGCGACCACATCGCCGAGCTCGCAGGCGCGTTTGCCGCGCCGGTGACCTTGCGCTCCGGCGCGCCGCCCGCCAGGCCGCCGCCGGGCGGTCAGTTCGTGAGCATCACTTCATGAGCCAGCCCCAGGCCCCACAGCTGGCCGTCGCCCTTCGCTACGACGCCCCGGACGCCCCGCGGGTGGTCGCCATCGGCCGTGGAGAGCTGGGCCAGCGGATCATCGATACCGCCCGTGAACATGGTGTGCCGATTGAACAGAATCCCGCCCTCGCCGCCGCTCTGGCGACGGTCGAGCTGGACAGCGAAATCCCCGAGGCGCTCTACGCGGCCATGGCGATCATCATCGGCTTTATCCTGCGCACCGCGACGGCGCCGACCCCGGCGGGAGCGCTCAAGCCCTGAGTCGCCTCGTCAGGTCCGGTCGCTCACGGTCACCGGATCTGGCGCTTCCCGCGGTGTGACCAGGCGTGCCAGCTTCGGCTTCAGCCAGTTCTCGAAGTCGTCCACGAAGCTGTAGACCACCGGCACCAGCACCAGCGACAGCACCGTCGAGGTGATCAGTCCGCCGATCACGGCGACCGCCATCGGCTGGCGGAACTCCGCGCCGGCCTCCAGGGCGAACGCTGTCGGCAGCATCCCGGCGGCCATGGCCAGGGTGGTCATGATGATCGGCCGCGCCCGCTCGCGGCAGGCGTCGATGAGGGCGTCGTGCTGACTCATGCCCTCGCGCTCACGCTCGATGGCGTACTCCACCAGCAGGATCGAGTTCTTGGCCGCCAGACCCAGCAGCATCAGGAAGCCGATCAGCGACGGGATCGAGAGTGACAGATTGAAGGCCAGCAGGCCCAGGAAGGCCCCGCCCACCGACAGCGGCAGCGCCGAGAGGATCACCACCGGCTTGAAGAAGCTGCGGAACAGCAGCACCAGCACGGCGTAGATCATCGATACGCCGCTGAAGATCGCGACACCGAAGCCGCCAAACAGTTCGGCCATGGCCTCCTGGTTGCCGATCGCGGCGGGCCGCACGCCCTCGGGCAGGTTCTTCATGATGGGCAGGTTGTTGACCGCCTTCTGCGCTTCGCCGGCTTCGACGCCGTTCAGTTCCGCGCGGATGGTGACCTGCCGCTCGCGGTTCAGCCGGTCGATCCGGGCCGGACCCGCCTGGAAGGTGATGTCCGCGACGCTTTCCAGGGTTGTCGATCCGCCGTTCGCTGTCGGCACCCGCAATGAACGGATCCGTTCGATATCGGCGCGGGCGGATTCCGGCAGCCGGATACGGATCGGGATGCGCCGCTCTCCGTCATTGAACTTGGCCACGTTGGCGTCGATGTCGCCGACCGTGGCGACACGGGCGATATTGGCGATCACATCGGAGGAGACACCCAGGCGCGCGGCCTCATCGGCCTTGGGGCGGATGATGATTTCGGGACCGATGGGCGGACGGGTCGGGCGCGGATCGGCCAGTTCGCTGAGGCCACGCATCTGCCGTTCCAGCTGGAGACTGGCCGCCAGCAGGTTGTCGGGGTTGGAACCGGTCAGGATCTGCTGGTAACCGGATCCACCCTCGGCGCTCAGGAAGGTGAGCCGGGCGTCGGGAATGGCGCGCAACTGCTTGCGCAGGCGCGTCCGCATCTCGTCTCCCGTTGTCTTGCGGTCGGACCTCAGCAGGATGGTTGCGGTCCCCGTGCGCAGGTCGCCGCCGCCGCCGCCGAAGGAGCCGGGCCCAAAGTTGGAGACCGTCGAGCCGATCTGGATGAAGACGTCGGTGACTTCAGGCTGCTTGCGGAACAGAGCGTTCAGCTCTGCGGCGATTTCATTCATGTCGTCCACGGTCGCGCCGGGCGGTCCCTGGATGTTCACATAGGCAAAGTCCGGGTCGCCGGCGGGCTGGAAGCCCTGGGGCAGCAATGGCACCAGGGCCACCGAGCCAAAGAAGATCACGCCCCCGAAGATCGACGCCAGAATCCGGTGCGCCAGACACCATTCCAGGGCGTTGCGATAGAAGCCCTCGAACGGCTTCCTCGGCTGTGCGACAGCGCCCGCCTTCAGGAAATAGGCCGCCATGGGCGGGGTCACCAGGCGCGCCACCAATAGCGAGAAGAGCACGGCCACCGACACGGTCAGACCGAACTCCTTGAAGAACTGGCCCGGGATGCCCGGCATGAAGCTGACCGGCGTGAACACCACCACGATCGCCATGGTGGTCGCCACCACCGCCAGCCCGATGGAGTCCGCGCCCTGGATCGCCGCG
>NZ_JBILRO010000259.1:0-4654 GCF_044372605.1 Phenylobacterium sp.
CCACGACATGCGCATCGTCCCGATCTTCCCCACGGCGGCTGCGGCCCGCGCCGCCCACCGCCCGGCGGCCATCACGCCCTGGCTGGGCGATTCCGTGGGCTGGTGGGAAGGCGACACCTTCGTGATGGAAACCGCCAACGTCCATCCGGCCCAGTCGGCCGAAAGCTCCATCCCGCTCACAAAAGACGGCCGGATCGTCGAGCGCTTCACCCGGGTCGGCAAGGGCGAGATCTTCTACCAGTTCGAAGTCACCGACCCGGGCCACTACACCCGCCCCTGGAAAGCCGAATACACCCTCACCGCCTCCAGGGGCAGCGTCTACGAATACGCCTGCCACGAAGGCAACTACGCCATGGAAGGCATCCTCGGCGGGGCCCGGCTGGCGGAAAAGCAGGCGGCGGCGGGCGCAGCGCCCGGGAAGTGATCCGGCGCCGTCATCGCAGCCCTTGAACCAGGGCCTGAAACGGCGCGCCCGAGATCATCAGGCCCCCCAGAGCGAGCTCGAAACCGACGGCCGCCCAGTTCTTCCCGGTCCTGGCGTCATCCAGAAAGATCGAAACCATCCGGCCCAGTCCGGCGCCCGCCCAGGCGGCGCCGACCGCCAGATAGGCCGCCGGACTGTCCGTGACCGCCGGCGCAAGCCCCAGCAGGATGAAGGTGATCCCCAGGGTCCCCCGAAACTCACCCCGCGCCTCGGGCGTGGTCGCGGTCAATCCCGTCAGCGCCGATGCCCGCCCGGGAAAGAACAGTCCCAGACAGCCCATGGCGATGGTGATCCCCGCGCCCGCCAGGTTGAACCCATCCATTGCACACCTCCTCAAATCGCAACGGATGGGTTGCTACCAAGCAGGTCACGCTCCGGATAGTACGCACCTTTTGGTGCCTATCGGCTCATGATATGGGCTGGCCGCATGAGACCCAACGTCCTCTCCAGAAACTGCAACTCGCGCGCCTACATGACCGTGGTGGCCAGCAAATGGTCACTCATGACGATCCACGCCCTGGCCGAGGGCCCGCGTCGCAATGGGGAGCTGATCCGGGCGGTCGAGGGCATCTCGCAGAAGATGCTGACCCAGACGCTGCGACAACTGGAAGACCTGCACATTGTCGCCCGCACAGACCTGCAAACCGTCCCGCCCCACGTCACCTATGAACTGACCCCGCTCGGCCGATCCCTGCGAACCGAAGTCCAGTCCCTGATCCGATGGGTTGAAACCCACATGCCGGAGCTGGGCGGAAAAGCCTGAAGCCGGGCACGGCGGCGAACGAGGATTGGGCGGCCATGGAGCGACCCGTGCACGGACCGGACCCAACAGCTCGCGATCCCGAGAATTTCAGCCCTACTCTTGTATATCTCTCGATGATGTTCTATCTTTGTTCCAATGCCCTGCACCGACCTCACCACCGAGACCATGCTCGCCGAGATGGCCGCCGTCGCCCACCGGCTGGGGATGGCGTTCGGGCGGGAGGCTGAGCGGGAGGCGGACTGGAAGCGCAAGGCTGAGTTGTTCGGCCTGTTCGACCGGTGCTTCTTTGGGGTGCGGGTGGCCATCGCGCTGAAGCTTCGTCTGCGGCAGGCCGCCCGGGCGGCGCAGGCCGGCGTTTCTGTGCCGAGCGAGGACCGCGAGGCCGACGATTTCCATGAACGCGGCGACCCGCCCGAGACCGAACGGCCCAATACAGTGGCGCCTGCGCGCGAGCGCCTGGACGCCGACCGCGACCGCGAAGGTGACCGCGCCAGCCTGCCGCTGCTGATAAAGACCCTGCAGGGCGTAGCGGCCGACGCCGCCGCCCTGCCCGGCCCCGCGCCGGCCGAACTTCCGGCGCTCACCGCCCTGCTGACCCGGGCGACCGGGACCGGGGGACCGGCCAAGCGGCCCGCACCCCTGCGATCCCGCCTCTCCGGCGCCGCCGTCCTGATGATGCCGCCCCCACGGGCCGGCCCCGCCACAGGCGCGTTCGCCGCCCAGGCCCTTCGCCCCCGTACCGCGACCGGGCCGCCGCGACGCTGAGTTGGCGCCCGGAGCAAACAACACCTTTGTCATCCCGGTTTTCGTGAAACGAAAGACCGGGACCCATAGACGCAAGCGCCGCATGTGAATCTGCGGCGTCGACCCCGAGCACTGTTCTCCAACACCTGAGTTTATGGGTCCCGGTCTTTCGCTGACGCGAAAACCGGGATGACACAGCGTGGGTTGCGACAACCGCGCGATGACACCCCGTGGGCGCCCGCTACGCCATCCTCGCCGAGATCTCCGCCGCCAGCACCTTCAGCTCCTCCATATCCGCCATCCCCTGCGCATGGCGGCCCAGCGGCACGCCCTCCCATCGGGGAATGATGTGGAAATGCAGGTGAAACACCGTTTGGCCCGCCGGGGCGCCGTTGAACTGGGTGATCACCAGGCCATCGGGGTTCAGGGCCGCGCGCACCGCCCGCGCCACCCGCTGCACGCCCAGCATCAGCGGGCCGATCACGTCCGGCGCCTCCTCCAGGAAGTTGCGTGCGGTCGACTGTTTCGGGATCACCAGGGTGTGGCCCTTCGCCTGGGGAAACACATCCATGAAGGCCAGGACGTGCTCGTCCTCATAGACCTTCACCGCCGGCATCTCGCCCCGCAGGATCTTCGCGAAGATGTTGCCCGCGTCGTAGCTGCCGTCCAGGCTCATGGTGCGCTCCCTGAAGTTGTCGCCGGGTCCGCCTTGAACGGCGAATACTCTTCCTCCAGCCACTCCATCTCCTGCTCCACCCCGGCGCGTTCCTGCTCCAGGAACCGTTCCACGGGGCCCCGCAGCATCGGGTCGGCGATAAAGTGGGCGGAATAGACGGGCCGGGGCAGATAGCCGCGGGCGATCTTGTGCTGGCCTTGCGCGCCCGCCTCGACCCGCGGCAGGCCGTGATCGATCGCCCATTCGATGGCCTGGTAGTAGCAGAGCTCGAAGTGCAGGAACGGGACCTCCTCCACGCAGCCCCAGTGGCGGCCGTAGAGGCAGTCGCCGCCGATCAGGTTGAGCGCGCCGGCGATCCAGCGCCCCTCCCGGCGGGCCAGGACCAGCAGCACCTGGTCGGCCATCTGCGCGCCCAGCATCGAGAAGAAGGCCCGCGTGAGATAGGGCCGCCCCCACTTGCGCGCGCCGGTGTCCATGTAGAAGCCGAAGAAGGCGTCCCAGTGTTCCTCGGTGATGTCGGCGCCGGTCAGGCAGACGATCTCGGCCTGGGCCTGCGCCTCGCGGCGCTCGCGGCGGATGGTCTTGCGGCGGCCGGACGACAGCGCGCCCAGGAAGCCCTCGAAGTCGGCGTAGCCCCGGTTCTCCCAGTGGTACTGCTGCCCCTCGCGCAGGCCCATGCCGTGGACGCCGGCCCACCGCCACTCGGCCTCGGTCAGGAAGTTGATGTTGAGGCCAGAGGCGCCATAGCGCTCGCACAGCGTCAGCGCCCCGCCCAGCAGCAGCGCCCTCGCCTCGCCCGCATCCACATCAGGCCGCACCAGTAGCCGCGCGCCCGTGGCCGGCACAAACGGCGCCGCCGACAGCAGCTTGGGATAGTACCGCCCGCCCGCCCGCTCATAGGCGTCGGCCCAGGCGTGGTCGAAGATGTACTCCCCCTGGCTGTGGGACTTGAGGTACAGCGGCATGACGGCGGCCACCCGGCCCGCATCGTCCTCGACGCTGATGTGCTGCGGCCCCCAGCCCGTGCGCTCGACCGCGCAGTCGGCCTCCTCCAGGGCGTTCAGGAAATCAAAGCGAACGAAGGGGTTGGCGGCATAGTCGGGGTTGCCCGCGCAGGCGTCCCAGGCCTCGCGCCCGATCTCGGCGATGCGGCGGGATACCTTGACCGCCGGCTTCAGGCTCACGCGGCGAAGCCTTCGAAGATCAGGTTGTCACAGTGATCCTTCACCGCGTCCCACTGCTCGGGCTTTCTCACGGTCCAGGCCACCACCGGCATCCCCTGCGCCCGGAGTTCCTGCGCCCGCGGGTGCGGCAGGACATCGAGGCCGAGCGCCAGGAAGTGCGGCCGGGCCAGCTCAATCTGCTCCAGCCGCGCATAGGCCTTGCGCTGGCTCTCGGCCATGCTCGCCGGCCGCTCCCACGACCAGCTGTCCAGCCCGCGCAGCACGCCCGGATAATGGTCGGCGTACCAGGCGTGGGAATAGGGATTGAACCCGATGACGCACAGCGGCCCTGCGTGGTCGGCGATGATCTCGTGGACGCGCGTCTCCAGCGGCCCGACCTCGCCGAAGGCCGTCTTCAGCTCCACATGCACCATGGCCCGGCGGCCGATAAGCGCCAGGGTTTCGAGCAGCGTCGGGATCTTCTCGTCGGACCCCGCCAGCCGGATCTCCGCCAGCTCGGCGGCCGTGCGGTCCCGGATACGGCCCTCCAGGCCGGTCATCCGCTTCAGCGTGTCGTCATGGAAGACCACCGCCTCGCCGTCGGACGACAGGTGAACGTCCAGCTCGATGCCGTAACCGGCGGCGCAGGCGGCATGGAACGCCCCCAGTGAATTCTCCGGCGGCCCGTCCGGGCTCCAGAGCCCCCGGTGCGCCACCGGCGGGTGAAACAACAGCTCCCAGGCGTCGCCGAAGCGGTCCCTCACGATAGCGCCACCACCGCATCAACCTCGACGGCGAAGTTCATGGGCAGCCGGTAAACGCCC
>NZ_JBILRO010000042.1:0-18387 GCF_044372605.1 Phenylobacterium sp.
CGCCATCCCGGGACTTGACCCATGACTGACCACTACGAAGACGAGGACGAGAACCGCCAGCGGGTGCTCTCCAACAAGCAGGTGCTGGGGTTCATCTCCCGCTACTGGCTGCGTACGCCCTGGCTGTTGACCGGCACCGTGGTGCTGACCCTGATCGCCATTGGCTTTGACCTGGCTCTGCCCTGGGCAGCCGGTCGGCTGGTCGACGCCGTCACCGCCGGCCCCGCCAATCCCGACCCGGCCTGGCGCGCCTGGGCCGTGTTCGTGGGCGTCTATCTGGCGTTTTCGGTGATCCGCAACACCTCGATGCGGTTCCTGATCCCGATGTCCGCCAACAACATGAAGCGCATGACCGATGAGGCTTTCAAGCGGGTGCAGGGCTTCTCGGCGGACTGGCACGCAGACAGCTTCGCCGGGGCTACCGTGCGGCGGCTGAGCCGGGCGATGTGGGGCTATGATGTGGTGACGGACGCGGCGCTGATCTGGTTCGGCCCGGCGATCATCGTGCTGTTCGGCTTGTGCGGCATGATGGCGATGCGCTGGCCGGTGGTGGGCCTTTTCGCCTTCATCATCGTGGTGCTCTACATCGCGTCCAATATCTTCCTGACGGCCCTTTACGCCCGACCCTCCAACCTGAAGTCGGTGGCGATGGACTCTCGGATCGGCGGGGCTATCGCGGACTCGATCTCCTCCAACGCCACCGTCAAATCCTTTGGCGCGGAGGCCCGGGAGGAGGCGCGGATCGCCAGCGTCACCGAAATGTGGCGGACCGTCACCATCAAGACCTGGAACCGGTTTACGGACCTGTGGCTGTTCCACAACCTGATCCTGGTGGTCCTGCAGGCGGGCTTGACCGGACTGTTGCTGATGCAGTGGCAAAAGGGTCTGGCGACCACCGGCGATATCGCCTTTGCGATCACGTCGTTCATGCTGATGACCAGCTATCTGCGCAACATCGGCGAGAACATCCGCATGGCGCAGCGTGGCCTGGATGACACCGAGGACGTGGCCCGCTTCGCCATCACCGAGCCGCAGGTCGCCGACGCGGCCCAGGCACCCGCCTTCCGTTCGGAGGCCGGCGAGATTGTCTTCGACCGGGTGGTGTTCCGCTACAAGTCGGCCGACCGCCCCCTGTATGACCGGTTCACGCTCCGCATCGCGCCGGGGGAGCGGGTGGCGCTGGTCGGCCCCACGGGCTCTGGCAAGTCCACCTTCGTGAAGCTGGTGCAGCGTCTCTACGATCTGGAGAGCGGCGCCATCGTCATCGACGGTCAGGATGTGTCGAAAGTCAGTCAGGGTTCGCTGCGGCGCGCCATCGCTGTCGTGCCCCAGGACCCGGCCCTGTTCCATCGCACGCTCTCCGACAACATCAGGTACGCGCGGCCGGACGCAACGGCCGAGGAGATTGCGCTGGCCGCCAGGCGGGCGAGGGCGGCCGACTTCATCGCGCGACTTCCTGCGGGCTACGACACCCTGGTGGGCGAGCGCGGGGTGAAGCTGTCGGGGGGCGAGCGTCAGCGGGTGGCCATTGCGCGGGCCTTCCTGGCCGACGCGCCGATCCTGGTGCTGGACGAGGCCACCTCGTCGCTGGACGTGGAAACGGAGCGCCAGGTGCAGGCGGCGATGGAAGAGCTGATGGTGGGTCGTACCACGATCGTCATCGCTCACCGGCTATCGACCATCCGCGGGGCGGACCGGATCCTCGTGTTCGACGAGGGCCGGATCGTCGAGGAAGGCCGCCATGGCGAACTGGTGAAGAAGGGCGGGGCCTACGCCCGACTTCACGCCGTGACAGAGGGGGCGGCCTAGCCTGCCCCCTCAGCGGCTCCGGAACGGATCGGCCGGGTAGGTTCCCAGGACTTCGAACCGGTCCGTGAAGAAGGCGAGCTCCTCGAAGGCGAGCGTCAGGGCGCGGTCTTCGGGGCGCCCGTCGACCTCGCCATAAAAGAAGGTGGCCGTGAAGGCGCCTCCCTCCATGTAGCTCTCGAGCTTGGTCATGTTGACGCCGTTGGTGGCGAAGCCGCCCAGGGCCTTGTAGAGCGCAGCCGGAAGGTTGCGCACCCGGAACACGAAGCTGGTCACGCACGCTGCGCCTGGCGGCGGCGGGGCAGGCTCAGGGTCTGCGGTCATGATCAGGAACCGCGTGGTGTTATTGTGGGTGTCCTCGATGTCGCGGGCCAGGATATCGAGCCCATAGATTCGGGCGGCCAAAGCCGGCGCAATGGCGGCGCGGGTAGGGTCGGGACGTTCGGCCAGCAGCTTGGCGGCGCCGGCGGTGTCTCCGACGGTCTCGGCCTTGAGGCCCAGCCGCCGCACCGTGGCGCGGCACTGATGGATCGCGATCGCCATGCTCTGGACGGTCTTCAGATCCTCGAGCTTCACGCCAGGATTGGCCATGAGCTGGAAGTGGATCGGCTTGAACCGTTCGCCAATGATCTTCAGGCCCGAGGAGGGCAGCAGGTGATGTACGTCGGTCACCCGCCCGGCGATCGAGTTCTCCACGGGGATCATGCCAAGCTGGCAGTCGCCCGCCTTCACCGCCTCGAATGCATCTTCGAAAGTTGGGTGTGGCACAGGCTCCATATCAGGGAAGGCGGCCATGCAGGCCTCATGGCTGTTGGCGCCCAGCTCGCCCTGGAAGGCGATTCGCCCCTTGGTCATGACAGCGTCCTTGCATAGTCGCGGGCCCGCTCGAGATCGGCGGGATTGTCGACGGAAATCGGCGCGTCCGGCGCCACCACAGCCCAGATCGAGAGGCCCAGTTCCATGGCGCGAAGTTGTTCCAGCTTCTCGCGGGTTTCCAGTGGCGACGGTGGCGCAGCGTTGAAACGTTCCAGCGCGGCGCGGTGGTAGCCGTAGATCCCGACATGTCGCCAGACCGGCGCGTCGCCGAAGAGCGTGGAGCGGGTGAAGTACAGGGCCCGGCCCGTGCGGCCGTCCGGCAGCATCGACAGCACGGCCTTGACCACGTCTTCGTTCGAACGGTCGGCAGGAGAGACCTCGGGCGCAACGACGGTGGAGATGTCGCACAATGGCTCGTCAGCCAGCAGGCCCACGCACGCCGAGAGAATAAGGGGCGCCACGAACGGCATGTCGCCCTGCAGGTTGACCACGGCGTCGTGGTGGCCGGTCGGGTCCAGTATCGCCAGGGCGGCCTGGATCCGGTCCGAGCCCGAGGGTAGATCCGGATCGGTCAGGACGGCGCGGCCGCCGGCCTGTTGGATGGCCTCGACGATCTCGCGATCACCCGCTGCGACGACGACGGGACCGATGTCTGCAGCCTGGGCCTGACGCATCACCCGCACGATCATCGACAAACCTCCGATATCGGCCAGAGGTTTCCCGGGCAGCCGGGTCGCGGCCATGCGCGCGGGGATGATGACAATCGGGTTCATGCCGTTGGGTAATGTCGCGCGAGGCCTGTTGCGCGAGCGCCGGTAGCGTGTAAGAGAGCCGCACGCAATAAGGAGCGGGATTCCCGCGTGTTCGTGGGTGATGACCTACGGCCTATGAGAGGCGTGACCAGGGGACTATGAGCGAACTTACGTTCAACAAGATCGCCGGCGCTGCGCTGGCCACGGGTCTGGCCATCATTGGCCTGGGGCAACTCTCTGCTGGCGTATTCGGTCCCGAGAAACCGGCCAAGCCGGGGTATCTGGTCGAGGTCGCCGAAGAGGGTGGCGGCGGCGCCGCTGTGGTCGAGATGCTGCCCGACTGGGGCACGGTGCTCCCGACCGCCGACATCGAGGCCGGCAAGGCCGTTTTCGCCAAGTGCTCGTCTTGCCATACGATCGCACAAGGCGGAGCGAACGGAACCGGACCGGCTATCTGGGGCGTCGAGGGGCGCAAACCCGGCTCGTATGCGGGCTTTGCGTACTCGAAGGGCATGACCGAATTCGGCGCGAAGCAGGCGATCTGGGACTACGACAGCCTCTATGAGTTCATCAAGGCACCGGCGAAATACATGCCCGGGACCAAGATGACCTTTGTCGGTCTCAAGAAGGCCGAAGACCGTGTCAACGTCATCGCCTACATGAAGAGCCAGGGCGGTACGCTGCCGATCCCGGCGCCCGACCCGTCGCGCGCGCCAGGCGCAGCGGCAGCGGCTGCCGCGCCTGCGACGACGGCTCCGGCAGCGACAGACGCGGCAGCACCGGCAAGCGCCGGTGCACCTGCGGCAGCCGAAGCTCCGGCGGCAGCGGCTCCCGCGGTTCCCGCCAAGAAGTAAGGGCGGCGGCTCCGAATCGCCCGGGCCGGTTTCTCCTTCAGAGACGCCGGTAACTGGTCGGTTGAGACCCGGTGTCGCCGATCCGTCTGATCGCCTCGGCGAGCGGCTCAACGGCTACGGCCATGTGATGCCCATTGGCGTGGATGATCAGGCCGTCGCCCAGGCCGATGGCGACATGGCCCTTCCAGAACACCAGATCGCCGCGTCCGAACGCGTCGGCTGTGATGTCTGATCCCAACTGCTCCTGCTGATCCGCATCCCGTGGGCAGGCACGGCCGCAGGCAAACAGGGCTTGCTGGACTAGTCCCGAACAATCCAGCCCCAAACTCTCGCGGCCACCCCACAGATAGGGAGTTCCAAGGAAACGCTCGGCCACAGCCGCCCAGTCATCTTCGCCCACGCCAATGGGTTGAAGGTGGTCAGCGGTCATCCAGCCGGCGCCCGAAACCTTAGCCAGACGACCCTCGACAGCCTCGACGGTCACCAATGCATTGATCGAATAGGGGCCAGATGCACGTGTCTTGATGCTGGGTCCGGCAAAGGCATAGGTGCGGATGGCCGCGACCCGATGGGTGGGCCAAGATCCAGCCGGCGCCAGCAGGGCGGCTTCTACAAAGCCCACATATCCGTCACGCAGCGACTGACCCAGACGCCAGACGCCTTCTTCCTCCAGAACCTCGAACCACTCACCGAACAGAAGCTGATCCATCTGTTCGCTCTCGGCGTCGGGCACGGCGCGGATGGAAGCCGCCGGCGCGGTGCAGGTCATGACCCGGGTGTCGAGGTAGACCTCGGCCTCCAGTACGCCTTCCAGCCGGCGCGCTGCGATACCGTCGCGACAGGGGGTGATGCGGGGGTCGTGTTTCACGCAAACCGTTCCCGGATCATTCGGTAGAGGCCCCGGATCGTCTGGGCCTCGCCTCCGGTCGCATAGCCCGGCCGGGCACGGGGGTTCCAGGCAAAGACGTCCAGATGCACCCAGGCGCCCTTTGGCGCAAAACGCTGCAGGAAGAGCGCGGCCGTCACCGCACCGGCCTGGGCCCAGGCGTCGGGATCGTTCTTGATCCCGGCGACGTCGGAATCGAGCGCATCGGCATAGGCTTTCCAGAGCGGCAGGCGCCACATTGGGTCCCACTCCGCGCGGGCGGCGGCCTCGATATCGGCGGCCAGGCCTTCGTCGTCAGTGAAGTAGGGCGGAAGTTGTGGGCCCAGTGCCACGCGGGCGGCGCCGGTGAGGGTGGCCATGTCGATGGTCAGCGCCGGCTCCAGTTCGCAGGCCCGCGTCAGGGCGTCGGCCAGAATCAGGCGGCCCTCGGCGTCGGTATTGCCCACTTCGATAGTCAGACCCTTGCGGGAGGCCAGAATGTCGCCCGGGCGCATGGCGTCGCCCGAGATGGCGTTCTCCACCACCGGAACCAGGATCGACAGGCGCACCGGCAGGTTCGCGGTCATGATCATCCGGCCCAGCGCCAGCACGTGGGCGGCCCCGCCCATATCCTTCTTCATGTTCCGCATGCCAGCCGAGGGCTTGATGTCCAGACCGCCGGTGTCGAAAACCACGCCCTTGCCCACGAGGCAGACGAGCGGCTTGTCACCCTCGCCCCAGCTGATCTCGATCATCCTGGGCGCGCGGGATGGATCGGCGGCGCGGCCCACGGCATGCACAGCGGGATAATTCTCGGTGAGAAGGGCATCGCCCTCGACCACGCTGATCCGTGCGCCATGTTGCTCGGCGATCTCGCGGGCGATGGTTTCCATCTGGCGCGGACCCATGTCGTTGGCGGGCGTGTTGATCATGTCGCGTGCCAGTGCGCAGGCGTGGGCGACCTGCCGGACTTCGGCAGCGTCGGCGCCCTCGGCGACCAGCCGGGCTTGCTCTGCGCCGGGTGTCTTATAGCGGTCGAACCGATAGCTCCCGAGTGCGAAATGGAGCGCGATCTGGTCGGGGGTGACGCCCTGCGGCCGGGCGGCGATCCGGTAGACGCCGGGCGGCAGCTTCGCCGGTAACGCCCGATAGACGGTCGGATGCTGGGCGTCGCCGGCGCCGAACAGCACGCGGTCGAGTGCGCCTTGCGCATCGGGAACCAGCAGCAACTGGCCGGTCTTGCCCTTGAAGTCGGCGGTGCGGGCCAGGGCGGCGGCAAACGCGTCGGTCGCCAGAGCCGCCGTCGTCTCCGCCTCGGTCAGGGCATGGATCGGGACGGTCGGGCCGTCAAAGGTTTCAAGGATCACGTCGCTCATGCTGACACCCTAGAACCCGAGACCGGCGCCGAACAGTGTCTGCGGGAAAGCCGCCATCGCACCGATGGCGATCGCTACGCCGTAAGGCACACCCTCGCCTGGATCGGCCAGCCTGGAGACCCAGCGAGGGCTCACCAAAATCAGCGGGCGCACCTGCGCAGATCTGAGGGTCATCAGCAGGATAGCCAGCCCGCCGCCCGCCAACGCCGTGGCCAGCAGGAACATACCGAGGGCCGGCAGTCCCAGCCAGAGGCACACCGCCGCCAGCAGTTTCGCGTCGCCTCCACCTACCCAGCGCAGTGCGAACATCCCCATCCCGGCCGCCAGCGCCGCTACGCCAACGCCGAGGTTCATTGCTGCGGACGCAAGCGGCATGCCGACGGCCAGGGCCGCAAGCGGGAACGCGGCCAGCAGCGCCGCAGAAATCCAGTTCGGAATCGTAAAGGACAGCGCATCCTCAACCGCCGCCGTCAGGATCAGGCCGAGAAACACCAGGGCGGGGAGGGCGGCGAGGGCGGGCATCATTCCGGGTGACCTGTTTCGTCCACTTGTATGCGCCGTCGATGAACGGAGCGTTGCGACCAGGGTTCCAGAGAAAAGGGCCCCGGCGTTTCCGCCGGGGCCCCGTTTCAGGTGTGGACGTCGGGCTCAGGCGCCGCTGACCGCGTCGCTGATCGTCTCGAAGTTGGCTTGAAGGCTGGTGCCAACAGCCGTCAGGGCGGTCACGAGAACCACGGCGATCAGGGCGGCGATCAGGCCATACTCGATGGCGGTGGCGCCGGATTCGTCTTTCAGGAAGCGGTTCATGAAGTTCGACATGGGCTCTATCTCCTATTTGGCGAGCAGGTGGTGGGGGGCTTCAAGCGAATGCCTGCTCGCCCCTAAGAACACGATCAATCTGCGCCGCCAGACTTAAGTCGAGATAAAGTCGCATCCCTAAAATCTGTAAATGATTATCAGCCATTAATCCTTAACTGCTGTAAATCGTGGATCGAATTCAGATCCCGGGCAATAGCCGTTCATGCCTGAAATTGATGGCCCCGTCCGCCGCCTCGTACGAACGACAAACCCGCCAGACCGATCATCAGCAAGATCAGAAGCATGGCGAATCCCCCTTGCTGGGTGCCGGTGACGCGCGTGCCAAGGTTGACCATCGTTGGCGCCAGCCAGGCTGTAGCCACGCCGGAGAGGGCATAGACGCCGAAGAAGGTCCCCGTTTGCTCGGGTGGTGTCAGGCGCGTCAGCAATGTGCGGCTGGAGGCGTACTGTGCGGTGATGAAAATGGCATTCACGAAGCCGATCAGGATGAACACGACGTCGGGCATATGGGTGAAGACGGGTCCGTTCCAGAGCGGCCCATGGGCCGACGGATCGTAGGGCCAGAAGAAGAGGATCAGGTCAGGTCGCATTCCCAGCATGGCGGCCAGCCCCAGCATCGACATCGAAATCTCGATCCGCAGCGCGTTCTTGGGCCCGATGCCCGCATCCAGCCAGCGACTGACATAGCCGCCCAGCACGGCCACGACGCTCAGCAGGATACCGTAGCCCAACATTTCCAGGGCTCCCCACTTCATGACGCCCACAGCATAGACCCCGGCGTAGACCAGCACCCCGTTCATGCCGTCCACGAAGAACATGCGCGAGCCGATGTAGATGGCCGGGTCACGATAGTGGGTGATCGCCCTCAGCATCCTCCAGAGTTCAACGGCCCCATCTGTCACCGCCGTCAAGGGGCGGATGCCTGTCGGCGGCGCGTCCGGCGTGAACAGGAAGAGCGGGATCGCGCCCAGTAACATCAGGCCCGCCGACATCAGCGCTACGACCCGCTGGGGTTCATTGGTCGCTGGATCCAGGCCGAACAGCGGGGCCGTTGGCACCCAGGGCCAGTCCACCACCCCGGGAAGGGCGAATGCCCAGGCGGTGAACGCGAGCGCCAGGACCGAAAACAGGTTGCCCAGCGACAGGGCCAGTCCCGAAGCCTTGTGCGCGTTGTTCAGACCCGCTGCCCTGATCAACAGCGAATTCTGCAGGATCCCGGCATAGTTGAAGAGCACTTGCACCGTCATGGCGATCAACATCGTCATGGCTACAGTCAGACCTGTGCCGTCCGGCTTGGCCCACCAAAGCGAAGCGGTCAGTGGAATCATCAAGGCGACAATCACGCCCAGCATCCCCTTGCGTTGTCCCAGCTTGTCGATGGATGCGCCGAGGAACGGCGCCGTGGCCATTACCGCCCAGCCCGACCACTGCTGCCACTGCGAGATGATCTCCTGGCCGCGCACCGCGTCGCCGACCATGGCGTCCGCGACGTAGGGCATAAAAATGTAGATGATGATCAGGATCACGAACGGGCTTTGTCCGCCCTCGAAGATGGCCCAGGAGACGCCCCCGCGATTGAGCTTCGTGTCCGGGCTGCGGTCAGGCGCGGCGGCGGTGTCTGTCACTGGATTTCCCCCGGGCGCCGCTTTGCGCTGCGGCAACCTTGACGCTCACCGTAGCGGGCGGCCCTCGTCTGTCGAGGGGGATAAGGAACGGGACAGCGCCGCCCGGTCGACTATGCCGCGAGACTCGCGTCCATGGCCGTCAGTACGGCTGCACGATCCACCTTCACACCCTGGGCCGCCAACGCCTCGCTGAGCGCCGTCAGGCAAAGGCGCACATGCCAGGGGGTCGCCGACGCGCCCATCAGCCCGATCCGCCAGACCTTGCCCTTGAGCGGACCGAGACCTGCACCGATTTCCAGATCCCAGGTCTTCAGCACATGGGCGCGAACCGCCGCCTCGTCGACACCCTCCGGCACCAGCACCGTATTCAGTTGCGGCAACCGCCACTTCGGATCGACCAGAAGTTTCAGACCTGCGGCCTCCAGACCGGCCGCCAAAGCCTCATGAGTACGGGCATGTCGTACGGTGGAGGCCTGCAGGCCCTCCTCGAACAGCACCACCAGCGATTCATGCAGCCCATAGAGCGCATTGATCGGTGCGGTATGATGATAGGTCCGGCCACCCTCACCGCCCCAGTAGGCCATCAGCAGGTTGAAATCGAGCAGCCAGTTCCGGACCTTCTCCTTGCGCCCGGTGATCGCGGCCTGGGCGCGCTTGCTGATCGCGATGGGTGATAGGCCCGGGGGCGCCGAAAGGCATTTCTGGGTTCCCGAGTAAAGAATGTCGGCATCCCAGGCGGCGGCCTCCACCGCGATCCCGCCCAGCGAGGTCACGCAGTCCACGACGGAAAGCGCGCCATGCCTGCGGGCCAGGCCGCACAGTGCCGCTGCGTCGCTGCGAACCCCGGTGGAGGTTTCGGCATGTACAAAGGCGAGGACCTTGGTGGGCGCTTCGGCCAGCGCGTCCTCGACCCGCGCCGGATCGACCGGCTGGCCCCATTCATGTTCGATCGTCACCACTGTGGCGCCCGCGCGGCCTGCCATGTCAGCCATGCGACCGCCGAAAACTCCGTTGATCGCGACCACACAACGGTCGCCGGGCTCCAGCAGGTTCATCATGGCGGCTTCCATGCCGGCGGTTCCGGGGGCGGGCAGCGGCACGCAGGCATGATCCGGCGCATTGAACACCCGCTGCAACGCCGCCTTGATCTCCTCCATCAGAGTCTGGAACTCGGGGTCCAGGTGACCGATGGTCGGCCGCGCCAGAGCGGCCAGCACCCGCGGGCTGACATCGGAGGGGCCCGGCCCCATCAGGACCCGGCGCGGCGGCTGGAAGGATTGCATGGCGGCTCCCCGTTAACTCAGAGGCCGGGTGCTTAGGACGTCAAGGGCCCCGATGGCAACCGGATCAGGCCAGCAAGCGGTCGTGGATACGTTCGCGCAGGGCCGGCGTCAGCCCCAGCGCCTGGTCCAGATAGCCATCCAGCGAGCCGTGGTCGCGGCGCATGACCTGAAACGCCTCCTCCAGGTATTCAGCCTCGACGCGCATGGCGGTCAACAAGGCCTCGTCGGAAGGCTCCCGCCCACCCGATGCCTGGGTGACGTGCTCGCGCATGACAGGCAGGCGCGCCACCATGCGCTCGTGATTGTTGGTGAGCAGGTAGTCCTGGATGATGTCGTCATCGTGGACGCCGGCCACATGGTGGGTCAGCGCGCAGATGATGCCTGTGCGATCCTTGCCTGCCGCGCAATGCACCAGGATCGGACCGGTGGTTTCGGCCAAAGCCTGGAAGTAGCGGGTGTAAAGATCAATGTGGCGTCGTTGGCCGGGCGCGGCGCGATAGTAGTCGCGCATGTAGGCGTGAAAGGAATCGACGCTCAGGTCCGACTCCGAGATGAAGGTAGACCACTCATCGGCTGCTTCCTGACCGATATCGTTCTCGATGACCTGGGCGGAGAACCCGTCCCACCGCCGACTGGGCTCGCGCTCGCGCTCATTGGACCGCCGCAGGTCGACGATCACCGACAGGCCCATCTCCGCCAGCTTCGCGAGGTCCGCGTCGGTGGCGCGGGCCTGGTGGGCGGCCCGGTAGAGCACGCCCGGGCGCAGCCGACGCGCGCCAGCGGCGTAGTCGCCGAAGTCGCGGAAGTTTTCGATTCCGTCAAAGGGGATGTGTCGGGTCATGGGCAGGTCGGTATCCCGGTTGGGCGACAGTTTCGATACACTAATACTGCTGTGCTGGACCTACCGGAATGGCGGTTCATCGAAGCTGCGCAGTTTGCGAGAGTGCAGTCTTGAACCTTCGGCCCGCAACAGATCGATGGCCTCAAGGCCGATCTGCAGATGCTGGGCGATGGCGCGGTCATAGAAGGCGTTGGCCTGGCCAGGGAGCTTGATCTCGCCGTGCAGCGGTTTGTCCGACACGCACAGCAAGGTCCCGTATGGCACCCGGAAGCGATAGCCCTGGGCGGCGATCGTGGCGCTTTCCATGTCGATGGCCACAGCGCGGCTCTGGTTGAAGCGCAGCGCGCTGGATGAGTATTTGAGCTCCCAGTTGCGGTCGTCGGTCGAGACGACCGTGCCGGTGCGCAGGCGGCGCTTCAGCACATCGCCGGTCTCTCCGGTGATCCGCTCGGCGGCGCCGTTCAGCGCCACCTGGACTTCGGCCAGCGGCGGGATCGGAATCTCCGGCGGAAGCACCTTGTCCAGCACATGGTCGTCGCGCAGGTAGGCATGGGCAAGGACGTAGTCGCCGATCTTCTGCGAGCCCCGCAGGCCGCCGCAATGGCCGATCATCAGCCAGGCCTGGGGCCGGAGCACCGCCAGATGGTCGCACACGGTCTTGGCGTTGGAAGGACCGACGCCGATGTTGACCAGGGTAATGCCCGTCCGGCCGGGCGCCATCAGGTGATAGGCGGGCATCTGATGTTTGCGCCAGGTTCCTGCCGCGACGGTGGCTTCAGGGTCCGGTGTATCGGCGGTGATCATCACGTGGCCCGCCGCCGACAAGGCGGTGTAGGGGCCGCCCGACTTCAACTGCGCGGCAGCCCAGCTCACGAACTCATCCACATAGCGGTGATAGTTCGTGAACAGGATATACTGCTGGGCGTGTTCGGCTGGCGTGCCGGTATAGTGGGCCAGGCGCGCCAGTGAGAAATCTGTGCGCAGTCCGTCGAAGAGCGCCAGCGGACGGGCCTCGTCTTCCGCGCCGATCCAGGCCCCGTCAGCGATTTCGTCGCCGATGAACGCCAGTTCCGTGGTCGGGAAGTGCTGGCCGATCTCTGCCGAGCCGACGTCGGCCTTGGCGATATCGGCCGGATCCAGAACGTAGGGAAACGGTATTTCCTGGTTGGAACGCCCGACCTCCAGCTCGACCTCGAAGTCCTCCTGCAACAGCGACAGCTGCTCGATCAGATAGTCGCGATAAAGTTCCGGCCGGGTAACGGTCACGGCGTATCGACCGGGTGCGGCGATCCGGGCATAGGCGCGACTGATGCGGGGGAAGGGCTTCCCGGGCGGCCAGGTCAGGCGCAACTCAGGATACACATAGGCCCCCGCAAGGCGGGCTGAGGGGTCCGGCGCGGGGCCCCCGGCCAGGAATGTCTTGAGGGCGCTGCTGAGAGACTCGACGCTTTGGCGGTATTCAGTCTCTAGCCGATCAACGATGTCGGCTGCGTTTGTCTTGTTCATCCGGCGTAATATAGCGCCTCTGTGTGACGCTTGCGAGCGCGTCCTGCTGGACGAGGCCTCCGATCTTGGCGACAAGGGTGCAAGTGCGTTTCCCCCGGGGGCCAAATGAACCGTCTGTTCACCTACTTCGTCGTCGGCTCCATGATCCTTGGGGTGCTGGTTGGCTGGATCGTCAACGTCACGATGCCGACCGAGGGCGCCGCCGCCGTCGCGGACAACCTGACCATCATCACCGATGTGTTCCTGCGCCTGATCAAGATGATCATTGCGCCCCTGGTGTTCGCCACCCTGGTGGCCGGGATCGCTCACATGGAAGACGCCGGCGCGGTCGGACGGATCGGAATCAAGACCATGGGCTGGTTCATCACCGCCTCCATCGTCTCGCTGACCATCGGCCTGATCATGGTCCACATCCTGAAGCCGGGCACCGGCCTCAACCTCACCCTGCCGGATGCGGGCACTACCGGTGCGGCCGTCGACACGGCCAAGTTTACCCTGCGCGACTTCATCACCCACCTGGTGCCGAAATCCATCGTCGAGGCGATGGCCAACAACGAGATCCTGCAGATCGTTGTGTTCTCGGTGTTCGTGGGCACCGCCGTGGCAGCCGTCGACGACAAGGCGCCGGCAGTGCTGGCCCTGGTCGAACAGGTCGCCCAGATCATGCTGAAGGTCACGGGCTATGTCATGACCACCGCGCCGCTGGCGATCTTCGCCGCCCTGGCCGCAACGATCGCCACCCAGGGGATCGAGGTGCTCTGGACCTATGTGAAATTCATAAGCGGCTTCTACCTGTCACTGGGCCTCCTCTGGGTGCTGCTGATCGGCGCTGCGGTGATCATTATCGGCCCAAGGGCGCTGAAACTGATCGCCGCGGTGCGTCAGCCAACTCTGCTCGCCTTCTCAACGGCATCGTCGGAGGCCGCCTATCCCCGAACCCTTGATGCGCTCCAGCAATGGGGTGTGTCGCGCAAGGTGGCCAGCTTCGTGCTGCCGCTGGGCTATTCGTTCAATCTCGACGGGTCGATGATGTACTGCACCTTCGCGACCCTGTTCATCGCCCAGGTCTATGGCATCGAGATGTCCATCGCCCAGCAGGTGACCATGCTGGGCTTGTTGATGGTCACGTCCAAGGGCATGGCGGGCGTGCCTCGGGCCTCGTTGGTCGTCATTGCCGCTACCCTTGCCTACTTCGATCTGCCGGAGGCGGGGTTGCTGTTGATCCTGACCGTGGACCACATCCTCGACATGGGTCGATCCGCCACCAATGTGATCGGAAACACGGTCGCCTCGGCGGTCGTGGCCAAGTGGGAAGGCCAGATCCAGGAGCCTGCGGAAGCTCCCGCCAAAGCCTGACGACTGGGGCAGTAGCCTAACGCACGTAAACCTTGTCGCTTAACCGGGCATTCGCCTCGATCGGCGAAGGTGGGATCGTGTGTTGGACTCCAGATCGCCCCCCCTGTGCCGCAACTTGCCGATCACCAGACTGAATTCGCCGCCCGAGTCGCGGAACTGGAGGCCGAGCGTGAGCTGACGCTCAGGCTGGCGCAGACCGATTCGCTGACGGGCCTCGTCAACCGGGGCGCCTTTACATCCGGGCTCTGCGAGCGTCTCGAGGCGGCCCGCGATAGCGGGGCGCAGGTCGCCCTGTTCATCATTGATCTGGATCGCTTCAAGAACCTCAACGACACCCTGGGGCACCACGCCGGCGACCAGTTGCTGGCCGAACTGGGCGAGCGCCTGCGCGCCGAGGCCCGGCCCGGCGAACTGGTGGCGCGGCTGGGCGGAGATGAGTTCGCCCTGATCACCAACGACACCGATATCTCGGGGCGGGCATCCCGGCTGATCTCCATGTTGACCCTGCCCCAGACGATTTACGGGCGCACGGTGGTCCCGGGTGGCTCGATCGGCGTGGCCCTCTATCCCCGAGACGCGCAGGACGCGGGCGACCTGCAACGGTTCGCCGATATGGCGCTCTATCGCGCAAAGGCGCTGGGGGGCCGTCGATGCTCGGTGTTCGACGCCGACCTGCGCAACGAAAGCCTGCGTCGCCGTAATCTGGAGGCGGAGCTCCGCCGCGCCATACCGGCCGGTGAAATCGAGCCCTGGTTCCAGCCGATCATTGATTCCATGACCGGCCGCATGGTCGGCGTCGAAGTTCTCGCCCGCTGGCGGCACCCGGATCAGGGACTGCTTTCGCCCGCCGCCTTTGTGCCGATGGCGGAGGAGCTTGGCCTGATCAAGGCCATCGACGAGGCCATCTTCGAGGCCGCCTGCGCCCGCGCTGCGCCCTGGGTCGCCGATGATCTGATCGAGGTGGTGTCGTGCAACGTCTCACCGAGAGATCTGCTGGATCCGGGTTTCTCGCGAAAGCTTATCCAGCGGCTGGGTCAGACTGCGCTCCCGGCCACGGCGCTCACCGTCGAGATCACCGAGACCTTCCTGCTGCAGGACATGGCCCTGGCGCGTCGACATATCGAAAGGCTGGCGGCCAAAGGCGTGAACGTGGCCCTTGACGACTTTGGCACGGGGTATTCGAACCTGCGCTCCCTGATGCACCTGCCGATCCAGACGGTGAAGCTGGATCGCTCGCTGATCGACGATGTTGGCCGCGACGCACGGGTGTCCAAGCTCGTGGCTTCCATGCTGCATGCCGCCCGGTCGCTGGGTGTCCGCATCATCGCCGAAGGTGTTGAGCACGAGGCGCAGGCACTGTTCCTGCGTTCCGCCGGTTGCGACAGGATGCAGGGTTACTTCTTCGCACGCCCAATGCCAGCCGATGAGATGGAGGCCATGCTGCGCGAGGCCAATGGCGTGACGCCGAAACGCGCGGCGGTGGGCTGACCAGGTTGATCGGCTGCCATCGAAAGGCAGGGCTCAACCTCGCGTTAACCGGAGCACATCCGTATGGCGCAACCTCCTGATCGCCCGATCACTTGGTATGTGTAGACAAAGAAGCCTCATGCCGACGCTGAAGTGTTCCCGAGAGATCGCCGCCCCGGCCCATGAGGTGTGGCGCACTCTGACCACCAATGAAATCGTCAAGGAATGGGCGGCGGCTTACGTCGATGGGCTGTCGATCCAGACGTCCTGGAAAGCGGGAGACAAGGTCACCTGGAGGACCTCGAATGGCAAGGTTCGGGCGACCGGCCGCATCGCTGCCTATGAACCGGACCGGTTGCTGCAGTTCGACTACGATGAATACGGCCCGGCCGAGGGCGGCGCCTTTTCCGAGACCTTCGAGATTCAACCCGGCTCCCGGACAACCCGACTAAATCTGACAGCCGGCCCCATGAACGAGTCGGCCGTGACGGCGATGAGAGGCCAGGCCGAGAAGGCGATCGAGGAAATCCGCAGCCTGGCCGAGGAGCTGGCGCAAATCCGGCGCACGCGCTGAGGGCATCTGGCTGCCGGCCGAACCGTCGCTCGGCCGACATCACCAGAGAGTCCGTCTAGGATCGTCGCGATCAGACTTCCTTCAACCCCGAGATCCCCTTGCCCTCCGGCGTGGCCTGGAAGCTCTTCGCGGTCCGGACGGTGAACGCCTTGTCGACAATGGTCGAGACCGCCACCAGATCGCCTCGCGCGGCGTCCCGTGACAGGGTCACCAGCACAAAGCCCTTCGAGGACTGGTCGTTGTAGATCACCTCGTCGCTCGCCTTGGCGAACACCGCGCCGATATCAAAAGTCTTGAAGGCGTCGCCGCCGCCGGGGCTGGTGATGGAGGTGCCTGCGAACTCGCAGGCCACGCGCTTGCCAGAGGCGTCGGCCAGTTCATTGGCCCAGAACGCGTGGCTGTCGCCGGAGACCACGATGGGCCGCGCGCCAGCCTGCTTGATCATGTCGTAGACCCGCTCGCGGTCGACGGGGTAGCCGTCCCACATATCCAGGCCATAGGGCTGGCCCGCCAGGGCGCCCCAGCGACGCAAGCGGCCCCTTGCCGCCTCGTCCAGAGAGGACAGGGCATCGGCGGGGAAATCCTTGGCCGGGTCCGGGATCTTGACCCGCGCCATGAACACGCCGGTGCCGATCACTTGCCAGGCGTGCCCGGCCTTGACCGAGCCGGCCAACTCTCCGGCCAGCCAGGCCTCCTGCGCCGGGCCCATCATGCGACGGGCGGGATCATACAGCTTGGTCCGGAAGGCGGCGAGGTCAGGCTTGCCGTCCGCCATCGGCATGTCGTTGTCATAGGTCAGCTGCTTGTCCCGGGCCGTCAGGCGGGTTTCCAGCATGATGATCTGGGCCAGATCTCCCACCTTGAAGCTGCGGGCTGCGGCTTCGGCGAGGGACTGACCGGGCTTCGGCTCGCGGATCGGCATCCACTCATAGTAGGCTTTCAGCGCCACGGCCTTGCGCGCCGTCCAGTCGCCTTCGGTGGCAGGCTGGTGGTTCTGGGCACCGTTGGCGTAGCTGTCGTTCGTGGTCTCGTGGTCATCCCAGGCGACGATCCAGGCGGCGCGGGCATGAGCGGCCTGCAGGTCCGGGTCGGACTTGTATTGACCGTGACGCTGGCGATAGTCGGCGAGGCTCAGGATCTCGTGCGCGGGGGCGTGCGCCCGATCCTTGGCCACAGCGGAATCCATGCCATAGGTGCCCGGGCCGCCGTACTCATAGATGTAGTCGCCCATGTGCAGCACCAGATCCAGGCGCGGCAGGTCGGCCATGGCGCGGTAGGCGTTGAAATAGCCCTGCGGATAGAGCGAACAGGACGCCACGGCGAACACCACATCCTTGGTCGGCCCGGCCGGCAGCGTCATCGTGCGACCGGTCGGCGACGTGACGCCTTCGGCCTCGAAGGTGAAGGTGTAGGCGCGGCCGGCGTCCAGGCCCGTCGCATCAACTTTTGCGGTGTAGTCCCGCTCGGGGCCGGTAACGCCGGTTCCGGATTTTGCGCCGCCGGCCCGGCGATCCACAGGTATGAGGGCCCAGCGATAACTGATCTGGCCGCCAGGCGTCGCCGGCGTGATCCGGGTCCAGAGCACCACCCGGTCCTGCAACGGGTCGCCCGACGCGACGCCGTGTTTGAAACTGACCTTGCCGGCAGCGGTCTGCGCTGCGGCCGGTGATGCGGCGCCCAGGCCGATCAGGCCCAGCGCTGTACGACGATCAATATTCATGGACGGTTCTCCCCATTTTCAACCGCGCCTTATGGCAGAGCCATAACACAGGCTTGCGACAGCCCTTGTCCAACTCTGAAATCCCCGTGGCATTGCCAGGGCGGGTCGCTCCGCGCTACGCCGGGCCATGAGCGGTGAGCCGGACCCCGACGATGAGCCCCCGGGCCTGCGGCTGCTGGACGTCAGCCAGAGCGACGCCAACGGGCGGGTCGACAAGCTGCTGGCGGCGGGCCTTGCGGATCTGTCGCGCGGCCGCATCCAGGCGCTGATCGCCGCAGGCCGGGTCACCTGCGACGGGGTTCCGGTGACGGACGGCTCGGCGAAGGCCCAGGCGGGAGCCTATCGCCTCGAGATCCCGCCGCCCACCTCGGCCATCCCGCTGCCGGAGGCCATTCCGCTCACCGTCCTCTACGAAGACGCCTACCTGATCGTCATCGACAAGCCGCCGGGCATCGCCATGCACCCCGCGCCCGGCAGCGAGACCGGCACCGTCGTCAACGCCCTGCTGCACCATTGCGGCGCCAGCCTGTCCGGCATCGGCGGGGTGGCGCGGCCGGGCATCGTCCACCGGATCGACAAGGAGACCTCGGGCGTCGTGGTCGCGGCCAAGACCGATGCGGCCCACCAGGGACTTTCCAGTCTGTTTGCTATTCACAATATCGAGCGTGTCTATGTTGCGTTTACCCGGGGTGCGCCCTGGCCCCACAAGGGGACGATCGAGGGGGCC
>NZ_JBILRO010000245.1:0-5019 GCF_044372605.1 Phenylobacterium sp.
GAGATCGCATAGTCGGCCAGGATCTTGCCGCCCAGCAGGCCCTGCTCCTCGCCGGCCAGGGCCGCAAACACCAGCGTCGCCGGAAACTGGCGCTTGCAGAGCACGCGGGCCGCCTCGATCACCGCCGCCGTGCCCGAGGCGTCGTCATTGGCGCCCGGCGCATCCGAGGTGAAGTTCCTCGCATCGGACACGCGGCTGTCGTAGTGGCCGGAAATCACGATCACCCGGCCCGGATCGGTGGTCCCGGAAAGTATGCCCAGCACATTCACCACCTCGGTCGGACCGGCCAGGCGCTCGGCGGTGACCACCGCAGAGGGTGTCTCGACCTTCAACCGGCCACCGCAGTCCTTCGATATTGAATTGAATTCGGAGGCGATCCAGCGACGCGCCGCCCCGATGCCCCGCTTGTCGGACTTTGTCTCCGATCCGGTATGCCGCGTACCGAATCCGACCAGTGCCGAAATCATCGCCTTCTGGCGCTCGGCCGAGACCGCCCCCGCAACATCCTTCAACATTGAATGTTGTCCGCCGAGCGGTTGGGCCGCAACGGGCGTGGAGATCAGGGCGGCGAGGAGGACGGCGATGCGCATGTCGGGGCTCTAGCTGATTTTGGGGGAATCCACCGGTTCAAACGTCAGGCGATGCCGGTAGAGGCCTTCAAAGTGCGGTTGGGCGGCATCGGTGATCCTTTTCAGGGCGTCCGGCAGGACCGGCGAAGCACGACGTTCAGGCGCCGCAAAGCCGGTGGAGCACTCAACAGCTTCACACCAGGCCGACGCCCAGACCCCGTCCCCGAGCACGAAGCCGGCGTCGAGGACCGAGACCCTGGCCTGGTCGCGCGGAACCAGACTTCCGTTCCCATAGGTCCGCAGGCCCGCATTGCGCGGATCCACGGCGAAATCCTGATGACCCGCCATGGGGTTCACCCGAGAGTCCTCCCGCGACCGCCGCCAAGGCCTCCTTTGGCCCCAGGCGGCGCTCGCGTCCTCAGGCGGCGGGTCTTGTCGGCGCGGCGGCCTGGGTCTGTATGGCCCGCGCCTGGGTCAGCAGATAGGCACGGATATCCTCAGCTTCCTTGGGCGTCATGTACTTCGCGAAGCTCACCATGCCCTTGGACTTCAGAGCCCCGTCGATCACCACCGACTTGAAGTCGGCCTCGGTACGCAGCATCTGCGAGACCCTGAGATCAGCCAGGTAGCCGCCCACCGCACTGCCGCCGTGGCAACCGGTGCAATTGTTCTGGTACAGAGCGAAGCCGGCCTTGGCGTCGCCCTTCGACGAAACGCCGGTCAGATCCAGGCCGGGTTTCGTCGCGACCTTGAAGTCCGGCGCGACCACCTTGCCGCCAAGCTTGAACACCATCAGACGGCCCGGCATGCGCACAGGGTCGCCGTTCAACGCGCTGGCGAAGGTGGCGCCCGCTCCGCCATAACCCACCATCAGCGCCACATACTGCTCGCCATCCAGCTCATAGGTGGAGGCCGGCGCGACCACGCTGTTCTGGGTCCGGTAGTTCCAGAGCTTGGCGCCGGTCGCCGCGTCATAGGCCGTAAAGCCGCCGCCGGCCGACCCCTGGAATACGAGGCCGCCGGCTGTGGAGAGAATTCCGGCGTTCCAGAAATGCGGATGGTTCACCGTCCAGCGGGCCTTCTGGGCCACCGGATCCCAGGCGACCAGCTTGCCTGACGTGGTGGCCTTGATCGCCGCGAACTGCGCCTTGTCGCTGGGCAGGCCCATGATCAGCGTATCGAGCCCAAGGTTCATCGCGCCCTGGCGGTGCTTGTAGACTTTTTCGTCGCCATAGGGGCTGGCCGCCACCTGAGCCGGGATATAGACGAGCCCGGCCTTGGGATTGAACGCCATCGGATGCCAGTTGTGCGATCCGAGCGGGCCCGGCTCAATGACGGCAGGCTTGGTCTCGTAGCGCGCGCCCGGCGCCTCGACCGGCCGCCCGGTCGCCATGTCCACCTTGGTCGCCCAGGTGATCGGCGCATAGGGTTCGGCCGAGATCAGCTGGCCGGTGGCCCGGTCGATCACATAGAAGAAGCCGTTCTTGGGGGCCTGCATCAGCACCTTGCGGTCCTGACCGCCAATCTTCAGGTCGGCCAGCATGATGTGCTGGGTGGCGGTGTAGTCCCAGCTCTCGCCGGGCGTGGTCTGATAGTGCCAGACGTATTCGCCGGTGTCGGGCTTCAGCGCCAGGATCGACGACAGGAAGAGGTTGTCGCCCTTGCCGCCCGAGCGCTTCATATGGTTCCACGGGTTCCCGTTGCCGATCCCGAAGTACATGATGTCCAGCGCCGGATCATAGGCCATGGCATCCCACGCCGTGCCGCCGCCGCCGCTTTCCTTCCATGCCCCATCCGACCAGGTGGCGTTGGCCTTCTCGGCCATCACCTTGTCCGAGGCCGCGCCATCGGGCGCGCCGGTGGGATTGGGCACGGTATAGAAGCGCCACGCCTGCTTGCCGGTGGCCGCGTCGTAGGCGGTGATGTAGCCGCGCACGCCATACTCGGCGCCGCCATTGCCGATCAGAACCTTGTCCTTCACCACGCGCGGCGCGCCGGTGATGGTGTAGGGCTTGGAGTTATCCGTGGTCTGGACGCTCCAGGCGACCGTGCCATCGCCAGCGTTCAGGGCCACCAGGCGACCGTCCAGGGTGCCCACATAGACCCGGCCTTTCCAGATCGCGACACCACGGTTGACCACGTCGCAGCAGGCGTCAAAGCCCTTGGCGCGGTCGACCTTTGGGTCCCAGGTCCAGAGCTGTTTTCCGGTCTTCGCATCGAAGGCGAATACCTTGGACCAGGCGGTGGTGGTGTAGAGCACCCCATCCACCATGATCGGCGTCGCCTCCTGCCCCCGATCAGTGTCGAAGTCAGCGAACCAGGCCAGACCCAGATCCTTGACGGTGGTCGCATTGATCTTGTCCAGCGGGCTGAAGCGCTGCTCGGAATAGTCCTTGCCGTAGGAGAGCCATTCGCCGTTGGTGGCGGCGGCCTCGATGCGTTTGCCATCTACATTGCCGGCGTCCGGCTTCTGGCAGGCCACGACGGTTGCGGCGAGCACCAGCGCCAGCCCGATACGGATGAGGTTCATGATCGCTCCCGGTGGTCGGCGTCTCCACCCGCGCCGATCCCCTTCCAGTATGGCGCGGCTGACGGCGGCTGCAAGCCTGTCGCGAGGGAACCGTGTGGCCAGAGCCTGTCCGGTTCAGATGGAAGCATCTGAACCGGACAGGCTCGTTATCAAATGTCTAGAGCACGACGGGGGCTTGAACCGGTATCCACTTCAAGCTGCCGTCCTCTAGACAACGGCCCCTATGGAGGCGCGGCTCGGCGTAGCCCCGGCCCGTAGTCCATCATAGGCGGCCGCCAGACGGTCCACCGCCGTGGTGAGGTCCTCCGGCGCCAGGGTGTAGGGCAGCCGGATGAAGCGCTCGAACGCCCCGTCGACCCCGAATCGCGGGCCGGCGGCGATGCGGACGCCGAAGCGTTCGGACGTGGCGGCCAGCGCACTGGACACCGGACTGGGCAGTTCGGCCCACAGAGACAGGCCGCCCTCGGGGCGGCGGACCTTCCACTCCGGCAGTCGCGCCTGCAACTGCGCCAGCAGGTGATCGCGGCGGGTGCGCAGCAATACGCGGCGGGCTGCGAGCGGAGCCTCTTCATCCGACAACAGCTGGCAGCCCGCCAGTTGCTCAAGCAGGGGCGATCCGAGATCGATGGAGGCCCGCCGGGGCGCCAGCGCCTGAATGACCGGCGCGTCGGCGCGGATCCAGCCCAGCCGCAGCCCACCCCAGAAACTCTTGCCCATGGACCCCAGCCGGACCAGGCCTTCCGCCGGCTCCACGAAGGCATAGGGATCAACCGGGGCGTCGAGCCAGAGATCCGTCATGGTCTCGTCGAGGATCAGGGTGGTGCCCGCACGCGCCGCCGCGTGGCTCAGAACGGCGCGCGCCTCCGAGGGCATCCAGTGGCCCGTAGGATTCTGAAAGTCCGAGATCAGGTAGGCGACGCGCGCGCCGCTCTGTCGGAAGGCGGCGCCTACACCCTCCAGATCCCAACCCTCGCCCGGCAGCCCGACCGGCACCGTTCGGCAGAAGGCGCGCTCGATGGCGTCGATGGCGTGCGGGTAGGTCGGGTGATCAATCACGACCCGGTCGCCCGGCCCGGCCAGCAGCCGCAACATCAGCGCCAGGCCATGCTGGGCGCCATTGGTGATCATGATCTGATCGACGCGCGTCGGCAGACCGCGCCGGGTGTAGCGCTCGGCCACGGCCTGGCGGAACTCGTGAAGACCAAGCGTTGCATAGCCATGCTGAGGCAAAAATGCCGGGAGCAGGCTGAGCGCCGCCGCGTAGGCCTGGTGGATAAGCTCGCTGGCCGGCGGCGCGGCCGAGGTCATGTCCAGCACGCCTTCGGCCGAGGCGCTGCTGACCAGGATCGTCGCGCCGCGTTCCCCCGGGCCCGTGGGCAGCCGGGTACGGGCGCCGGCGCCCTGCCGGCGATCCAGAAAACCCTCGTCGCGTAGCTGGGCGAAGGCGGCGGTGACGGTGGTGCGGCTGATCTCCAGGATATGGGCCAGTTCCCGCTCTCCCGGCAGCACCACATCCAGCGGCAGGCGCCCGTCAAGGATCAACAGGCGCAGGCCGTCGGCCAACTGCCGATAGGCCGGACCCGCGCGCTGGCCTCGCCAGGGGCCAAGCAGCCGGATCAGGGAGGCGGGTCCAAGTCGTCGCGGGCTCATAAGGCCAAGGTCGCAGAACTGGCTCTGTTTTCAAGGTCCAGTTGGCGGCATCTGGATCGGCCATGATGATACGTCGCCTCCTCCAGCTCTCCATCGGCCTGACGCTCTATGGCGCGTCCATGGCCCTGATGCTGCGCGCAGCCCTGGGGCTCGACCCGTGGGACGTGTTTCACCAGGGCGTGTCCGGACAGGTTGGTCTATCCATCGGCATGGTGGTGAACCTGACCGGACTGGTAGTCCTGCTGTTGTGGATCCCTTTGCGCCAACGGC
>NZ_JBILRO010000246.1:0-5003 GCF_044372605.1 Phenylobacterium sp.
CGCCCCAGGTGATTTCCTTGCTGGGATCCGGGTTGGCCGGGTTGCGCTTCGAGTTGTCATAGACGTAGGTGGCGATCAGCTTGGAGCCGGCGGGCACCTTGATGGGCTCGGCGAACTCATACATCCGCTGCCAGTTGAAGTCGTAGCGCGGCACGTTCAGGAGCTGCTTTTCCGTGCCGTCCGGATAGCGGATCGACAGATCCGAATAGGTGCCGCGGTAGTGGGCGTGGACCACAGCCGAATAGAGCAGCGCCTCATGCGGGAAGTCGAGGTAGGCCACCTCGCGGTGGGCCTCGGCGTTCGGCGGGATCTTGATGAACAGGTTGGCGATGGTGTTCTCGCGCATCATCAGCTTCGGCATCTCGCCGTTCTTGTAGAAATAGAGGCCGATCTGCTGGGTGGAGAGCACTTCCTTGCCGAAGGGGGTGTAGTGCATCTGGTAGCCGATGGAACCGCCAGCCGGGATGTAGGTTCCGATGTCGGTAGGCTGAACGATGCTTTCCATGCCGACGGTGTAGCCGCCGACACTGCCACCCCAGTTGCCCATGCCGCCCTGCTTGTTGGCGCCCGGCGGGATGTAGCCTGACAGGATATGGTGCACGGCCTGACGCTGCTGAACGCGGGCGGTGGAGGCCTTGAGCCAGCGGCCCTCGGTCAGGGGGTTGTCCATCACCGGGTACTGGTAGTCGACGATGCCGCTGGCCGGGATGGTGTAGGACGGAATTTCGATCACGAGATCGGGCTTGCCCAGCGGCCACTCGGGGGCCACGTGGCGCACCTCGGCCAGCTTGTCCGGGCCGTCGCCGCGCTGGGCGCCGGCTTCGATCCAGCGGACCAGAGTCTTGATCTGGGCGGGCGACAGGCTCTTGTCGTCCTTGAAGTGGCCGACCTTGGGGTCGACGTCCCAGGGCGGCATGCGATCGGTGCGCACGGCCTCGCGGATCATGGGGGCGAAGCCCTTGACCTTGGCGTAGCCGTCCATGGCGAAGGGGGCGATGCCGCCCTCCTGGTGGCAGGCGATACACTTCTGCTCGATGATCGGGACGATGTCGTTGGCGTAGGAGATCTTCTGGAACGCGGCCTGTGCGGCGGGGCTGCGGTCGGGGAAGGTGATGACGGCGCCCTTGACGGGACGCTGCGCCATGGCCACCGGCTGGCCGGCGATCAGGGCGTCGATCGCCCTGGCCGCCCAGGCCGCCTTCCCGCCGTCGTTCAGCGGGCCACGATAGGCCACGGCCCATGTGCGCGGGTTGATCACGAATACTTCGGAGACTTTGGACGCGCCGAGCTGGTCGCCGACCAGCTGGTTGTCGTCCATCAGAACCGGCAGGTTGAGACCCAGCGCCTTGCCCTCGGCCAGCACAGCGGCGCGGGTATCCTTGGCGGTGGAGTTCAGCAGCATCACCTGCACGCCCTTCGAGCCATAGGCGGCCTGCAGGGCGGCAAGGGCGGCGGCGTTCTTGCGAATCTCGGGGCTGCCCACCGCGTGCATCACCAGCACCACGGCCTTGGCGTCCTGATAGCGGTAGAGGTCCTGCGAGTGGCCGGAGGCGGTGACCAGCCGGAAGTTGTCCACCTGGGCCGGAGTGGCCACGGCGGCGGTGGCCGGAGCCTTGGCGCCTGCGGTGACGGCGCCCAGGCCGAAGGTGAGGGCGAGGCCCAGGGCAGAGGCGATCATAACGCGGCGCATCGACGGATTCCCGAGAGGACAGACGGACACGGCGCGAGGGTGGAGCGCCGAATATGCGGTATCCTATAGCCCATAAAGTGTTGTCAAATAAATGACGCACCCGTCATCGAACTCGACTCGACCATCACAAAGGTCGTTTTGCGTACAGGCGTCGCCTCAGTCTGTCCTGGCAGCAGCGCGAAGGTTGGCGTCGTGGGTCGCCTTGTCGATCCGGTAGAGCGTCCAGGTGGCCACGCTAAGCCCGCTGACCAGGATCATCAGCGGTATGTAGACCCAGCCGACCTGCACCATCATGGCCAGCGTATCTGGGCCCGGTTTGGCTTTCTCGGGAAATCCGGCCCAGGCCAGCAGCAGGCCGGGAAACGCCACCGAGATCGAGTTGACGATCCGGCTGGGCAGGCTGTCGGCGGTCATCAACAGGCCCTCTGCGCGATCCCCGGTCTGGGCCTGAACATCCTCGACGATGTCGGCTACCATCGAGGAGACGATTATGTAGCCGCCGATGATGCAAACCCCCGCCAGAAACGCGAAGCCGCCCAGCAGCATCAGAAGCTGCGGCGATGCGGCCCAGGTCAGGACGCCCGTCAGCTTGAGCAACATCGGCAGGTGGGTGATCAGTATGCTGGCCGTGAACAGCGAAAGGCAGGCCGGCTTCTTGCCGAACCGCTGGGCCAGACGGGGCGCAATGATCGCGGCGAGAATTGGCGTGGGGATGGCCAGAAGCGACAGGACCATGATGTCGCTGGCCTTCAGGCCCCAGAGGAAGGTGTAGAAATAGAGGCGTAGCCCGCCCTCCATGCCCAGCGCGACGCCCAGAAAGACACCGGCGCCCACCGCCACCAGGAAGTTGCGGTTGCCGAGCGCCTTGCCCATGCGCTGGATCTGGACCTTGAGGCTGGCCCGCTCGGCGAAGGCGACCGGCTGGAACAGATGCGGGATCGCGTGGCGGGTGCCCCACGCCATCGCCAGAATTGAGGCGACGATGATCACCGAGATGGTCAGCGACAACGGCCCGTAGCCGTCCACATTCAACTGGCCGACCGGATGCTCCGGCGTGGCGCGCAGGAAGACGCCATAGATCAGCACGGTGGCCAGGGCCGACGTGCCCGCGCCGATCATCCAGCGATAGCCGATCAGCACCGTGCGGTCGTGGTAGGCCTTGGCCAGCTCGGGGCCCAGAGCATTGCTGGCGATCTCGAAGATGCTGAAGGACACATTCACGAAGAGGCCCGTCGCCAGCACATACCAGAACATCGAATCGGCTGCCCAGTCCCGCGGCGGGCTCCAGCGGAAGTAGAGAGCGATCGGGATCAGCAGGAGACCGGCGATCAGGAACGGGTGGCGACGACCCCAACGGGTGCGCGTCTGGTCCGAGGCATTACCGATCACGACATCCATGATGGCGTCGGAGAACAGCGTAGCCGACAGCGCCAGGGCCACCACCGCCGCCGGCACCCCGATCACCTGATTATAGAAAAACATCGCCAGCGCGCCCAGCGCGTTGAACGCGCCCGGGGCGGCCGAGCCCAGCCCATAAAACAGCTTGATGCGGAAACTGGCCTTCGGCGGTTCAAGACTGTCGTCCAAGATCGCCACGAACGGGCCTCCCAACGTCAAGCATCTCCCCCAGGACAGTGGCGGTGCAGTTCGTCGATTTGTCAATTCGCCACGGGGAACCGAAAGCGGCAGGGGCTGTGCCGCCTCTGGCGAAGGCGGTCGATTCCGCGCAAACAGGACAGATGGCGCGGCCCACAGAACCCCTCGACGGCGACTACGATTACATCGTGGTGGGCGCAGGCTCGGCCGGGTGCGTGGTGGCCAACCGGCTGTCGGCGGACCCAAGGACGCGGGTGCTGTTGCTGGAAGCCGGCGGGCGGGACAACTGGATGTGGTTCCACATTCCGGTGGGCTACCTGTTCGCCATCGGCAATCCACGCTCGGACTGGATGTACGCCACCGAGCCGCAGGCCGGGCTGAACGGAAGATCGATAAGCTATCCGCGCGGCAAGGTGGTGGGCGGCTCATCCGCGATCAACGCCATGATCTCCATGCGCGGCCAGGCGGCGGACTATGACCACTGGCGCAGCCTGGGCCTGACCGGCTGGGGCTGGAGCGACGTGGCCCCGGTGTTTCGGCGGCTGGACGACCACTTCCTGGGCGATACCGACCACCACGGCGTGGGCGGAGAATGGCGGGTGGAGGCGCCGCGGGTGCGCTGGGCCGTGCTGGACGCCATCGCGCGGGCGGCGGTGGAAATGGGCGTACCCGCCACCGACGACTTCAACACCGGCGACAATTCGGGCGTCGGCCTGTTCCATGTGAACCAGAAGCGGGGCTTCCGCTGGTCGGCGGCGCGGGGGTTTCTGAAGCCGGTGCTACATCGCGCCAATCTGCGTCTGGAAACCGGGGTGCTGGCGGACAGGGTGCTGTTCGAGGGATCGAGGGCCACCGGCGTGCGCTATCGCCAGAACGGCCGGGTGATGGACGCGCGGGCGCGGGGCGAGGTGATCCTGTGCGCAGGGTCGGTGGGCTCGCCGATGATCCTGCAGCGCTCGGGCGTGGGGCCGGCGGGAGTGCTGGCGCGGCACGGGATCGCCGTGGTGCGCGATCATCCCGGCGTAGGCGGCAACCTGCAGGACCATCTGCAGCAGCGGGCGATCTACAAGGTCTCGGGCGTGAAAACGTTGAACGAGACCTATCACTCGCTGATCGGCCTGGGACTGATGGGGGCGGAGTACGCCCTGTTCCAGCGTGGGCCGCTGACGATGGCGCCCTCGCAGCTGGGACTGTTCACGACGTCTGGCCCGGGCCATGCGCGGCCCAATATCCAGTTCCATGTGCAGCCGCTGTCGCTGGACCGGTTCGGCGAGCCTCTGCACCGGTTTCCGGCAGTGACGGTGGCGGCCTGCAACCTTCGCCCCACCTCACGCGGGACGATCGGGCTGCGTTCGGCGGACCCGGCCGACGCTCCGGTGATCGACCCCAACTATCTGTCAACGGACGATGACCGCCGGGTCGCCGCCGACGCCATCCGCGTGACGCGGCGCCTGATGGGCCAGCCGGCGTTGGCGGCCTTTCGCCCGGCCGAGCACCTGCCCGGCCCCGGGGTCGGGGACGACGCGGCCGCCCTGGCCAAGGCCGCCGGCGACATCGGCGCAACCATCTTCCACCCGGTGGGCACGGCGAGGATGGGGGTGAGCGATGACCCCATGGCGGTGGTGGACGCGCGCCTGCGGGTGATCGGGGTGGAAGGCCTGCGGGTGATCGACGCCTCGGTGATGCCGACGATCACGTCTGGAAACACCAACACGCC
>NZ_JBILRO010000236.1:0-5316 GCF_044372605.1 Phenylobacterium sp.
GGCGGCTGAGATGGCGCGCGTGCTGCTGTTCGGACGGTTCCGCGATCTCGCCGGCTGGCGGGAGCGGGAGATCGAGGCCGCGACGTTGTCTGATCTGCGCAGCGCGCTCACCGCCGAGGACGCCGACTTTGGCGCGGCGCTGGTCGGGCCGGGTGTGCAGGTGGCTGTAGACCAGGCCATCGTGCGCGACGACGTCGCCCTGGGGCCACGTAGCGAAGTCGCCTTCCTGCCGCCGATGAGCGGCGGATGATCCGGCTCACTGAAACGCCGTTCGACCCGGGGGCGCTCCTTACGGCGTTCTCGAAAGCCCGTACCGAAACCGGCGCCATCGCCACCTTCACCGGCCTGGCCCGCGCGGAGCATGGATCGACCGCCATCCTGGAACTGGAAGCCTACCCGGGCTTCACCGAGGCCGAGATCAGCAGAATCGCGGCTGAAGCCCACGCGCGGTGGAGCCTCCACGACCTGACCATCCTGCACCGGGTGGGTCAGATCGCTCCCGGCGAGGCCATCGTCTTCGTCGCCACCGCCGCCGGCCACCGCCGTGCGGCCTTCGAAGCCTGCGACTTCCTGATGGACTATCTGAAATCGAGGGCCCCGTTCTGGAAGAAGGAATACGGCCCGGACGGCGCAAGGTGGGTGGAGCCCTCGGCGCAGGACCATTTGGACCGGGATCGGTGGGGGTAGAACTCTTGCACCTGTCAGGCTTCTCGTGAGCGGCTTTCCCGACCAGTTCGAAGCCGTGGTCGTCGGTGCGACCGGCGGGATAGGTGCTGCGCTTTGCGAACGGCTGGCCCTGGACCCCCGCGTGTCCCGGGTGCACAGGTTCTCACGCCACGGCCCGGCGCCGCTGGACCTCACCGACGAGGCGTCCATCGCCACAGCCGCGCTTGCGGTCGATGCACCCCGACTGGTGATCGTGGCCACGGGCCTACTGCAGGACGGCCAACAGACGCCCGAGAAGCGCCTGGCTGATCTGGACCCGGCCCGCCTTGCGCGAAGCTTTGCAATCAACGCCATCGGGCCTGCGCTGGTGCTCAAGCACTTTGCGCCCCGCCTGCCACGGGAGGGCAAGGCCGTTCTGGCGGTACTCACCGCTCGCGTGGGCTCGATCTCGGACAACCGGCTGGGCGGCTGGTACGGATACCGCGCCGCCAAGGCCGCCGCCAACCAGCTGGTGCGGACCACAGCCATCGAACTGGCCGCCCGCCGCAAGGACGCAATCTGCGTGACCCTGCACCCCGGAACGGTAGATACGCGCCTGTCGGCCCCGTTCCAGAAGGGGGTGTTGCCGGACAGGCTGTTCACCCCTGCCTTCGCCGCCGAACGCCTGCTGACCGTGATCGAGGCCCTGACGCCGGAGCAAACCGGTCATTTCCTGGCGTGGGATGGTCAGGACATCCCCTTCTAGGAGTCAAGATCTGACACTTGAGTCCTGGCGACCCGGTGGCGTGGCAGTTGATCGAACGTCCGGTTGTTGGCCGGAAGTCGGCGGCGAGAAACGACCCTAAACAGCCTTCGGGAGGGTCTGCTATCCGGCACCGAGCCGGAACGTCTGCTTGTTGGCCTGAACCCAACGCGAAAGAACGACCCATTGCGGACATCGGCTCCAGCGGCCAAGCTGAGGCATGGGATTAGAGCCCTTTCGCAAATGGCTGGACGCCTGGGACCTGATCCCGGACGGCGAACCGTTCGCATCCAACTGGAGCCAGCTTCTTCCGGTCCGCCGGGGCGATACGCCACTGATGCTCAAGGCGGCGATGTCCGAGCAGGAAGTCGTCGGATCCGCTGTACTGGATTGGTTCAGCGGTCAGGGTGCGGCGCGGGTCGTCGAACGGCATGATGACGCAGTACTTATGGAGCGTCTCTTCGGCCCGACGGCGCTGACGGACCTGGCCAGGCAGGACGGTGACCGCCGAGCATTCGAAGTCCTCTGCCAGGTTGCATATCAGCTTCATTCGGCCGCCGAACGGCTTCCCTTCGACGGCCTAATACCGGTGGAGAAATGGTTCGAAGCCCTCCCCAAAGCCGCGCAGGGCCTGGGCGGAGTGTTCACCAAGGCCGCGAGCACGTTCAATTCCCTTGTGGCCTCGCAGCGGCCGCGCGTCCCCCTGCATGGTGACCTTCACCACGCGAACGTCATGCAAAGACCGTCTGGCGAATGGGTCGCAATCGACCCCAAGGGACTGCTGGGCGAGCACACTCTGGACTACGCTATGATGTTGTTCGTCGATCCGCACAGCGATACAGGGATCGGCGACGGGCCGGGGATTGTGGCACGCGCACTGATCGTAGCCGAGCTTGCGGATGTCGATGCAGACCGCCTATTGTCGTGGTGTTTCTGCCAGGCTGCGCTGTATGGCGCTTGGTTCACGGGCCACCCACCGGAAGGACTTTGGCGAGGCCTGGCGGCGGATTTGGTGGAACGCGTCCCTGCCGTCGTGAGGTAACCCAGACCGAGTTGATTAGGCTTTCGGTCACGTCCGCTTTCCCTCCATCTCAGCCGTTCGGAATGTCCGCTCGTGGCGATGCGGCAATCGCAATCCATGGTCCTGCCTGCCCGTGGCCGCGTTGGCGCCGAGGTGCAGATTCGTTCGACCGGCGGCCTCACCTGACGCAGCGACAGATCGCTGACCTTGGGTCACGCGAAACTGGATGTATCGTAGGCTCAGAATTTCAATCGGAGAGCACGCCATGGCGGACTTTGGAGCCGACGTCGAACTTGAAACCTTCCGTGGCGAGGCGCGCGCCTGGCTGGAAGCGAACTTCCCCAGGTCCCTGAAGGGCAAGGGTGGGATGATGGCCGCCGAGGGGCCCCAGTCCGACACCTCCGACCTCAAGGCCTGGAAGAAGGCCATCGGCGAGAAAGGCTGGGCCACTCCCACTTGGCCGACCGAGTATGGCGGCGGCGGGCTGAGCCCGCAGCAGGCCCGCGTGCTGGGCCAGGAAATGGCCAAGGCCGGCGCCTTCAACCCGCTGACCTTCGGCATGGGCATCACCATGATCGGCCCGACGATCATGGACTACGGCACACCCGAGCAGAAGGCGAAGCACCTGCCGCCGATCATCCGGGGCGAGGTGCAGTGGTGCGTGGGCTATTCCGAACCGGGCGCCGGATCGGACCTGGCGTCGCTTCAGACCCGCTGCGAGGACAAGGGCGACCACTGGCTGATCAACGGGTCAAAAATCTGGACCAGCGGCGCGCAGGAATCTGCGTGGTGCGGGGCGCTGGTGCGAACCGATCCGACGGCCAAGAAGCATGAGGGAATCAGCTTCCTGCTGCTCGACATGAAGCAACCGGGGGTCGAGACGCGTCCGATCAAACTTATATCAGGATCCTCGCCGTTCTGCGAAACCTTCTTCACCGATGCGGTGGCGCCGAAGGATGCGATCCTGGGCGAGATCAACGTCGGGTGGACGGTCGGTAAACGACTACTTCAGCACGAGCGCGCCAGCCAGACCGGCGCCGGCGGCATGGGTCGCCCGACGCCTCTGGAAGACATCGCCAAGGACTATGTGGGCGTGGACGCCGAGGGGCGTATCGCCGACCTGGACCTGCGCAGCCGGGTCACACAGCACCTGATGGACGGCCGTATCCACGGCCTGACGCTGGCCAGGGCGGTGGCGGAAGCCAAGGGGGCGTCAGGTGCCACCAACGCCGCCTCGATCCTGAAGAACTCGGCCACCAACGTCTCCCAGGCCCGCGCCGAGCTGATGCTGGAAATGATGGGGTCACAGGGCCTGGGCTGGGAGGGCGATGCCTTCAAGCCGGAGGAACTGGAAGCCGTGAGCGCCTGGCTGTGGGGCAAGGCCATGTCGATCTATGGCGGCTCGGCGGAGATCCAGAACAACATCATCTCCAAGCGGATCCTGAACCTTCCGGACAATACACAGTCGACCTGACGGGTCTTTGTGTCGATCAGATCGTGTATAGAGGGCGTGTAGAGGAGCACGTCCTATGAACGCACTGACGCCCGGCGGAAAGATCGATACCGCCCGCCAGATCAAGCCCGTGAAGGTCGCGGTGCTGACCATATCGGACACCCGCGACGAGGAGAGCGACACCTCGGGCCACGTCCTGGCCGAGCGGGTGAAGGGTGCGGGTCACGAACTGGTCGACAAGGCCATCGTCCGCGACGACATCATGGAGATCCGCGCGAAGATCGAGGCGTGGGTGGCGTCGGGCTTCGTGGAGGCGATCATCACGACCGGCGGCACAGGCATCACCGGGCGCGACGTGACGCCGGAGGCTGTGCGTCCGATGTTCGACAAGGAGATCGACGGCTTTTCCGTGGTCTTCCACATGGTGAGCTACCAGTCCGTGGGCCTTTCGACCCTGCAGTCCCGCGCCCTGGCCGGGATCGTGAAGGGCGTGTTTGTCTTCTGCCTGCCGGGATCGAACGGCGCGGTGAAGGACGGCTGGGACAAGGTGATCTCGGCCCAGCTCGACAGCCGCCACGGCCCCTGCAACATGGTCGAGCTCATGCCCCGGTTGATGGAAACGTGAGCGGACTCACCCATATCGACGAGACGGGCCGGGCCCGCATGGTGGATGTCTCGGACAAGGCCGTGACCACGCGCGAGGCGGTGGCGGCGGGCTTTGTCAGGATGTCCCCGGCCACCCTTGCGCTCGCGGTATCGGGCGAGGGCCGAAAGGGCGACGTGCGCGCCGTGGCCGAGATCGCCGGCGTGATGGCGGCCAAGCGCACCTCGGACCTGATCCCCATGTGCCACCCGCTGGCGATCTCGAAGGTGGAGGTTCGCGTGGAGCCGGCCGGGGGCGGGCTGGCCGTGACCGCGAGGGTCAAGACGACGGGCCAGACCGGCGTCGAGATGGAGGCCCTGACGGCCGTCTCGGTGGCCTGCCTCACCCTCTACGATATGCTGAAAGCCGCCGAAAAGGGCATGGTGATCGAGGACGTGCGCCTGGTTAGCAAGACCGGCGGCAAGAGCGGGGACTGGACGGCGTAGCCGTTCGTATCAGACCAGCGCCTCAAACTCGTCCACGAGCCGTTCCAGCTGCTTCATGCCGGCCGCCCAGAAGGCCTTTTCCCGGGGATTGAGACCGAACGCCGCCAGCGCCTCGACATAGGTGACGGCGCCGCCGGCGGCCAAAAGCTTCTCATAGGCCGGAACGAAGGCCGCCGGATCCTCGCGGCGCTTCTCCATCAGCCCCCGCACCAGCAGGTCGCCGAAGGCGTAGGCATAGACATAGAATGGCGCGTGGACAAAGTGGGTGACGTAGGCCCAATAAGGCGCATAGCCCTTGCCTAGCCGGATGGCGGGACCAAGGCTTTCGGCCATGATCTCCATCCA
>NZ_JBILRO010000080.1:0-12963 GCF_044372605.1 Phenylobacterium sp.
CCGATCGCGTCGGCGGAGAGTTCCCCCTTCAGCCGTGCATCGTGGAACCGGGTCTCGAACCGGTGAAAGGCGATCTGGCGCACGACGGTGTTGATCCCGTCCTCGATCTTGCCCGCGAGAAGCCCGCGCCGCTCGGCGGGCGAGGCCTCGGCCAGCAGCTTTTCGAACACCAGCCCCTCACCGAAGATCGAGGCGGTCTCGGCCAGCGTCAGCGGCGTGTCGGCCAGCAGGGTCCCCATGGGCTGACACATGGTCTGGTGCACAGCGTGGCCCAGTTCATGCGCCAGCGTCAGCACGTCGCGCCGCTCGCCCATGTAGTTCATGAAGACATAGGGATGCCGGTTTGCCGTGACCGGGTGGGAGTAGGCGCCGGATTGCTTGCCCGGCCGGGGCCGAGCGTCGATCCAGGGCTTGTTGAAAAACGTCTCGGCCGCCGTCGCGAACGAAGGCGCCAGCGCCTGGAAGCTTTCCAGCACGATGGACCGGGCCTGATCCCAAGAGAAAACACGCGGCGCGGCCTCGTCCAACGGAGCGTTGCGGTCCCAGTGGTCCAGCACCTTGCGGCCCATTACCCTGGCCTTCAGGCGATAGTAGCGGTGGCTGACGCTGGCGTAGCCGTCCACCACGGCGGCTTCCAGGGCGGCCACGGCGTCGGCATCAACCTCGTTGGCCAGGTGCCGGCCAGCCGCAGGCGTGGCAAACTTGCGCCAGCGGTCTTCCACCTGCTTCTCGAACGCCAGGGTGTTGAGCGACAAAGCCAGCGTGGAGGTGCGTTCATTGAGCGCCTTCGACAGCGCCTGGGCCGCAGCCTTGCGCCGCCTGGGGTCCGGGTCGGACATCCGGTTGAGGATCTCGGCCAGCGTCAGCGTCTCGCCATCGACGCGGGCGCTCAAGCGCGCCAGGGTTTCGTCGGTCAGACGAGCCCAATTCGCCACCGCCGGCGCCTTGTCGATCAGCAGGCGCTCCAGGTCCGCGCTGAGCTCGTGGGGCCTGCCCGCCCGCACCCGCCGCAGCCAGGGCCGCCACCGCTGAACCGCCGGGTGAGCCTGCATCGCGGCTTCCAGTTCGCCGTCTTCCAGCTGGTTGATCTCCAGGGTGAAGAACAGGCTCATCGCGGCGATCTGCGACGTGCGGGTGCGCAGGTCGGATTCAAACTTCGACCAGGCCGGATTGTCCCGCTGGGTAGAGGCCGACAGCGAGCCGAACGCGCCCACGCCCCACATGGCGTTGGTGGCCTCTTCATAGAGCTGGACGCCCTGGTCGATCAGCGCGCCCAGCTGGGCCGGTCTGGCGCGGGCCCCCACGAGTTGGCCCTCCAGCGTCGCCAGCTGCCGATTGAGCTGCTCAGAGCGCGCCAGGTCCGCCTCGATGCCAGGGTCCTCGCGATTGGCGTAGAGGTCATCCAGCCGCCATTCCGGCAAGCCATCGGTCTTGAAGGGCGCGTTCATGCCTCAAGCTTAGCGCTACATCTTCCGGGTCGCGAGCAGGATTGATGTCCGGGTGGCCGCAATGCCGGCAATCGGGCGGATCCCGTCCAGGGTGGCGCTGAACCCAGCCCGGGCTGATGATCGCCCTTAAGCCGCAGCCCAGGCCAGGGCTTCGGCGTCATCCAGTGCCATTTCGTCCCAGTCGAGGTCCGGGGGCGGGCTCATGGCCGCGGCGACCACGGCGCTCATTTCGGCGACGGTCGTGACGCTGACCAGCACGGCGCTGGCCTCGGGGCGGGAGAGTGCAAAGCCGAGTGCGGCCTGCAGGGGATCTGACTTGCCCTCGGCGATCAGCCTGCGCGCACGCGTGATGCGGCCGGCGGCGGCCTTGAGATGATTGGGCGCACGGTCAGGCGGCAGGAACAGAACGCCATTCAGGAAGATCGAACGCAGATGCACCTCGATACCCATCCCGGCCAGGGTGGCGAGCGAGCCGTCCAGCAACAGGCGCTGATCCAGCAGTGAGGCCGGCGCCTGCATGACATCCGGTTTGAACCGGCGCGCCACGCCAATCGGGTCGTCCGAGGCATAGACCGGCACACCGATTTTGCGGCAAAGCCCGGCGTCCTTCATGGCGCGCAGCCGATCCCACATCTGCGGACCGAGCGGCGAGAACAGATCCGTGGCCGACGGCGCCAGGATCGTATCCACCCGCTGTACGCCCAGGCGCAGCATCTGCGCCTTCAGCTCGGCCTCCACGAGATCCGCGCCGCGATCGGGGCGGACGGCGGTGAGGGTCATGCGGAAGGTATGGGGTTGCGGCAGTGCGGCGCGAAGGTGGGTGTCGGCGGTCGCGGACTGACGGACCACCTCTAGAACCCCCAGATTCGATCGGCTGGCGATCGACAGGACGTCGCGGGCTTCGGCTTCCCGGGGCCGGCCACGGGTGGCGGGCGGCTGGTCGAACCCGAGATGTCCGGTACCGAGGCCGAGTTTGCTGAGCAATGAGGTCATACGGCCCGAAAAGCTTGGTCAAATCCGATAGAGCCGCCATCTTGAGGCGCGAAAGCTAAGAACCCGTATCCAAGCGATTGTCTTTTATGGTGAACGAAGTCCTGCCCCAGGAAACCATGCCCGATTGGCCGATGTTCGGCGTCGCCGAGGACGTGCGTCCGGCGCTGCGCCAGGCGCGCGATGCGGGGCACGCCATGGTGCTGGCCACGCTTGTCGCTGTGGACGGGGGCGGACCCAGGCCGGAGGGAACCCAGATGGTATTCGCGCCGGGCGTTCTGGCCGGCTACTTCTCGGGCGGTTGCGTGGAGGGCGACGTAGCCGGCCACGCCTGGGCCTGCCTGGCCGACGCGGCGCCGCGCAGGCTGGTCTACGGGGACGGCAGCCCCTGGCCGGACATTCGTCTGCTGTGCGGCGCACGGATCGAGATTTTCCTGGAGCGCGTTCCGGCGGACGATGCGGCGCTGGCCGACCTTCTGGCGGCGGAAGCCGAGCGGCGGGCCGTAACCTATGTCAGTGATGGCGTGACGCGGGCCTGTAGCGGCGCGCTTTCACCCTGGCCAGAAGCCAGCGTCGTGCGGGCGTATGAGCCGCGGCCCCGTCTGGTGATCGTGGGCGGCGACCCCACAGCGTTGGCCATCGCGGAGCTGGGCTTGAAGTCCGGTTTCGAGACCACACTCGTCCGACCCAAGGGTCCGCAGACACCGCCGCCGATCCCGGGCCTGGCCTATCGCCGCGAGGATCCCGCCGAGGCGCTGGTCGCCATCGGGATGGACGCCTGGACCTCTGTCGCCGTCGCCACCCATGATCTGGAGACGGATCGCGCGGCCCTGAAGGCGGCCTTGCCCTCGCCGGCGGCCTATGTGGGATTGCTGGGCGCGCGGCGACGTCTGGCCGGTCGGCTGGACGAGCTGAGGTTCGAGGGCATGGCGGGATCCGCGATCGCGCGTCTGCACGCGCCCATCGGCCTCGACATCGGCGGCAAGGCGCCCTTCGAAGTGGCGGTTTCGGTGATCGGCGAGATCACCGCGCTGCGCTATGCGCGCGCCAGCGGCAGCACATCCACGACGTCACCCGCGCTCAGCGCCGGCGCACCGGCCAGCCGCACCAGCAGCGCGTCAGACGCGGCGAAGACGCTCACCAGCGAAGAATCCTGATCGCGATAGGCACGCGCGATGACCATCCCGCCCGCATGGCTGAGCTGGGCCCGCATCCAGTGTTCGCGCGGGCCGTTGGCGCCGAGCGGTGCGTCGAGCCGGGCCTGAATCATGCGCGGGCCGGCGTCGGCGCCAAGGCAGGCGTTGATCAGCGGCCGGAGGAACAACTCGGCACAGACCATCGCCGAGGCAGGATTTCCCGGCAATCCCAGCAGGCGGCGACCATCCGACAATAAACCGAAGAAGGTCGGCTTGCCGGGCCTGACATTGACGCTGGCCACCTTGAGCTGCAGCCCCAGGGCCTCAGCAGCTCCGCGCACCAGATCGTGGTCGCCCACCGAGGCGCCGCCCACAGTCACCACCAGATCACCGTCAGCGTCCCGCAGCGCCTGGATCGTGGCCTCCATGGTGTCCCGCACCGGCCTGGCCCGCACCACCTCGGCGCCCCAGCCGGAGATCAGCGCCTCCAGCGCCCGCGACCCGGAGTCGTAGATCTGGAACGGTCCGGGGATAGCCGGCGCCTCGATGATCTCCTCGCCCGTGGAAAACAGCGCCACCCGGGGCCGTCGCGTCACCCACAGCTCCCCGCGACCCGCCGCAGCCGCCAGCGACAGCCGCCAGGGATCGATCCGCAGACCTGTCGTCAGCAGCGTCTGGCCTGCCTTGAAGTCTCCGCCCGCCGGACGAACGTGGTTCCCGCTGGCCACGGCGGGGACGGCCACCGTCTCGCCCTCACGCGTGGCGTCCTCCTGAATGACCACGGCGTCGCAACCGGCGGGCACGGCCGCGCCGGTAAAGATCCGCACAGCCTCCCCGGACTGCACGGCGCCCACGAACCCATGGCCGGCCGCGCTCTCGCCCACGATCCGAAGCAGGCCTGGCGCATCGCTGCTGCGCACCGCCCAGCCGTCCATCGCTGAGGCTGCAAAAGGCGGTTGATCGCGCACGGCGGTGACATCCTCGGCCAGCACCCGGCCGATAGACTGCGCAATGGCGACGGGTTCGTGGGGCAGGACGATCGCTTCGGCCAGGATTCGGGCGCGCGCTTCAATGACGGGGAGGAGTTTCATGTCCCTGGTGTCTTACCGCGTTTCGACGCGCGCGGAAGGGCGCGGTGATGCAGGACGGCGGCGTCCGGACAGCCCGGGCGCCCTGTCTGGACACGACGACGGTTGCTCCGACCTCAAGGCCGGCGCCTTCATCGGGACCATGAACACATCCCCGTCTTCTCCCGCCCCGCGCCCCCTCCTGGCCGAAACCATGGACCTGGTACGGACAGTGGGTCTGGCGCTGCTGATCGCCCTGGTGCTCCGGGTGTTTCTGTTCCAGCCCAACACCATTCCCTCGTCGTCGATGGAGCCCAACCTGCTGACCGGTGACTACATGCTGGTGTCGAAGTTCGACTATGGCTGGAGCCGCCACTCCGTGCCGTTCAGTCCGCCGCTGCCGGCCGGGCGTCTCAACGGCAAGGCACCGCGCCGGGGTGACGTGATCGTCTTCCGCCTGCCGCGTGATCCGGCGCAAACCTGGGTCAAGCGCCTGATCGGGCTGCCGGGTGATCGCGTGCAAGTGACGGGCGGTTTGGTGTCGATCAACGGCGATCCCGTTCGCCAGACGCGGGATGGCCAGACCCGGGACCCCGACTCGCCGGAGATCATCGTGACCCGCGTGTGGGAAACCCTGCCGGACGGTCGGCGCTATCTGACCTTCGATCGCGGTCCGGACGGCGCGGGCGACAACACCGATGTTTTTGTGGTGCCCGAAGGCCACGTCTTTGCGATGGGCGACAATCGCGACAACTCGCTCGACAGTCGTTGGCCCGAAGAGATCGGCGTCGGGTACGTGCCGATGGACAACCTGCTGGGACGCGCGCGCTATGTGCTGGTGTCCTGGCGGATAGGGGCGTCGATGTTCAAGCCCTGGACCTGGGTGACCCACTTCCAGCCGGGGCGGATGTTTCAGCCCGTCGTCTGAGGTTCAGCGCCCGAATTCTGCCGGCGTGAGCAGGCCATCGTGGTTGCGGTCCAGAGTTTCGAATTGGGTCGCGAGCGTTGCGCGGGCCAGGGCCGGCGCCGCAGCGGCGCCCACGGCCGCAGCGATCAGCGCGCCGGCGAAGAACTGCTGAAGACGCCGACCGTCGCGGTAGGGTCTGGGCGGCGACAGGCGCTGGTCGATCAGGCCCCGAAGCGCCTCGCTGGCGGTCCTGCCCTCGGCCTGGCACTGGGCCATGAAGGCCTGCTTGGTCGAATAGGGGATCCGGATTTCGAGCGTCTCGCTCTTCTTCATCGGTCTGGGTTCGGCCATGTGAGATCCGCCAGCTTGCGGCCCGTCGCCGCGAGGAACGGAGCCAAGCCGATCTGGCGGGCGCAGGCCAGAGAAATCGTGTCCGGACAGCGCTATCGGGCCCGGGTCCTGACGAAATCCTGCATCGCCCGGGCATCGCGGCGGCCGGACTGGAGATAGCCCGCGTCCGAGCCGACGGTAACCAGATCGAAGCCGCGTGCGATCATCTGCTGCGAATAGGCGGCGCTGGTGGTGTGGATGCCGGCGCGCACGCCAGCGGCCTTGCAGGCCGACAGGATGGTGTCATAGGCCGCCAGACGGACGGGATCCTGGGTGTCCTGATCCGGCTTGCCGCCCATGGACAGCGAAAGGTCGGAAGGGCCTACATAGACCGCATTCAGGCCCGGCGTGGCGACGATCTCGGCGACATTGGCCAGGGCTTCGACCGTCTCGATCATGGCAAAGGTCAGGATTTCGTCGTTGGCCTCGTCAGCGTAGCCTGGTCCGGAAGAGAGCGCCGCCCGCGTTGGGCCGAAACTGCGATAGCCGCCCGGCGGATAGCGGCAGGCGCCGACAAAGGCCTCGCACTCGGCGCGCGTATTCACCATCGGGCAGATGACGCCATAGACCCCGGCGTCCAGCGCCTTCATGATCTCGCCGGGAGCGTTCCATGAGACCCGCACGATCGGCGTCACATCGCTGGAAGCGACCGCCTGCAGCATAGCCAGCATTTCATTGTAGCCGATCAGTCCGTGCTGAAGATCTATGGTCAGCGCATCCCAGCCCATGGAGGCCATGGTCTCGGCCACGAAAGGCGCGCCGATACTGCACCAGCCGTTCAGCACCGGCCGGCCCTTGGCCCAGATTTCCCGCAAGCGGTTGGGTTTCATGGATGGTCCTCAATACTGACCGTAGCGACCGCGCACGGTTTCCAGCAGCTTTTCGGGGTCGTATCCGATCCCGTCCTTGAAGACGACGGCGACGTTGCCGATCTCGGAGATGATCTTGCCGGGCGTGACGGAGCCGATCTGGTCGGCCAGGCGCAGTTACGCGGCGCCGTTCAGCGTGCCGATGCGGATCGCTTCCACTGGCGTGTAACCGGCGTCTACCAGAAGTTCGATGGCGCGATGGTCGTCAAGCGAACCGGGACGCCAAGGGTTGCCATTTTTCAAACGCTCGTTAGACCGCACGGCGATGGCCAATGAACTGACTGATAAGCCCAAGGCGGACGGCGAAACCTACGACGACCGGCCCTTCCACTCGGATAACCTGCCGCCGGAGGTTCGTGCGCCGCTGGCGCCGTTCGAGGGTGCGGAACCGCCCTCGCCCAAATGGTTCCAGGACGCCATCGCCCAGGAGCCTGAGCGGGGTTTCGTCACCTCGCACGGCGCGAAACTGGAAGTGCTGACCTGGGGTGAGCTGGGCAAGCCCGGCCTGCTGCTGATCCACGGCAACAGCGCGCACGCCGACTGGTGGAGCTTCATTGGGCCGCTGCTGGCCAAGGACTTCCGGGTCACGGCCATGTCGCTGGCCGGCATGGGCGCCTCCGATTGGCGCGAGACCTACCGGTTCACCGATTTTGCTGACGATGCCGAGGCCGTCTCCCGCAGCACCGGGCTCTATGACGGCGGCCGGAAGCCGGTCTACATCGGTCATTCCTTTGGGGGTGGTCAGGTGTTCTTCGCCGCCATTCAGCGCCCCGAAAACATGCACGCCGCCGTGCTGGTCGATACCGGCTTCGGCGGTCCGCCGCCCGAGGCGCTGGAGGAGCGCAAGAAGCGGATGGAGCAGATCCGCAACATCCCCACCGCCGACCGCCCCAGCCGCATCTATCCGACGGTGGCCGCCGCCCTGGCTCGTTTCCGGCTGATGCCGCCGCAACCGACGGACAATCTCTACATCGCCGATTTCATCGCCCGGCGCTCGCTGAAGCAGGTTCCGATGGCCGACGGTTCGGGCATGGGGTGGACCTGGAAGTTCGATCCGCAGATGTGGGAGAAACTGGACCGGTCCGCGATGACCTCGATGGTCACGGGCTCAAGTCCCGAGCCGGCCGCGAAAGACGCCGTGCCGATGGTGCACCTCTACGGCGACAAGAGCCGGATCATCGAGAGCCGCCGGGCGGGCGAGCCCAGCGTGCTGGCGGGCAGGATGCGCGAGATCGAGATTCCGGACAGCCACCACCATGTGATGATTGATCAGCCTCTGGCGCTGGTCGCTGCGCTTCGGACCCTGCTGGCCATCTGGCCTGACAAAACACCCACCGCTTGAGCGGCGCGGGCGGTTCGTGTATCGCCCGTGGCGACGTTTTCCAATTGCAAGAGTGAACCTGATGGCTGGCCCGTCCTCCGACTACCATCGCGGCGAGATGGACATCACCGAGCAGACCGCGACCTATCATCTGATCATGGGCCTGACGAAGTGGGGCTCGCTGGCGCTGGCGGCCTTCCTGGTGTGGGTGGTGCTGTTGTTCTGCACGCCGATCGGGTTCATGGGCAGCACGATTTCGGGCTTGGTATCGCTGGTGCTGGGCATCGTCTTACTGCGCGAGAAGCCCGCCGCCGACCACTAGGGACGGGCTCCAACCCTTCAATCTGATATCCGGGCGACCGGAGGCGCGAGGCCGTCCGCTGGACAAGCCATCTGCGACCCTCCTAAGGTCCGGCCCAATTCGTACCGGTTCCGGAGACTTCACAAGACATGGCCGTCATCGCCGTCACCAAGGAGCGTCGCGCCGGAGAAACCCGCGTGGCTGCGGTTCCCGAGACGGTGAAGAAGCTGGTCGCCGCCGGGTTCACCGTGACGGTGGAAACCGGTGCCGGTGAGGCGGCCTCCTATCCCGACGCAGACTTTGTGAGCGCCGGCGCATCACTGGCCAAGACCGCGAAGGAAGCGATCGACAAGGCTGACATCCTCTTCAAGGTGCGTCCGCCCGAAGCCGATGAGATCAAGGCGCTGAAGTCCGGCGCGATCGTTGTGGCCACGCTGAACCCCTACATGGAGCGCCCGACACTGGACGCTCTGGCCAAGGCTGGCGTCACCGCCTTCGCCATGGAGTTCGTGCCGCGTATCACCCGGGCCCAGGTGATGGACGTGCTGTCCTCCCAGGCCAACCTCGCTGGCTACCGCGCCGTGATCGAGGCGGCGGAAGCTTATGGCAAGGTCATGCCGATGATGATGACCGCCGCCGGCACCGTCGCGGCGGCCAAGGTGTTCATCATGGGCGTCGGCGTCGCCGGTCTGCAAGCCATCGCCACGGCGCGGCGTCTGGGCGCCGTCGTCACCGCCACCGACGTGCGGCCGGCCACCAAGGAGCAGGTGGAAAGCCTAGGCGCCAAGTTCCTCGCCGTCGAGGACGAGGAGTTCAAGAACGCCCAGACCGCCGGCGGCTACGCCAAGGAAATGAGCGCGGAATACCAGGCCAAGCAGGCCGAACTGGTCTCCAGCCACATCGCCAAGCAGGACATCGTGATCACCACCGCCCTGATCCCGGGCCGCCCGGCGCCCAGGCTGGTGAGCGCCGCCCAGGTGGCCTCCATGAAGCCGGGCTCGGTGCTGGTCGATCTGGCCGTCGAACAGGGCGGAAATGTCGAGGGCGCGAAACTGGGCGAAGTGGCCGTCACGGCAAATGGCGTAAAGATCCTGGGCGTGGCCAACCTGCCCGGCCGCATCGCTACGGACGCCTCGGCGCTCTACGCACGCAACCTGTTCGCGTTCGCGGGCCTGTTCCTCAACAAGGAAGGCGCCTTTGCGCCGGACTACGAGGACGAGATCCTCAAGGCGGCCCTGGTCACCCAGGGCGGTCAGGTCGTCCACCCGAACCTCAAGGGATAAGCGATGGAAGCTGTCGACCCCACCGTCTTCCGCCTGGCCATCTTCGTGCTGGCGATCTTCGTCGGCTACTATGTGGTCTGGAGCGTGACGCCGGCCCTGCACACCCCGCTGATGGCCGTGACCAACGCCATTTCGTCGGTGATCATCGTCGGTGCCCTGCTGGCCGCCGCGGCCAGCGGCGCGGGCGGCGAACTGACCGGCAATATCCTGATCTCCAAAGGCGCCGGCGCCTTGGCGGCAGCCTTCGCGGCGGTCAACATCTTCGGCGGCTTCCTGGTCACCCAGCGGATGCTGGCGATGTACAAAAAGAAGGACAAGGCGAAGTGAGCAGCGAGCGGCTGCAGGAGGCGCTGGGCGCTGTCCGTCGTCGGCAAGCCCAGGCCGCGGCCACTGGCATCGAGTTGGTTGGCGTCGTCGGTTCGGTCGCCCGAGGTGACGACAACCCGAACAGTGATGTCGATGTGGCCTATCGCGTCGTGGGACCGGCCGATCTGTTCGACCTCGGCGGACTGTTAATGGACCTGCGGGACGATCTTCACGGACCGGTCGATCTTGTGGATATCGATCACGCGCGGCCAAGAATGAAGGCACGCCTGGAACGCGATCTCGTCAAGCTATGACCGAACGCGACGAGGACGCCCTTGCTGACATGGTGGATTTCGCGGCGGATTCGATGGATCTCCTCGGCGATCTGGATCACACGGATCTGGAGAAGGACAAGCGTAGCCGATACGCGGTCATCCGCGCGGTGGAAATCGTCGGCGAAGCGGCGACGCGCATTTCTGACGAGACCCGCGAACGACTTTCCACGCTGCCATGGCGCCAGATCATCGGCATGCGGCACGTGGTGATCCACGGCTATGACGCAATGAAGCTCGACGTCGTTGTGGATGTCGTCCGGAATCGTATGCCGTTGTTAATTGCCGAGATGTCAAAGGTTCTTGGGGACCGAAAATGAACGCCAATATCGCGGCCATCCTCTATCTCGTTTCCGGGGTGCTGTTCATCCTGGCGCTGCGGGGCCTGTCGTCGCCGACCACCAGCCAGGCGGGTAACCGCAACGGCATGATCGGCATGGCCATCGCGGTGGTCACCACCCTATGGCTGCTGGGACCCAAGCTTGACCCCTTGACCATCGGCCTGATCGTTGGCGGTGTCGCCGTCGGCGGCGGCGTTGGCGCCTTGATCGCCCGGCGCGTGGCCATGACCGCCATGCCGCAGTTGGTGGCCACCTTCCACAGTCTGGTCGGCGCGGCGGCCTGTCTGGTGGCGATTGCGGCGATCTACACCCCCGCCGCCTATGGCATTCTGGGCGATGACGGCCACATACACCTGCAGTCGTTGATCGAGCTGTCGCTTGGCGTCGCCATCGGCGCTATCACCCTGACCGGCTCGGTGATCGCGGCGCTGAAGCTCAACGGCAACATGAGCGGGGCGCCGATCCTGCTGCCGGCGCGGCACATGCTGAACCTGGCCATCGGCCTCGGCATCGTCGCCTTGATCGTGGTGCTGTGCCTCTCCGGCGGCGCGGCGCTGTGGGCCTTCTGGGCGATCCTGGCGCTGAGCCTGATCCTCGGCATCACCCTGATCATCCCGATCGGCGGCGCCGACATGCCCGTCGTGGTCTCGATGCTGAACAGCTACTCCGGCTGGGCTGCTGCGGCGCTGGGCTTTACGCTGGAAAACAACACCCTGATCATCACCGGCGCGCTGGTGGGCTCGTCGGGCGCGATCCTCAGCTACATCATGTGCAAGGCCATGAACCGCAGCTTCGTTTCGGTGATCCTGGGCGGCTTCGGCGCCGAGGATGCGGCGGCGGGTGCCGGCGGCGTGGTCGAGACCCGTCCCGTCAAACAGGGCTCGGCGGAAGACGCGGCCTTCATCATGAAGAATGCGTCGAAGGTGATCATCGTGCCCGGCTACGGCATGGCGGTGGCTCAGGCCCAGCATGCGCTCCGCGAAATGGTCGACAAGCTCAAGGAAGAGGGCGTGGAGGTGAAGTACGCCATCCACCCGGTCGCCGGCCGGATGCCCGGGCACATGAACGTTCTGCTGGCGGAAGCGAACGTGCCGTATGACGAGGTCTTCGAGCTGGAGGACATCAACGCCGAGTTCCCGACCGCTGACGTGGCCTTCGTGATCGGGGCCAACGATGTCACCAATCCGGCCGCCAAGACCGACCCCACCAGCGCCATCTACGGCATGCCGATCCTGGACGTGGAGAAGGCGCGCACCGTCCTCTTCATCAAGCGCGGCATGGCGGCGGGCTATGCCGGCGTCGAGAACGAACTCTTCTTCCGCGACAACACCATGATGCTGTTCGCCGACGCCAAGAAGATGGTCGAGGGGATCGTCAAGGCGCTTTGAGCGGCGGAGGCGCCGCGCTGCAGGCGCGTTCAACACAACCGCAGAAGACGCGGAAGGACGCCGAAGTCTGATTGGCTCGCCTTCTGCGCGAATCTGCGTTTCGACGGTTTCGCTCTCCCTTGGTGGGCGCCGCTTTGCGGCTGTTCGCGGCTTACTTCACCCCGCCCCGCTCGAATGTGCCGGCGGGACCCGGGAACACCACGGGGCTCTCATAGCCGTCGGCGCTGATGGCGCTGACCCCGAAGAACATGTCGTCGATGTTGATGCCTGTGAGCTTCAGCTCACCGCCGGTGGCCACGCGGGATTGGCGCCAGGTCGGCTCCGTGGTGCCGCGCCACCAGACTCTGTAGGCCGCCGCATCGGCTGACGGGGTCCAGCTGACGGTCGTATCCGCACTGACCGCGCCGGCGATCTTCACACCGACCGGAGGTCTCGGCGCACTGGCCAGGGCGGCCATGGTCACCACGTTCAGCCGCGTGACCTGGGCGAGGTAGGCGAAGTCCACGCCCTCGATCACGTCGCCATACCGGATGCCGTTTTCCGTGCGCAGATCCTGATGCTGGCGAGTGTAGTTCTCGACCGCCTCGGTGACCCGCACGGCGGGGAAACCGGCGCGCAGCATTTCCACCTGATCTCCGCCCCGGGAATAGCGGTCGGTGCGGTACACCATCACCACATCGAGATTGGTCAGGTAGTCGTCGGCGATGCGGTCCATGTACCGCGCCAGGTTCCGCGACGGGCTGTCGACCTCGCCGCCGTTGTAGCGGCGCGTGTTGGCCTGTTCCGGCGTCTCGGTGCTGCGAGTACCCTCGGAGAAGACCCGGACATGGGTGTTGTCGCGCACGCCGCCGATGCCCTCGGTATTGCCGACGATGTCGTTGTTG
>NZ_JBILRO010000158.1:0-8144 GCF_044372605.1 Phenylobacterium sp.
GATCTCCTGCGTCTGGAGGTTATCCGCGAAGGCAAGCGTCGTATGGTGGACATCCGCTCCGGCGTCCGTCCGTCCGAGCGCGAACTGGCCGCCAACAGCAATGAGCCGGGCAGCGCCGGCGGCGGCGGTGTTGTGCCGGGCGCGCCGGGCAAGGCTTCTGTGCTCGGGATGACTGTTGGTCCGCTGGACGACGTGGCGCGCAATCGGCTCAACCTGCCGGCGGAGGTTCGCGGCGCCATGGTCGAAACGGTCGATCAGAGCTCCGACGCGGGAACCAAGGGCCTTCGGCGGGGCGACGTGATCACACGGGTCAACGACCGCGCCGTGGCAACGCCCGCCGATCTGACCGCCGCCGTCGACGCCGCCAAAAAAGCAGGCCGCACAAGCGTCCTGGTGGGTGTCCTGCGCAGCGGCCGCACCGCGTTTCTGCCGATCAAGATTTCGGGGTAGTCTCCTGGCCTGACAAGGGCGGGACTCACATGCGGATCTTGATTGTCGAGGACGATCTTGAGGCGGCCGAGGCCATGGCGCGTGGCCTGACGGAGGCGGGTCACGAGTGTGTCCGGGGCGCAGACGGTCAGGAAGGCCTTGCCGCGGCGCAGGGCGGGGCCTTCGATGTCATGGTCGTGGACCGCATGATGCCGAAGATGGATGGCATCCAGCTGGTCGAAACCCTCCGCCGCGAGGGGGACCGTACGCCGGTGCTGTTCCTGTCCGCCCTGGGCGAGGTGGGCGACCGGGTTGACGGGCTTCAGGCCGGTGCGGATGACTATCTGGTCAAACCCTATGCCTTCCCCGAACTGATCGCCCGCATCGAAGCCCTGGCGCGCCGCCGCGACACAGGGTCCGTCCATACGATGCTCAAGGTGGGCGAACTGGAGATGGACCTGATCGCGCGCGCCGTTCACAGAGCGGGCAAGGCGATTGATCTTCAGCCCCGCGAGTTCCAGTTGCTGGAATTCATGATGCGCCACGCCGGCCAGTCGGTGACGCGCACCATGCTGCTGGAGAAAGTCTGGCACTATCACTTCGACCCCCAGACCAACGTCATCGACGTGCACATCTCCCGCCTGCGCTCCAAGATCGACAAGGGGTTTGACCGGGCCATGCTGCAGACGGTTCGGGGCGCCGGCTACCGGCTGGATGCCTAGCTCGATCACAGGATCGCCCTCGGGGTGTCCGGCATGAAGATGCCCCGCCTGTTCCGGACTACGCCATTTCGCCTGACGGTGCTGATCCTGGCGCTGTTCGCCAGCGCTGCCTCGGCCTTCCTCGCCTATATCTATATCGCCACTGCGGGCGAGGCGACGCGCCGCACGGATCGCGATATCCGCCGCGAGATGACCTCGCTGATCGGCGTGTACGACCGCGCCGGCCCGGATGCGGTCAACCAGGCCCTGATTGAGCGGGCGTCGAGCGAGAAGCCTTTTCTCTATCTGCTGCTGGCCAAGGATGGCCGGCGCATCTCCGGATCGATCGAACAGTCGCCGGTGGAAAATTTCACGGGCCAACCCGCCTGGGCCAGTTTCCAGGTGACCGACATCAATGCCCAGGGTCGCGCGGTGAAACATCCCGCCCGTGGCCTGCAGGAACGGTTGAAGGGTGGCGAGGTGCTGTTTGTCGGCGCCGATGCGGGCGAGGATGAGGCCTATCTCGCCAGCATTGTCGGCGCCTTGCAGGCCGCCGGGCTCCTGGTGCTGGCGCTGGGCCTGGGCGTGGGCCTGCTGGTCAGCCGCAATGTCTCGCGAAGCATGGTCAGCCTGATCGACGTGGTCGAGCGGGTGCGCAATGGCGAGACCGGGGTCCGGGCCCATGTCCGCGGCGCACGCGATGAGTTCGACGAGTTGGCCCAGGGCGTCAATGACATGCTGGACCGGCTGGAGCGCTCCATGGCCGGACACCGGCATGCGGGCGACGCGATCGCCCACGACCTGCGCTCGCCCCTGACCCGGCTGCGTGCGCGTTTGGAGGCGGCCTATATCGACGTGGAAGCCGGCAAGGGCAATGCCGAGGAGGCGCTGGCCCAGGCGCTGGAGGACACGGACGGGGTATTGAAGACCTTCGGCGCAGTTCTTTCCATCGCCCGACTGCAGGCGGCCGGTCAGGCGCCGAACCCGGTGGTCTTCGATCCGGCGGAGCTCGCGGCTGACATCTCCGAACTCTACGAACCCTTCTGCGAGGACAAGGATCTGGAATACGCCGCCGAGATCACCGCTGGTCTCACTGTGCGCGGCAATCGCGAATTCCTGGCGCAGGCCCTGGCCAATCTGCTCGACAACGCCGTGAAGTACACGCCCGCCGGCGGTGCCATCATGCTGCGGGTGCGGCGCAGGTCGTCAGGCGAGGTGGAGTTCTCGGTCACCGATACTGGCCCGGGCGTTCCTGACGAAGACCGTGAACGGGTGATCCAGCGCTTCGTGAGACTGGAGAACAGCCGCAATGAAGCCGGCGCCGGGCTTGGCCTCTCCCTCGTCGCCGCCGTGGCCGAGGCGCATGGCGGACGGCTGGAACTGTCGGAAGGTCCCGGCAAGGTCGGCGAAATGGGCCCGGGCCTGCGCGTGGCGTTCATCCTGCCAAGGGCGTAGAGCCTGTGCCCATGAGACTCGGCGACGCCATCAAGCCCTGCGGCCCCGTGATCGACGCCAAGGCGGCAGCGCGGGCGCGCGGTGTGATCGGCGAGGGGCTGGCGCTGCCGGAGGCGACCTGGGCAGCGCTTGATCCGGTATTCGCCGCGTCGCCCTATCTGATTTCGCTGGCCCGGCGCAATCCGGCCAGGCTGGGCGACCTCCTGGCGGACGATCCGACCGCCCGGCTGGAGGATCTGCTGGCCCGCACACGGGCGGTCTCTGACGGACTGCCCGGTGATGCCGAAAGCGTCCTGCGCCGCCTCAAACAGGAACTGCACCTGCTGACGGCACTGGCCGACCTGGGCGGGGTCTGGGATCTGGATCAGGTGACCGGCGCCCTGACCCGCTTCGCCGACGCCGCGCTGCGGGCGTCCCTGGCCGTCGCCGCCAGCCAGGAACTGGCGGAGTGTCGCCTTCTCCGTATTGCGGACCCCGACAATCCCGTCCCGGGCTGGTTCTGCATCGCGATGGGCAAGCAGGGCGCCTATGAACTGAACTATTCCAGCGACATCGATGTTTCGATCTTCTTCGACCCCGAGGCGCTTCTGGGTGTGACGGCACCCGGCGTGGAGCCGTTGGCGATGGCGCTTCGTCTGACCCAAAGGGTATCGGACCTGATGCAGGTCCGAACCGCCGACGGCTATGTGTTTCGCGTGGACCTGCGGCTGCGGCCGGACCCATCCTCCACGCCCCTGGCTGTCCCGGTTCCGGCGGCGCTGGAATACTATGAAACCGTGGGCCAGAACTGGGAGCGCGCCGCCTTCATCAAGGCCCGCGCCTGCGCCGGGGACCTGGCCGCCGGCCAGGCGTTTCTCGACGAACTGATCCCCTACATCTGGCGGCGAAATCTCGACTTTGCCGCCATCGCCGACATTCACGCGATCAAGCGCCAGATCCATGCTCACAAGGTGGACGAGCGAGTCTCGGCCGCCGGTGTAGATGTCAAACTGGGCCGCGGCGGGATCCGCGAGATCGAGTTCTACGTCCAGACCCAGCAACTGATCCTGGGCGGCCGCCACCCTGAACTGCGCAGCAACCGTACGCTGGACGCGCTTGGGGCCCTGGCGGCGGCGGGACATGTCAGCGCGGCCGCTGCGGCCCAGATGTCCGAGGCCTACATCTGGCTGCGCGCCGCTGAGCACCGAATCCAGATGATCGCCGACGAGCAGACCCATAGGCTGCCGGAGTCTGCGACAGACCGACGTCGGGTCGCCGCCCTGGCGGGTTACGATCAGCTTCGCGGGTTTGATCAGGCGGTCACGCGGACCCTCAGGGCGGTCAATGCCCGCTACGGGGAATTGTTCGCAGAGGCGGAGCAACTGTCGTCCCGGTTCGGCAGTCTGGTGTTCACCGGCGTGGACGATGATCCGGAGACGCTTGCCACCCTGTCTCGTATGGGATTTCCCGATCCGATGCGGGTCTCGCAAACCATCCGGACCTGGCATCACGGCCGCGCATCCGCGACCCGGACGGAACGGGGCAGGGAGCTGTTCACGCGGCTGGCGCCCCGGTTGCTCGAAGCCGCCCATGCCACGGGTGCGCCCGAAATCGCCTTCAGGCGGTTCGGCGATTTCTTCGAGGGGCTATCGTCCGGGGTTCAGCTCCAGTCCCTGTTTCTGGCGCAGCCCAGGCTGTTCGAACTGGTGGTGCAGGTACTGGCTTTCGCACCGCGACTGGCCAGCACCCTGGCCCGACGGCCCGCAGCGATCGACGCCATGCTGGATCCCGAATTCTTTGACCAGGTCGACGTCGCGCCCGAGCGCGCGCACATGGCCCGCGAAGTCCAGGCGGCCGGGGGGTTTGAGGGGGCGATGGACGCGGTGCGTCGCCTCCACCGTGAGCAGGCCTTCCGGATTGGCGTGCAGGTGATGAGCGGGTCGTCCAGCGCCGAAGCCGCCGGGCATGCCTTCGCTGAGCTGGCTGACCTGTGCATCGATGCCCTGGCGCCCGTGGCCCTCGCCGAAGCCGAGCGGCTCGGCGGCGACTTTCCGGGAGAAGTCGCTGTGGTCGCCCTGGGCAAGTGCGGCTCGCGTGAGATGAGCGCAACGTCAGACCTGGATCTGATGACGCTCTATCGGGCGTCTGACCCGACGGCGACGTCGTCGCTCAAGGGTTGGGACGGATCAAGCTTCTACGGCCGCTTTACGCAGCGGTTGATCGCCGCCCTGTCCAGCCCGACCACCGAGGGCCAGCTATATGACGTGGACATGCAGCTTCGGCCGTCAGGCACCAAGGGGCCTGTGGCGGTGAGTTTTGCGGCCTTCGCCGACTACTATCAGGGCGAGGCCGAGACCTGGGAGTTGCTGGCGCTGACCCGTGCCAGGGTGGTCTGGGCGAGCAGCGACGCCTTTGCCGACGCGGCCGCGGGCGTCATCGAGGCCGCCTTGCGCAGACCCCATGACCCCGCCCGAACAGCGGCCGATGTGCGGGAGATGCGCGAGTTGCTTGAGGCCGAACGGCCCCCAAAGGGTGATTGGGATCTCAAGCTGTCACCGGGAGGTCTGGTGGATATCGAGTTCACGGCCCAATTTCTGCAGCTGGTCCACGCCGATCGAGGCGGGCCGCTGTCGCCAAATACTTCAGCAGCTCTGGATGCGCTTGGCGCCGCAGGGCTGGCCGATCCGAAGGCTCTGGACGCACTCTCGGCGGCCTGGCGGTTGCAGCAGGACCTGACCCAGTTGCTCAAGGTGGCGCTGGGCGACGATCCGCAGCCGGACGACGAACCCAAGGCCTTTCAGGCGTTACTGGCACGAGCCGGAGGCGCTCGCAGCTACAGAGCATTGCGCAGCCGCCTGACCGGAGCGCGTTCAGCGGCGCGCGCCGCCTATCTGGCGTTGGTCAAGGCCTAGATCTCGAAGAACATGATCGCTCCCATCCGTTTAGAGCGGGTTGCGGGCGGAAAACCGGTTCCCACTTCTCCTCAATCCGCCCTGGCGCGCGACGGAAACGGTTTGATCGCCCGTACAAGTTTTCGGGGTGCGAAACTGAACCACCGAGGACCTATGAAACTGATCCTGCTCACAGCCGCTCTGGCCCTGACCGTCACGACTGCCCATGCCCAGCCGGGCCGGGGCGGTAAGCCGCCGAATCCGGATGCCGACAATGATGGCAAGGTTACCCTGTCCGAGTTCAAGGCTGTGGAGACCGTTCGCCAGGGGCGCATGTTTGCTCGACTGGACACAAACAAGGACGGCAAGATCACCCAGGCCGAAGTCGATGCCGTGGCCAAACAGGGCGAAGGCGACCGGCGCGGTGGTCGGATGGGCGGTATCATGCGTCTTGACGCCGACAAGGACGGCGCAGTCACGGCCGCTGAAGCTGGCGCCATGGCCCAGCGCCGGTTCGAAATGGCCGACGCCAACAAGGACGGCTGGCTCTCGAAGGAGGAGACGGCCATGATCCGGCAGAGGGCGCGCGGTGGTCCCGGACCCGGATAGACGCACTCCAGGAGCCAATGCGCTTGGGAGATTCGGACGACCAGCTGCTGGCGCGCGTTGCTGTGGGCGATCCCGCGGCAACGCGGGCTATGGTCGCTCGCAAACTGCCCCGCCTGCTGTCTCTGGCCGGACGCATGCTGGGCGACGCCGCCGAGGCGGAGGACGTCGCCCAGGAGGCGTTCCTGCGGATCTGGAAACAGGCTTCACGCTGGCGGCCCGGCGAGGCGCGGTTCGATACCTGGTTGCACCGGGTGGCGCTGAACCTCTGTTACGACCGGCTGCGTCGCCGGCGCGAGCTTGCATTTGCCGATCCGCCGGATCGTGCGGACGATGGACCGGCCCCCGACCGGGGCTTGCAGGCGGCGGATACCGGTCGGCGGGTGGGGGCTGCGCTTCAGTCGCTGCCGGATCGTCAAAGGGAGGCCATCGTGCTCTGTCACTATCAGGAGCTCGGCAACATCGAGGCGGCCGCCGTGATGGGCGTCAGCGTAGAGGCGCTGGAAAGCCTGCTGGGTCGCGGTCGACGCGCCTTGCGCGCCGCGCTCGCGGACATGAAGGGGTGAGGCCATGAACGCAGAACGGTTCGAAGCCCTGGCGGAAGCCTTTGGCGGTGATGTGGCCCGCTGGCCGGCTGCCGAGCGAGAGGCGGCGGCGGTGCTGATGGCCGCACGAACCGACTGGGCGCAGTCGGTACTGGGCCGCGCCGGCGAGGTCGACACGGCGCTGTACGCTTATGCGCCGCCTCAGACTTCCGTTGGCCTCGCGGATCGGATTGCGGCTACCGGGCCGCGGCCAGGCCGCAGGGGATGGATGGGTTTTCTTTGGCCCGCTGGCCTCGGCGCCGGGCTGGCGGCTGCCTGCGCCGCAGGGATTTTTGTCGGTGCCCACCTCTCTGCAGCGACAGTCTCTGCTGAGCCCCCGGAGTCTGTGACGATGGCCGTGAGCGATCAGGACTATGACTTCGACCTTGATGGGGAGGTGTGATGACCACACGCGCGCTCTGGGTCGCATTGTCGGTCTCGCTGGCGGTTAACGTCTTCATCGTCGGCGCCTTTGTCGGCTCGAGGCTATCGGACGGCCCCCGAGGGATGCCGATCTCAGCCAAGGGGCCGGACCCGAGAAACCGCAATCCCGTGGGGGCGGCAATTCGGGAGTTGTCGCCGGAAGCCCAGGCAGCCTGGCGCGCAAGATCACTGGAATTCTCAACGCGCACCGCCCCGAAAATGCGCGAGGCCCGAACCCTCAGTCAGGCGGCGTTCCGCAGTCTGGGTGATCCGGAATTCAGTCCTGACGCCGCGCGGGCAAATCTGGAGCGCGCACGAGCTCTGGAATTCGAGGGTCGTCTGGAAATGGATCGGCGGCTCGTTGCATTTGTGGAAACCCTCTCGCCCGCCGATCGCAGCCGGCTGGCCGAAGCCCTGGCCCGACCGCGTACGCCGCGAGGGGACAAGCCGCCGCAATAGAGCTGTCTGTCTCAGGCGGCGGCGGTTGAAACCGACACGGCCTCGCTTTGCCGCACCGGCAACGCGAAGGTTGCCACGGTGCCTTGCCCCGGCGTACTGCGAAGGTCGAGAAGTCCACCGTGCATCTCGACCAGGGATTTTGTCAGGGCAAGGCCGAGGCCGGTGCCTTGGGTTGTCTTGGAATGCTGGCTCTCCACCTGCTCGAACGGTCGCGCCAGGCGCTCGAGATCCTGCGGCAGAATGCCGATGCCCGTGTCATGGATGCTTATGCGGACCCGCTCGCCCAGGGCGTCCTCGCGCCGCTCACCGCGAATGCTGATGCGGCCCCCGCGTGGCGTGAATTTGATGGCGTTCGACAACAGGTTCAGCAACACCTGTTTCACGGCCCGATAGTCGGCTTCCACCTCTGGCAGATCGACGAAGTCGAGGATGAGGCTCAGGCCGGCGGCCTCGGCGCGGTTACGCACCAGCCGTAGCGCCTCTTCGGCAAGCTCCTCAAGACAGACCGGCTCGAATCTCAGGTTCAGCTTTCCCGCCTCAATCTTCGACATGTCCAGAATGTCGTTGATAAGCGCCAGAAGGTGCTGGCCGGAGCTCAGGATATCGCGCGCATAGTC